>CAZTND010000040.1:0-13521 GCA_964615285.1 uncultured Clostridia bacterium
CCCGTGCCTCGCTTTTTGTTTTCGATCCTGTCCAGAACGGTGAAAGCGGCGGGCTCGTCCGCGCTCACTTTCGCGCTCTGCTTGATCTCGATGGGATACAGAACGCCGTTTTCCTCGATGATGAGGTCGATTTCGCTCTCCGTTTCGGGCGTCAGCCACCTCGTCAGATACGCTGCCGGCCCCGTGTCACGGAAATACAGTTTCGGCGTCCTGATGGCGCGTTTGAGCACCGATGAAGTGTACGGTTCCAACAAATAGATGATGCCCGAGGCTTCCAGAAAAGAGGTTTTTTGTCGCCATGAACGCCGAACAGACTTTGTGCTATCTCATCGACACCCTGCTGTATTACCTGAACGAGCTCTCCGACTGCCCCGCCGGGCCGTTCGGGAACGGAGAAAAGACCGCTTACGTTGAATGCCTGGAAATTGTGCAGCTGTGGGAGAAAGCCGCGCTTTTCCGCCCTGATTCCGACATAGAATCCCGCTTTCCGCTCGCCGATTGACCCGCCCGGGGCGCCCTGTGCCGCACGATGCCCGCGGCGGCGCGGCCCTTTCCCTGTTTTTCTCCAAAAATCGAAATTTTTCGCGGAATAATTCTGTCTATTATAGTGATAAACCAATTTATCCGGAAGGCGGAAAACGACCTGTGAATAAGCAATTTATGTCACGCATTCTTAACCGTTATCCTCACATCATCAAAGATTTCAAAAAGGGCAAAGAGGCCTCCGTCATCTATGTCGGCAACCGCAAAGAAGTCATTGTATTCAACGCCGAAATAAGAACGTTGTTTGAGATCATAGACGACGTTTTGCGAACCTCGGACGAAATTGACCGCTGCATCCTTCGGCAATGGATAAAGCTGCACAAATCCGACCAATACGGCATTGCGCACGTTCCCTTTTCGCGCAGTTCGTACTACTACAAAAATAGGTAGTGCCGAGTTGCACCTCGTCCGTCCCCATCAATTCATACAATGAAGCCATACAGTCGACAACTGCTTCGCTTTGCGACTTATAAAATATATGTCCTAAAAATGTTGTATACGATTGATAATCGGGCAATTCCCCCGGAATGTCATACTCTTCGGTCGTCTTATGAGAATAATTGATGGTCTCTGTGCTATAAACGGGATTAAAACCAGTTTCTTGGTAGCTTTCTTCATCTTCGCCCGCCATGTAGCTGAAGCCCGTTTCCGCCGGAGAGGCGACCTGCGCCGCGGGAAGCGTTTCCTCCGTTTCCAGATCGACAAACCCGCCGCCTTCAAAGGAGAGGTAGACATTGTGGGTCACATACACGGGCACGCCGCCGCAGCCGTCGAACGGGGACACGCCCGCGGACGGCGCATTGCCGCAGAACATGCAGGAAAGAGCGGTCACGCTCAGCGCCAAGAGAAAGGATACCATTTGTTTTTTCATGGAAAAATGCTACCTCCTGTTTTATTATCCACTAATAAGACAAAACGAGGCGCCGTTTTTTTCATTTTTCAGAAAAATTTTTTTATTTTTTCAAATTTTTTCGCATCTTTTGAAGCGCCCTGTAATATCGGGAAGAAACGGAGGAGGCGCTTTTTTGCTGAAACGCCGCAATTTCGGCGAAAGTCATGTCCCGCAGAAAGCGGCAGATGAAAATTTCCTGCTCCTCTTCCGGCAGCGCGGAGATCATGCTCAAAGCGGCGGAGCGGAAATATAAGGCGGACGCATGGGGCACATCGGATATTCAAATAACTCTTCCGCCGCGGCAGCGGGGCAAAAGGATTGCGGAAAGATCCCGCGCGCGGTATAATGGTGTCGGAAGCGGGGCAAGAGGACGCGCCCCGGAACACACGCAAGGAGGAAGGGCGATGCAAAGGCCTTTGATCGGCGTTCTGCCGCTGATAGACAGGGAAAAAGAAAGTTATTGGATGCTGCCGGGGTACATGCGGGGCGTGGAGGCGGGCGGCGGGCTGCCCGTCATGCTGCCGCTCACCGCCGACGGGGAGCAACTGCGGCAATTGGCGGCGGAAGCGGACGGATTTTTGTTCACCGGCGGACAGGACGTTGCCCCGGAGCTGTACCATGCCCCGAGATCTGCGCACTGCGGGGAGCTGTGCCCGGAACGGGACGAAATGGAAGCAACGCTCTTTCGCCTGGCGCTCCGCCTGGACAAACCGATTTTGGGCATCTGCCGCGGCATTCAGGCCATCAACGTGTTTACGGGCGGCGACCTGTACCAGGATCTGCCGTCCGAACGCCCCTCCGCGGTCACGCACAGGCAGGCACCGCCCTATGACAGGCCGGTGCACGGCGTGCGGGTGCTGCCGGAAACGCCGCTCGGAAAGCTGCTGCAAAAGGAGGAACTTGCCGTGAACAGCTGCCACCACCAGGCGGTCAGAACGCTGTCCCCGCGGCTGCGGCCCATGGCGTATTCGACGGACGGACTGGTCGAGGCGGCATTTCTGCCCGAAGCGCGGTTTGTGTGGGCGGTGCAGTGGCACCCCGAATGCTCCTGCCGCACCGACGGCGACAGCCAAAAGATATTCCGGGCGTTCGTCGCGGCATGCCGGGGCAAAAGTTCTTTCCCCTCCGAAAAATAAAAAAACGCCCCGCCGCACGCGGAAAAAAGGCGTGAAAAGATCCGGCGTCGGAAAGACGCCGGATCTGTATTTTCAAAGAAAAAATATTCCTCTTTTCCCCTTTTTCGCAGGCATGGGCAGGGCGTTTTGCGCCTTGCCTTCATTCGCCGCTGCGGTCGAAAATGACCATGTACGCGCCCTTGAAGATGATCTTCATGTCGAGAGCCGGGCTGCGATTGTCGATGTATTCCAGATCGAGCCGCACCCACTCGTCGAAAGAGATGTCGTTGCGGTTCTTTTCTATCTGCCACAGGCACAGCAGCCCGCCCTTTACGTCCAGCCGGTGCATCTGGTATTCGTTGTACTGCGCGACTTCCTTCGGGAGCGGGGGGCGCGGGCCGACGACGCTCATTTTGCCCGTCAGAATGGAGACGAGCTGGGGCAGTTCGTCCAGCGAAAGTTTTCGGTAAACGCGCCCCACCTTGGTGATGCGCGGGTCGTTCTTCATCTTGAACGCGGGGCCGTCCGCCTCGTTTTTCCCCTCTGCGATCAGCTTGTCTTTGAGTTTGTCGGCGTCGGGGCACATCGTCCTGATCTTATAAAATTTGAATATCTTTCCGTTTTTGCCCACCCGTTCGGAAACGTAGATGGGGTTGTGGAAATCTTCCAGCCACTTGACGAGCAGCAGGACCAAAATGACGGGCGACAAAATGAGCAGCACCAAAAAGGACGAAACGACGTCAAACGCCCGCTTGACCGCCTCATAGAAGAACAGGCCGACTTTGCTGCGCCGACGGGGCGCATAGACGGGTATGGGCGCGGCGATCTCCCCCGCTGCCGCGCGCGCCGTGGCGGCGACGGCGGCCTCTTCTTTCAGCGCCTCGACCTCCGTCTCTGCAGGAAATGCCGCAGCCGTATCTTCCGCCGGAAGCGCCGCTTTGGGGCTGTCCGCGCCGCTTTGGGGCTGCAACGATTCTATCTCTTTGATATTCTCCATTTTTTTCTCCGTTGTGTGAATTTTTCGCGGACGGAAACCGATGCCGGACAAAGAAAAAGCCACCGACGAGACTGATGACAACCGACGCCGATGACGCAACCCGAACGCGACGGACGGCCGACCCGCCCCCTTTCGCGCGATTCCGAAACGATGCCCAAACTTTCCTGCCTTTGCGTCTTGCCGCAACTCCGTCCTGTCCCATATCCGCAGCGATGCCGCCCTTTCCCCCTCTCTTCCTGCAAGGCGTGCCGCCGCGCGGCGTTCTCATTCTTTTTATGATTATACCATGTGAACGTATACAAAGTCAAGCGTATGGAGCGGAAAAACACGAAAAAAGGCGCCTGCAGAAAAACACCGTCCATTGGATTGACATATGCACCCGACTTTGTTATAATATTAAACGGAATGAGCGGTTCGTGAGAACAACCGCGCGGGCAGGGAAAAAATAAAACGCAAAAAAGAGCGCTCCATGCCCGGGAAAATAGGAGGTTGAATATTCATCATGAGCAAAACTGCTATCGTTACGGACAGCAACAGCGGCATCACGCAGGCGGAGGGCAAAGAACTCGGCATATTCGTGGTACCCATGCCCTTCCTCGTCAACGGAGAACAATTTTACGAGGACATCAATCTGACGCAGGAAGAATTTTACGAAAAGCTGAAATCGGGCGCGGAAGTTTCCACTTCCCAACCCATCGTGGGCGAGCTTCTGGCTTTCTGGGACAAGATATTGGAGGAGTACGACGACATGGTGTACATCCCCATGTCCAGCGGGCTGAGCGAATCCTGCAGCACCGCCAAAATGCTGGCGCAGGACTACAACGGCCGCATCCAGGTGGTGGACAACCAACGCATTTCCATCACGCAGAAACAGAGCGTTTTGGACGCGAAAGCCATGATCGAAGCGGGCATGCCCGCGGCGGACATCAAAAACCACCTCGAAGAAACCAAGATGGATTCCAGCATTTACATATGCCTGCCCACCTTGAAATACCTGAAGAAGGGCGGCCGCATTACCCCCGCCGCCGCGGCGGTGGGCACTGCGCTCCACCTGCGCCCCGTCCTGCAGATCCAGGGCGAGCGGCTGGACAAATTCCGCATGACCACGGTCACCATGAAGGCGGCAAAGGCCGCGATGGTGGAGGGGCTGAAAAGCGACCTTGAAAACCGATTCAAAGACCTGGCGGCGAACGGAGAGCTGGTTCTCGCCGTCGCGCACACACAGAACGAGGACAAGGCGGAAGAGTTCAAAAACGAATTAAAGAAGATCTTCCCCGACGTCCCCTTCACGTTCGTCAATCCCCTCTCTTTGAGCGTTGCCTGCCACATCGGCCCCGGCGCGCTCGCCTGCGCCTTTACCCGCCGCCGGAAAGCCGAATAAAGCCCCCTTTTTCCGCCTTACAGCGAAAAAATGGCTGTCTACGATTCGTAGAGATCGGCAAACTCTACGGTATGTGTGTGTCATGCCGCCCGTTTTTCGGCTATCATAGAGGAAAAAACCAAGGAGCGTGACACATATGGATCAAATCAAAACGGGAAAATTCATCGCCGAACGGCGGCTGGCGCAAAAACTGACCCAAAGGCAGCTTGCCGACGCGCTGTCGGTGAGCGACAAGACGATCTCCAAATGGGAATGCGGCAAGGGCATGCCCGAGGTTTCCCTCATGCTGCCGCTGTGCGAGATCTTACAGATCACCGTCAACGACCTGCTTTCGGGCGAGATCGTTTCCGACCGCGCGTATCGGGAAAAGGCGGAAGAAAACCTGACCGATCTGCTGCGGAAGAACAACAGCGAAAACAAAAAGATGTTCGCCGTCTCCGTCCTGTGTTGCGCCATTACGTTCGTCGCGGTCTGCGCGCTCGTTGCCCTTGCGGCCTTTTTGGACCTGCCGATCGCCGCGCGCATTGCCTTGCTTGTGCTTGCAACGGCCGCGGGTGCTGCGGGCGTGGGGGCGGCGATATTCCTGGACCTTCGGGTGGGATATTTTGAATGCCCGCACTGCAAGGCGCTCTTCGTGCCGACGGCGGCGGAATACGTCAAGGGGGTGCATACCTTGACCCGACGGCGGCTGACCTGCCCGCGCTGCGGCAAAAAAAGCATGTGCCGACGGCGCATCGTCGTCCGTTGAAGCAATGCGCTCCTCCCGCGGGATGCTCCGCACGGAACAAGAACAAACGATACAATCGACCCGCCGCGGCATAAAACGCGCGGCAAAACAATAAAATCTGAATAAAGGAGGTTGCCATCATGAAGTATGTATGCGAAGCATGCGGCTGGGAATACGACGAAGAGGCCGGATATCCCGAAGGCGGCATCGCACCCGGCACGAAGTGGGAGGACGTTCCCGCCGACTTTGAATGCCCTCTGTGCGGTCTCGGCAAGGATGCGTTCAATCCCGCCGAGTAAAAACGACGAAAAACGAACAACGGAATAACGCGCAAAACCGCCGCACCTTTTTCGGTGCGGCGGTTTTCCTTCTCTGCCGGTACAGGCAATGCCGTCGATCGGCTTTTTTATTCACGGCGAAAATTTTACCCCGCCGCCCCCTTTCGACGGGTATGTCCCTGCCGCGTCATAAAAAACGACGGATATTTCATCCGCCGTTTCACGATATGCCGTTTCATTGCCCGACAGTTCACTCCGCCTTTTTGCGGGGGGAACGCTTTTTCGGTGCGGATTCCGCCACGACGCCCTCCGTACCGACTTCGAGGAAATGCAACACTTCCCGATAGAGATTCTCGGCGTCGGCGACCGCCCTGAACCGAGGCTCCTGGTAGCGCAGCTCCTGCAAGCTCTTGGGTACCTTCATGGCGGTGAGCAGGTTGAGCCGCTTGATGCCCTTGAAGCTGTCCTTTACGTCGTTGCCCGTCAGCGCATACAAGACATCCTGCGGGAATTTGTACGGACTGGCCGTGGAGACGACCACCATGGGCGGCAGCGGGGTCTTGTCCTTGGGATCCTTTGCCTCCTTACACTTGCGCATGTACTCTTCCGCCACGTTCATGGCGACGCCCGTGTGCGTATCCAGCGGATAGCCGTATTCGCAGAAGAAATCGTACATGCACTCCACCGTCTGCTCCTCGTTGGTGCAGCCGGCATAGAAGGATTCGTCGATGCGCCTGAGCTCCTCCGTCGTCACCATGTATACGCCGTTTTTGGAGAGGTTTTCCATGCGATCCTTGATGATCGCAGCATTCCTGCCCGAAATTTCAAAGAGCAGCCGTTCGAGGTTGGAGGAGATGAGAATGTCCATAGACGGCGACATGGTCTTATAGAAATTCCTGTGCACGTCGTATTTGCCCGTCCTGATGAAATCGGTGAGGATGTTGTTCTTGTTGGACGCGCAGACGAGTTTGCCGACGGGCAGACCCATCTGTTTGGCGTAATATGCCGCCAGAATGTTGCCGAAATTCCCCGTGGGAACGGTGAAATCCACCGTCTGCCCGATGGCGATCTGCCCCGCGGAAACGAGGTCGAGGTATGCCGAAAAATAGTAGGCGATCTGCGGCGCGAGCCGCCCGAAATTGATGGAATTCGCGCTGGAAAGCAGGGTGTTTTTCGCCTTGAGTTCCGCCTTGTATTCCGCACTGTTGAAGATGCGCTTGACGGCCGTCTGGCAGTCGTCGAAATTGCCGCGCACGGCGAGGACGTTGGTGTTGTTCCCGCCCGTCGTGCACATCTGCAGCTTCTGCATCTTGGACACGCCGTCGTCGGGATAGAACACCATGATCTTGATGCCTTCGGCGTCCTTGAACCCTTCGAGCGCAGCTTTGCCCGTATCGCCCGACGTGGCGACGAGGATGAGGATCTGCTCCTTGATGCCGCAGATGTTGCACCCCTCGCGCAGGAGATAGGGCAGGAGCGTGAGCGCCATGTCCTTGAAGGCGCAGGTGGGGCCGTGGAAGAGTTCCAGAATGTACAGCCCGCCGTCGATCTTGACCAACGGCGCGGCGTCGCCCCCTTCAAACTGCGCATAGGCGCGCTCGCATGCCCCCTTCAGACCTTCATAATCGTAATCGTCCAGATATTTATGCAGAACGTATGCGGCGCGCTCGGGATAATTCATGGCGAGCATGCCGTTCAGTTCCTCTTCGGTAACCTTGGGGAAGGTCTCGGGCACGAACAGCCCGCCGTCGGACGCAATGCCCTGCACGATCGCCTGTGCGCCCGTCACTTTTCCGCCGCCGCGCGTACTCAAAAAATACATATCTCCTCTCCTCGGGGCGGATGCCGCCCCTATTTCACTTCTTTGCAAAGAAAAAATCCCGGGCAGTGCGAAAGACCTGCCCGGGATTCTTGTTTCAAAGTTCCCCGATCCTTACAGATACTTTGCGATAAAGGGAGGCAGTTCCTCCTGCTTGGCGCTGCATGCGATGGTGATCTTGACGCCCATGTCGTCGCTCACCTTTTCGAGCATATAGAAGAATGCCGCCATTTCGGAAAGAGGCTTGCCCGTGATGCGGCTGGCGCCGTCAATGAACAGATATTCGTTGTCGCGGTCGGCCGCGATGACGCCCTTGATGAAGCCGCAGAACGCCTCTTCCCCTGCTATATTAAATTCTGTCAGATCGATAAAACGCACTTCCCGTTTCAAATCGAACATATATCGCTTGGTATCGGTAATGAAAACCGCGTGCCCCTTTGCCGTGGAAGAGACGGCGTTCGCCTGTTCGATGAGTTGTTTGGTCTTACCGGTTCCTTTGGCTCCATAGACGATGTTGATCATAAATCCTCCTTACACTTTACCGGCCGCGGCCGGGACGGTTTTTTGCCGCTCTTGCCGCCGCACGTTTATCGTGCTTTTATTGTACCAAAGATTTATGATAATTTCAAGGCTTTTTCGGCAAATTTCCAGAAAAAATTTTTCGGCGCCCCTCAGCGCAGGCTCCTGACGAATTTTTCGATCCTGTCCAGCCCTTCCAGCATGTCCTCTTTGGAGAGGGAATAGGAGAGCCGCACGCAGTCGTCCGCCCCGAAGGAGATGCCGGGCACGACCGCCACCTTCTCCTTGTCCAGAAGTTCCGCCGCGAAGTCGATGGAGTTTTCGATGACCTTGTCCCCGCTCTTTTTGCCGTAGACGCCGCCCACGACGAGCATGACGTAAAACGCGCCGTGCGGCACCACATAGGAGATGCCCTCGATTTTATCCGTTCTCTCCATCATCGCCTTTCTTCTGTCCGCATACACGGCGACCATCTTGTTCACGCTCTCCTCGGAGGCGTGCAGCGCGGCGATCGTCGCATGCTGCGCGATGGAGTTGGCGTTGGACGTCGCGTGGGACTGGAAGGAATCGATCGCCTTGGCGACATCCTTGGGCGCGGCGAGATAGCCGACGCGCCAGCCCGTCATGGCATATGTCTTGGAGACGCCGTTGACCGTGATGGTCAGGTCTTTCATCTTTTCGGAATAGCGCGCAATGGAATAGGTCCTGATCCCGTCATAGACCAATTTTTCGTAGATCTCGTCGGCAACGACGTAGATGCCCGCCTCCTCGCAGACGGCGGCGATCGCCTTGGTCTCCTCTTCGGAATACACCGCGCCCGTGGGATTGTTGGGGCTGTTGAAGATGAGCATTCTGGTCTTGGGCGTGATGGCGGCTTTGAGCTGCGCGGCGGTGATCTTGAACCCGTTCTCCTTCTTGCCCCCGACAAAAACGGGCACGCCGCCGCAGACGCGGACGAGTTCGGGATAGGTCAGCCAATAGGGCGCGGGGATGATGACTTCGTCCCCCGGCTCGACGGTGGCGAAACAGGCGTTGAACAGGGAATGCTTTGCGCCGTTGGAAACGATGATCTGCGAAGGCTCATACTCCAGCCCGTTGTCCTTTTTCAGTTTTTCGCAGATGGCCTTGCGCAGAGGCAAGAGCCCCGAGGAGGGCGTATATTTTGTCTTTCCCTCGTCCATCGCCGTCTTGGCAGCGTCGATGATGTAGTCGGGGGTGTTGAAATCGGGCTCGCCCGCACCGAAAGAAATGACGGGTTCCCCCGCCTCCTTCATCGCCTTTGCCTTCGCCGTGATGGCGAGGGTCAGCGAAGGGGAAATGCCCGCAACTCTGTCCGCAATTCTCTTGTTCATGATAACGTATACCTCTGTAAAAAATTTCTATTCTCTTTCATTTTACCTTTTTTTCAAAAATAATGCAAGGAAATGGAAAAAGTTTTTTGTTAAAAGCGCAAAAAAAGACGAAAAATCGGCGGCGCGCCCCTTCGATCCCCGTAAAAACTGTTTTTTGCTTTCATTCCCTGTCCGCCCCTTACACCCCCTCCCCGCCCGGCGGGCAAAAAAATTTTTCAAAAAATCGCGCGGCGGGGGCGTTTGAATTTTTTCGGACTGCGGTATATATATAGTGAAGAACGATGGAGGGGTCCGAAAGGACCGCTACCGCTCCGAATTTTAACCCAAATTAAAAGGAGGACAACATTATGAAAAATTATCTGCAGAGAAGGAACAACACAGGCATGAGCATCTTCGACGTCTTTGACGACGATTTCTTCAAACCCATGTTTTTGGACGAACAGCAGGATCTGAAGACCAACATCAAAGAGACCGATACGGGCTATGAGCTGGAGGTCGAGACGCCCGGCTATCGGAAAGATCAGATCAAGGTATCGCTGGAAAACGGCTATCTGACCATCAGCTGCTACAAACAGCAGAAAGAGGCGGACGACAAGAAGAACTCCCGTTACCTGCGCAAGGAGATCAGCGAATCCTGCCAGAGGAGTTATTATGTCGGCAACGAGATCACGCAGGATCAGATCAAGGCGAAATATGACAACGGCATTCTCTCTTTGACCGTGCCGAAGGCCGCGCCGAAATCCGGCCAATCCAATTTTATTGCCATCGAATGATTCCCCCCCCCTTTGCCGCGCAATGGCAAAGTCAAGTCATTACAGACACCTTCCGAAAAGAGAGAGGCGCTGCACGGCCGTGCAGCGCCTCTCTTCTGTTTTAAGCCCCTTTCAGCGATACCCATGCCCGTGATGAACGACCATTTCCGAACGATTTACGGACGGCGCGGCGGGTCATAAACGGATGCCGATCTCCAGGGCCAACGTTAAATATTTATTGCCTGCATTGCGGCCGTAGAGCATCAGATCGCGCATATCGTATGCTTCTCCGTCCAAATTATCCGCCCCGAACAGGAACTGCACGAACGGTACGTTCCGGAACCGGGCGACCGCCATGGCGGCGGCGCATTCCATCTCCACGCCCAAACAGCCCTGCGCCTTTCTCTTTGCGATCAGGGCGGGCGTTTCCCTGTAAATTGCATCGCTCGTCCAGACTTTTCCGCAGACAAAGGGAATGTTGTAGTCGGTCAGAAAATTTTTTGCCGCTTTTAAGCACTCCCCGTCCGCCTCGATCTCATCGCTGTGGGGAAGGTAATATTGGCTGGTGCCTTCATCTCTGACCGCAGCTGCGGGCAAAATGATTTTTCCCTTCGTTGCGCTTTCATCCAGTATGCCGCAGCAGCCGAACAATACGATCTTCTGCGCGCCCATTGCTATAATTTCTTCCAACCCCGCAACACAAGCAGGTGCGCCTACCCGCGACACGAACAGGGCGATTTTACGGCCCTTATATTCCACCCGATAGACCGGCAAGGAGCCGTTCGCCGTATAGAGGCGGGCGATTTCCGGCGGATGGCACGCTTTGACATAATCTTCGATAATATCTCCCGAAAACGTCGATACGGCAATCGCGGGAAAATCGGCCTGCCTTTGAACGGTATCGCCGGGGTTGACAAAAGCCTTTTTTTCACTGTCAAAATCGCTGAAAAATAAAGGCATGGGTCATTCCTCCTTCGGCAATAAAATGGTTTTGATCAGAGATATGATATGCTCGGGCGTCCGTTCATCGACGGGCATCAACGTGCCGTACATTCTGACACCCTGATAAGAAAATACGATCAGATCGAAAACCGCGTCGACGTCGACGGCGTTGAATTCTTTACGGTTTATTCCGTATTCCAACAGCCGTTTCCACATTAGATACGATTTTTGATAGTGCCGAAACAATGCATTATCTTGTTTGGAAGAGTCGGCGCTGAAAAATTCATATATTGCGACACTTAAAGAACCTTGCGTGTCCATCATCTCTTTTTTATATCGTTCTAAAACTTGTAACAAAATCTCTTTTGCGGATACCCCCCGTTCGATCTTTTCGGAAAACTCATCGCCCTGTGCGTTCATCAGATCATCGATGATCTCGGAAAAAATCTGTCCCGTACTGCCGTAATGCAGGTACAGGCCGCCGCGGCTCAATTCCGTTGCCTCGCAAACGTCCTTCATCGTAACGTCCTTGAATCCCCTCTGCGCAAAGAGTTTTATCGCCTGTTCTTTGATGCGCCGCCTGGTGCCGTCCCCTTTTTTGCCCATGAAAACCCTCCGATTTTTGTTTTGCGACATGAGTGTCGGTTTTATTATACGACACATGTGTCGCAAAGTCAAGCGTTTTTTCCGCCTTTATGCCGAAAAAAAGAGAGCGCCGTAACTCACAGGCGCCCCGCACTCTTTCAATCGGTCGTCCGTTATAAACGCGCAGCGAGAGGGATTGCCTTCCGCGCGATAGACGGACAAATCGGACAAATTAAAAATCGTCGCCCAGACCGTGTCAAAATTCAGTTGCCTTGCGTATTGGCACATAAAGCCGCATTTGCCGCTTAAAATTGCTTTTGCGTTGTCAATCGGGTTATCTTTCAATTGCAAAAGCGCCTTCTCCGCCGTGGCATACCTCTCCTTTGAAAAGAATGTATCCCCCTCTTTCTCCTTATATGCCGCCATTTCGGGCGACAGCAGATCGTTTACGGCTATGATGAACTTATTTCCGTATTTGTTTACCATAGGGCGGCGCATGTGCTTTTGAAAGGGATTGCACTCCATGACCGCCATATCGCCGCTTCGGTCGGCGATCAGCAGATTGCAGTTCGACGAAACGGGCAGACTTTGTATTGCGGCGACGCCCTCTCGGGCGGTTTTGCACTTTTCCAAAAGATAGCGCACCAGAAACACGGAGTTCAGCCCCGCCTTTATTTCCGTGATTTTCGGAACGGCAAAGGTCATTGCCGCGGCAAGCCCGTGTTCGTTGATACCCTCCTCGCCGTTCGTGAAAGAGGAAGTGTTCAGAACGAATTGATAGCCGCGGTCGGGCAGATATAAAATGCTTTTGCTGACTTTCTTCAAAAAGGGCGGCAGGTCGTTCGTCCTCGCGTAATACGTTGCCCGCCCGCAGGTGAAGGCAAACGCGGTACAGCCGCGCACTTCCGTGCATCGGTTTTCATCTATGTCCGGGCAGCAGCCCATACACATCAGCCACGCCAAAAACCGCTCGTTCGGAATGCCGATCGTATCGGCGATCGCCTTTACCTCTTCATAGGCTTCGGGAAAATACTGTTTTAATAATTTTCCGCTTTCAATGCCGTGGTTTAACTGAAAATCGTCCAAAGCAATGGGAAACTCCGCCCTGCACCGCTTAAAGATCTGTCCTGTTTTTGTGCCGATTTCATACGGCGACCCCTTCAATCTCCAATGATACATCTTACTTTTCCTCTGTTTGCTTCGGCCGGATGGGCAGCCACAATTCGCAAACGTAACCGTCGCTCGAAGGATCGCCGTCAAAGTACCTTTCAATGTCCGGAGCATTCGCCCATTCATAGCCGGAATTCGGCAGCCATTCGCCGTACAGCCGCCGCGTCATATCCTGCACGGAAAAGGGGAGCTTGCCCCGGCACTCGAATACCGCATACATGCAGTCGGGCACGATCACTTCGGCCATGCCGGCAGGCGTCTCTTTTTCGTATGCCGTGGCAACATAATAATCGAGAGCGCTGCCGTTCACATCGGGCACGACGCAGATGCCGAGAACGCCGTCCACGCGACCGTCTGCATGGCTTTCAGACAGATTGAGAGCCATTAACCTATCGAAATTGGCGACTGACGTGACGGAGTTTGCTGTATGCGATGACAAGGTATATCTG
>CAZTND010000041.1:0-13362 GCA_964615285.1 uncultured Clostridia bacterium
CATCAAAAAACCGCCCCTGTGTGTTGACCGAACGAAAACACAAGGGCGGTTCTTATCCGCGCTTTTCAAAAATGATCGTCTATATTTTTCAAGACCGCCTCCACCGATGTTTCCGACGACGAGTCGATCCTGAGGTTGTAAGAATACGCATCGTGCCGAAAATAAATGTACGTCCTGGCAGCTTCCGGCGCGCTCCCTATATAGTAGGTAATGTTCTCATATTCCCTGTGATCCTCCAGGGATTTATAGGCGTCCAGTTCGTCGAAATCGATATCCGCCATTTCAACATACAACTGCGCCTGTACATTCGTCTGCGCCGTATATTCGAGGTAATACAAGACGACATCGCCCCTCCGATAGGGATTTACATCCTCTTTTAAGGCGTATTCCTTATAGACCGCAACATCCTCGCTCTCCACGAAGGGCAGAAATTCCTGTTCCCTGTATTCCGGCGAAGTTTCCGTCAGCTGCGACCGGCTCACCCGGCTGTATCCACTGAGCGTTGTGAAAAAATTGCCGTTGTCATGCAGGAAATACCACAGCAGTAAGAGCACGACGACCGACAAAAAGGCGACGCATATCCAGACGAGCCGCATATTCTTTGTATGCCGCCCCGCTTGCGCTCCGCCCGCTCCGGTTCCCGCGGCAAACACGGGCTCCGTCACTTCGACGCGTTCGGGCTCCCCTTGCATATATCGTTTTGCCTTGTCCGTTACCCGTTCCGGGGGAATTTCTTCTTCCTCGATGTATGCCTTGAACAACGAATCCAATTGCTCGTCTTTTCTGTTTTCATCTCTCATAACGCACCTCTTCAACTATAAAACAAGGCAACCGCTCATTTTGTCCACGGATCCCGAAGCATGTTTTTCATGTATTCTTCGGCTTTGACGATCTCTTTGGATACATACGACTTCGACTTCCCGACGGCTTTCGCGATATCCCGCACGCTCATGTCGAGGAAATATTTCATATACACCATCTGTTTGACGATCGGCGGCGCCAGAGAGTTCATGATCTTTTCCACAAGCAGATGCGTTTCCGACTGTTCCGCAAGGTCTCTGCCGTCCGACAGGTGTACAAACTCGTCGATATTCTGCTCGTTGCGGCCCTTGTTTGCCTTTAAGGCATTCAACGCCGTATTGCGCACGATGCGGCAAACCCAGGCATAGCCGTTTGTCCCCTTTTTGTATTTTGCGATATGCTTTACGATCTTCAGAAAGCTCTCTTGCACGACGTCCTCGGCGGCAAACGTATCTTTCACGATCCCCTTCGCCACAAACAGCATCGTTTTGCCCATACAGGCGTACAAAAGATCGACGCCGGCATCGTTTCCCGCGGCAATCAGTCCGAGCGCATATTCTGTTTTCTCGTACAAGGTGCCGTCCATAGAAATCCGATTCCCGTATGCGTTTGAAAATATTATAGCATAAACCGAAAAGCGATGTAAAGCCGGAAGCGCACGGGAAAGAAAAAGCTATGTAAAAATATTTTTTTGATTTTGTGGACAACCAGCCCCCGTCCGCTGTTTTTAATGTGAGTGTACTCAAAAACAGCATAGGAGGCTGTCCGCACATCGGACATAAAAATCATGAAGAAAAAACCCACACTCTACATCATCATCCTCGTCGCATGGCTCTGTTGCACGGCTTTTTTGGTGTATTCGCTGACGACGATCGCTATGGGACTGGACGGGTACGGCACCGTCAAAACAGTATTCATCATTATTTTACTTTCGATCAATACCGCCGTGCTCGCCATACTTTGGCTGGGAAGCATCAAGGACTTTACCTTTTCCGTCGCCTACGCGGTGTTACATAAAAAGATAGACAAACAATACAAGAAAATAGAAGAATATGCTGCCATACCCGACCCCGCGCCGCGGTTCCTGCTGCTGTATTGCACCTGCAACGACTTCAACCCGAAAGCCCTTTCCGCCTGCAGAAAGCAGAATTACCCGAATTTCAAGACGGTCATCCTCGATGACAGCAGCGACCCGACATATCGCAAGGCGATCAACAAATATAAACTTCACCATGACGACGTGGAAGTCATCCGCCGCACGGACAGGACGGGCTACAAAGCGGGCAATCTCAACAACTATCTGAAGGGCCGCACCGATTACGATTATTTTGTCGTCCTCGACAGCGATGAGGTCATACCGCCCGATTATATCACAAAAGTGCTGAAATATTTCAACTATGATCAGAACTGCGGCGCGGTACAGGCAAAACACATGGCGTACAAGGGCGAAAACGTCTTTCAGCGGCTCATGGGTCTGTGCGTCGGCAGCAACGGCACGACCGTACAGGTGATCAAAAACTTCTACGGCGCCAACGCACTCATCGGTCACGGCATGACCGTCAGCCGCGCCTGCTACGAAGCGACGGGCGGGTTCCCGCTGGTCGTGGCAGAGGATATTTCCTTTGCCGTCGATATTAAAAACGCGGGCATGGACATCATCTATGCCCCCGATATTCTCTGCTACGAAGAATTTCCCGTCAACTATGTGTCCCTCAAAAAGCGGCAGTGCAAGTGGACGCAGGGCAACCTGGAATATATGAAGAAATACGGCAAACAGATCAACAATTCCAAAATGAGTTGGTTTGAAAAGCTGGACATAAAGCTCTCCCATTACAGCCTGCCCATCGTGCCCGTTTTGAGTTTTCTCTTGGCAATGTGCACCATTGCGCTCGGCTTTCTCGGCTACCCCGTCATACGGTATTCGCTGGCGATCTATTGCATCATGATCCTGTTCCTGTGCTCGCCCATGATACCCGACTTGTTCTTGTACCATAAAGACAGGAACGGACTGCTGCTCTTGCCGTACTTCATCGTCAACATCGCGACCTATGCGTCCCTTGCGCCCATGATGCTCAGAACCGTTCTGCTCGGTATCTGCGGAAAAAAAGCCGTCTTTGTGGTCACGCCAAAGGCGTCCGAAAAGTTCACTTTCAAAGAAATTCTCAAATACTCATGGGATTCCATACTGTTTGCCGTCCTGATCGGCGTGCTCTCCTTTGTCGCCTGCGGCAGCGTGCTGCCTGTAATATTCATAGTCGCGGGTTGTCTGCCGGCTCCCTTCATCATTCTGCTTTCAAACTTCCGGCTGCACGAAAAGAAACAGAGCCTGACAAAAAGGATCAACGGAGCCAAGAGAAATCCCGGCCGCTCGGCCCTGGACTTTTCGATATAAAATACGCACAAAGCCTGAACGCGATCAAACGTCCGAGAAGCCCGACGCATGAAAACACACACGCCCTGCCCGATATGCGGGTACAAGTTATGCCAAGGCAACAGACGAAAAGGAAAGAGCCCGGTCAATACCGGGCTCTTTCTTATACAATTCGATCCATTTTATTCGGTGCGGAGCGCGATGACGGGATCCTTTTTCGCCGCAGCGCGGGCGGGGAACAGCCCGGAGATCACGGTCAGCGCAAAGGAAACGCAGATCATGACGATCGCCTGCCACCAGGGCAGCGCCACGAGCGTATATATCCCCGTGAGCGAGCCCAGAATGAGATTCAACGGCACCGAAAGCAGATATGATATCCCCACGCCGAAGGCGCCCGCCAGAAGCCCGATGATGAAAGTTTCGGCGTTGAACAGATTGCTGACGTCCCGCTTGCGCGCGCCCAGCGAGCGCAAGACGCCGATCTCCTTGGTGCGCTCCACGACGGAGACATATGTGATGACGCCGATCATGACCGAGGAAACCACGAGGGAAATGGAGGTGAACGCCACCAGGCCGTACGTGATGATGTCGATCATGGTATTGATGATGGTGATGATGAGTTCAAGCGAATCGGTATACGTCACCTGATCGCGTTCCTCTTCGGTCAGCGTGACTTCCCGCTCCTGCGAAAGGCTGTAATAGGTGAGATCCCCTTCATCGTTCCAGGCGTCCAGCCAATCGGTGACGAGGTCTTTGGAATCGAAATCGACGGGATAGAGATAGAGATTGTTGGGCACCTCTTCCCCGCCGAGATTGCGGGAAGTGAATATACTGTAACTCTCCCCCCCGGACCCCGCGCTGCCCATCATGGACAGAAACAGACTGTACTGCGAGTTCGCGCCGACGAAGGCAAAATCCGTAAGCGTTTCTCCGTCGAATACATATTCGTATTCGTAACCGATGCCGAACGCCACATCAAACTCCTGCCCGTCGACCGTCGTCGTGGTATAATATCCGCTGTAAATGCCGCCGTTTTCCGTGTTGGTATCGTTGTTGGCATAGGCGACGATCTCGGAATCTTTGTTCTGTCCGATGACATATTCCGCAAACGCCTGCGTGTAGTAGACGCCCGAATCCAGACAGCCGTAAGCAATGTCCTCTTTGGGCTGCAAGATGCCCACGATCTTCAGTTCCAGCCCTTGATCCGCATCGAAATCGTCGGCATACGCCGAATACATATATGTGCAATGGTTGATCGTTGAACCGTCGATGGACGATCCCGGGTCGGTATTCTCGCTATATATCGTATCGTTGGGATACCAGGTGAACGTCTTGCCCAGAATTTCCTCCGCCGAGAAAGATTCCACCAGATCGTCTTCGTCATACGGATAGCCCATCGCCTTGTAGGCATAGGTCATGAACTGATCCTGCGTGAGATAGCCGAGCTGCGCGAGCGTCAGGTCGGTGGATTCGCCGCGGGAATTGAGGACGATCATGATCTCGTTTGCCTCGGTCGCCACCTTGCCCGTCACATCGTACTGCGACTCGATGTACTCCGCACTGTTGGGTGCCTGGGCAAAAATATCCGTAAACATGGAAATATATTGGGTGAGCTGGGCGTAATCTTCCACGCCGGAAAGGATGGATGTGTAGAGAGACTGTATCCCCGCCACGGACATGGTGCGGGTCTCTTCCTGTCCGGAGGCGTTCGTATACGTGAAATCGGTATAAATGCTGTGCCGCACGTCGATGCCGTAGTCGATGGTCATCGCGGCATAGTACTCCGCGGGCATGGACGTGACGTAATCGACGTATTCCGCCGTAATCTCGTTGCTTACCAGCATACTTGCCATGTCCGCCCCCATCTCGGCGAGGGATTGGACATAGGAATCGATATACACCCTGCCGTCGTCGGGATGTTCGACGAGCTCCTGCCAGTCAGACGAACTCATGGCTTCGGTAAGGGCGTCGATATTGTACCCCGTTTCGTTCACGGAGACGGGATTGCCCGAGAGCATGTCGTCCTGCATGCTGACGATATAGCCGCGAATCCCCGAACTGAGCGCCAACACGAGGCAGACGCCGATGATGCCGATGCTGCCCGCGATGGCCGTGACCGCCGTGCGCCCCTTTTTGCTCCACAAATTTTTGGAACTGAGCGCGAGCGACGTGGTGAAAGACATGTTGGTCTTGCCTTCCTTGCCCTTATCCGCCCGCATTTTTGCGGCGAAATAATTTTCGATCTGTCGATCGGAATACCCCGCCGCGCGCAGTCTGCCCGCCGTGGCAGCGCGTTCCTTGCGGCTGTCGTAAGGATTGCTGTCCTCGACCACGCTGCCGTCCAGAAGGCGCACGATGCGCGTGGAATAGCGCTGGGCAAGTTCGGGGTTGTGCGTGACCATGATGACCAGCTTTTCCCGCGCGATCTCCTTGATGAGCTCCATGATCTGCACGGAAGTGTGCGTATCGAGCGCGCCCGTCGGTTCGTCGGCGAGGAGGATCTCGGGGTCGTTGACGATTGCCCGCGCGATTGCCACGCGCTGCATCTGCCCGCCGGAAAGCTGGTTGGGATATTTGTTGAGCTGCCCGCCCAAGCCGACGCGCTTCAAAGCCGCCGAAGCCTTCTTTTTGCGCTCGGACGCGGACATGCCCCCGATGGTCAGGGCAAGTTCGACATTGCCGAGAATGGTCTGGTGCGGAATGAGGTTATAGCTTTGAAAGACGAAACCGATGCGGTGGTTGCGGTAAGAGTCCCAATCCCCGTCCTTATACGATTTGGTGGACTTGCCGCGGATGATGAGGTCGCCGCTGGTATACTGGTCCAGCCCGCCGATGATATTCAGCAGCGTGGTCTTGCCGCATCCCGAGGGGCCGAGAATGGAAACAAACTCGTTCCTGCGGAATTCCAGCGAAACGCCGCGCAGGGCGTGCACCGTGCTTCCCGCCACGAGATAATCTTTTTTGATGTTTACAAGTTTCAGCATATAGAAATCCTCCTCTTTCTCATCCTTTCTTCATATTCCTTCCCTTTTCCGAAAATGCCTTCATTTCTTCCGCGTTTTCAGTTTTCTTTTTCGCGCCCGTCCTCCCGCCGCACTTCCCGCACGGCGGAGGCAAAACGATCGGCAAGTGCCAAAAACTCCGACATGGCGTCCTCTCCCATGCGGGAAAGCACGCGTTCGAGCACGTCCATGTGTTCCGCCGTGCGGGCCTCGAAAACTCTCTTTGCCTCGGGCGCAAGCTCTATATAGGCGATCTTTCTGTCCGTTGCGGAGGGAACGCGGCGCACATACTGCAGGTTTTCCAGCTTATCCACCGCCTGCGACACCGCCGAACGGGTGATGCCCAGCCGCACCGCGATCTGTGCCGAAATCAAACGGGTCCCCTCCGTCTCCGCCGCGCACACGACAGCCAGAAGCCCCCGTTCCGTGCGGCTCAAAGGTTCGTTCGTCTGAACGCGCGGGAAAAGGGCAATCATTTCCCGGCCGACGCGCAAAAGAGCCTTATAATAATTTTCCACCGTTTCCATGACAAAAAATTCCTCCGACAATGAGATTTTTATCCCGAATTATATTGAATGAAAGTAAACTTTTTGTAAACGGATTGAGCTGCCGCCTGTTTTTTCACCGTTTTTTCATTGTTTGAAAAAATCCCGACAAAAGCGGGAACGCCGCCAGGCTCTTTTTCGCCCATTATACGCCGACCCGGAAAAAAAGTCAAACAAAAAAAGCGGCGAAAGCAGACCATATCCGAATGTTTCGCCGCATTTTACCGATATATTCACCGTATCTTCACCGCAAACGGCACCTGCGCCCTGCGGGCTACAAAAGGGACTATACCTTTACTTCGCCCTTTTCGCCCAGGAGGTCACTGTGCTTTTCCAAAATGGGATCGATCTCGTTTTTGATGAACTCTTCGGTCTGCGCGGGCGCACGGCCGATGAATTTCTTTGCGTCCACGATCTCATCGAGGCGATCGCGGACGGGCGCGAACATGCCGTCCGCCGCGATGAGGGTCAGAAGATCGTTCTCCTTTCCCTCCGCCTTGACGTGTTTTGCCGCCTCCATGGACAAAACGCGGATGCGCTCGTGCAGTTCCTGGCGGTTGCCGCCCGCCTTGACGCACTCCATCATGATGTTTTCGGTCGCCATGAAGGGCAGTTCCGCCTGCACGTGGCGGGCGATGACCTTGTCGTACACCACCATGTTCTCCGCGACGTTCATGTAGATGTTGAGCACGGCGTCGACGGCGAGGAATGCCTGCGCGTTGACGATGCGGCGGTTGGCGGAATCGTCCAGCGTGCGCTCCATCCACTGCGTGCTTGCCGTGATCGCCCCGTTGACGGGCAGGGACACGACGTAGCGCGCCAGCGCGCAGATGCGCTCGCACCGCATGGGGTTGCGCTTGTACGCCATCGCCGAAGAGCCGATCTGATGTTTTTCAAAGGGCTCCTCTATCTCCTTCATGTTCTGCAAAATGCGCACGTCGTTGGCGAATTTATAGGCAGACTGCGCGATCTGCGAGAGCACGCACTGCACGTTGTAATCGAATTTGCGGGGATAGGTCTGCCCCGTCACGCCGTAAACTTTTTCGTAGCCCATTTTTGCGACGACGCGGCGTTCGAGTTCCTTGACCTTTTCGCCGTCCCCGTCGAACAGCTCCATAAAGGACGCCTGCGTGCCCGTGGTGCCCTTGACCCCGCGCAGTTTGACGTGGGACTTTAAGTCCATGAGGTTCCGGTAGTCCATTTCGAGATCCTGCAGCCAGAGCGCGGCGCGCTTGCCGACGGTGGTGAGCTGAGCGGGCTGCAGATGCGTGAATCCCAGCGTGGGCAGATCCTTGTATTGCAGGGCAAACCGTTTGAGCTTGTCCATGACGTTGACAAGTTTTTTGAGGATAATGTCGAGGGCGTCGTCGATGATGATGACCTCGCTGTTGCAGTTGACGAAACAGCTGGTCGCGCCGAGGTGGATGATGCCCGCAGCCCCCGGCGCCCGGTCGCCGTACGCCTTGACGTGCGCCATGACGTCGTGCCGCACTTCGCGCTCGTATTTCTCGGCTTTTTCAAAGTCGATGTCCTCGGCGTGGGCTTTGAGCTCCGCCACCTGCTCGGGCGTGATGTTCAGCCCCAGCTCCATCTCCGATTCGGCGAGGGCAATCCAAAGCTTTCTCCACAATTTGAAACGCTTTTCATCCGAAAAGTTGTGCTGCATTTCCTTACTCGCGTACCGCGTGCAGAGGGGGTTCTGATAGATGCTGTAATCGGTCATAATTTCTCCTGTATCTATGGTAAAGGTCTTTACTTCTTTTCGGGTTCGGGATAATCGACGCCGAAGGTTTCCGCCGTCACTCTCTTTATTTTCTGCTCTTTCAAAGGCTTATCGCGGTAATCGACGGGCGTGGCAGCGATGGCGTCCACGGTATCCATGACCGAGATGACCGCCCCGAAGGCGGCATATTGCCCGTCGAGATGGGGCGCGTCCTTGTGCATGACGAAGAATTGGCTGCCCGCCGAATCGGGAGCCATGGCGCGCGCCATGGAGAGCACCCCGCGGGCGTGCTTGATGTCGTTTTTTGCAAAGCCGTTCGACGAAAATTCGCCGCGGATGTGATAGCCGGGGCCACCCGTGCCCGTGCCGTTCGGATCGCCGCCCTGGATCATGAACCCCTCTATGACGCGGTGAAAGATGAGCCCGTCATAAAACCCTCTTTTCACGAGGGAGAGAAAGTTGTTGACGGTGTTCGGCGCCTTGTCGGGATAGAGTTCGGCGGAAAAGGTCTTTCCGTCCTCCATTTCAAACGTGACGATGGGATTTTGCTGCATGTCTTTATATCTCCTCCGGTTCCTCTTCGGAATATTTTTCGATCTGCGTGCCCGCCTCGCGGAAAAGCTGCAGGGAAAAGGCATCGGGATAGCCTTCGGCGTAGACCACGCGGGAAATGCCCGCGTTGATGATCATCTTGGCGCAGATGACGCAGGGCTGGTGGGTGCAGTAGAGGGTGGCGCCGTTGACGTTGATGCCGTACTTTGCCGCCTGGATGATGGCGTTCTGTTCGGCGTGCACGGCGTAACAGATCTCCTGCTTTGTACCCGACGGGATGTTGAGTTTGCGGCGGAGGCATTCCCCCCGCTCCACGCAGTTCCTGATGCCGGACGGCGCGCCGTTGTAGCCCGTGGTCATGACGCGCTTGTCGCGCACGATGATGGCGCCGACGTGCCGCCCGGGCTGAAAGCAGCTCGACCACGAACCGACGAGCCGGGTGAGTTCCATAAAACGCTTGTCCCACTTGTCCATCGCCCTCTGCCGACCTCCTTTTGATCTTCTGCCGTTTTTTCTATATTTATAATACCATACAAAAAAAGAAATTGCAATAATTTCCAACTTTTTTCAGAAATTTTGTTTGACCTTCCGAGCCCGCGTTTATAATATATGCGTCGAAAAAATCATGAAAACTTTTTGGAGGAGATATCATGAATATCAAACCGTTATTTGACAAAGTGGTCGTGGAAAACGTATCCACGGAAGAAAAGACAAAGAGCGGCTTTATTCTGCCCTCTTCGGCGCAGGAAAAGCCCCAGACCTGCAAAGTGGTCGCCGTCGGGCCCGGCGGCGTGATGGACGGCAAAGAAGTCGTCATGCAAGTGAAGCCCGGCGACAAAGTGCTGTGCGCCAAATACGCGGGCAGCGACTTTAAGGTGGACGGCAAAGAATTCACCATCATCAAACAGAGCGACATTCTCGCGATCGTAGAGGACTGACAGGGAGGTAAAAAATCATGGCAAAACAGATCAAATACGGAGATGAAGCAAGAAAGGCGTTGGAGACGGGCGTGAACGTGCTCGCCGATACCGTCAAGATCACCCTCGGCCCCAAGGGCAGGAACGTGGTGCTGGACAAGAAATACGGCGCCCCGCTCATCACCAACGACGGCGTGACCATCGCCAAGGAAATAGAGCTTGCCGATCCCTTTGAAAACATGGGCGCGCAGCTCGTGAAGGAAGTTTCCACCAAGACCAACGACGTGGCGGGCGACGGCACCACCACCGCCGTCGTGCTGGCGCAGGCCATCATCCGCGAGGGCTTGAAGAACCTCGCCGCGGGCGCCAACCCCATCATCATGGAAAAGGGCATCCGCAAAGCGGTCGACGCGACGGTCAAGCAGGTGCAGTCCATCTCCCACCCCGTGGAGAGCAAGAAGGCCATCCAACAGGTCGCCGCTCTCTCCGCCGGCAATGAGGACGTGGGCGTGATGATCGCCAACGCCATGGAGATCGTGGGCAAGGACGGCGTCATCACCGTGGAAGAAGGCAAGTCCATGTCCACCGAACTGACCACCGTCGAAGGCATGCAGTTCGACCGCGGCTACGTTTCCGCCTACATGGTCACCGACAACGAGAAGATGGAGGCGGTGTTGGATAACCCCTACATCCTCATCACCGATAAGAAAATTTCCTCGCTGCAAGAGATCTTGCCCGTCATCGAGCCCCTCGCCCAGCAGGGCGCAAGGCTTTTGATCATCGCCGAGGACGTCGAGGGCGACGCGCTCGCCGGCCTCATCATCAACAAGCTGAAGGGCGTGTTCAACTGCGTGGCGGTCAAGGCGCCCGGCTTCGGCGACAGAAGAAAGGCGATGCTCGAAGATATTGCCATCCTCACGGGCGGACAGGTCGTCACTTCCGACCTCGGCATCGAATTCAAGGATGTCACCCCCGACATGCTGGGCAGAGCGCAGCAGGTGAAGGTGGACAAGGAAAACACCACCATCATCAACGGCGCGGGCGACAAGCAGGCCATCAAGGACCGCGTTGCCTCCATCAAGGCGCAGATCGGCGAGACCAAGTCGGACTATGACAGAGAGAAACTGCAGGAACGCCTTGCCAAACTGGCGGGCGGCGTGGCGGTCATCTCCGTCGGCGCGGCGACCGAAGTCGAAATGAAAGAGAAGAAACTGCGCATGGAAGACGCTCTCGCGGCGACGCGGGCTGCTGTGGAAGAGGGCTTTGTGCCCGGCGGCGGCGTGGCGCTCCTCTCCGCCGTGCCCGTTCTGAAAAAGCTCATCGCTACGTTGGAAGGCGACGAACGCACGGGCGCGCAGATCATTCTGAAGGCCCTGGAAGAGCCCGTCCGTCAGATCGCCAAGAACGCCGAACTGGACGGCAGCGTCATTGTGGATAAGATCATCTCCTCCCGCAAGACAAACTTCGGTTTCGATGCGTTGAAGAACAAATATTGCGACATGGTGGAAGCGGGCATCATCGACCCGACCAAGGTCACCCGTTCGGTGCTGCAGAACGCGGCTTCCGTTGCGGCGACCCTGCTGACCACGGAATCCATCGTCACCGACATCCCTACCCCGCCCGCGGCTCCCGCGCCCGGCGGCGACATGGGCGGCGGCATGTATTGATGGCGTCTTTCCCCCATTGAACGACAAAGGGCGGAGCCTTTCACAAGGCTCCGCCCTTTTTGCTACCCATATATTTTTCTCTTTTTTACGATATATCCGCATGCGGCTCTTCTTTTTGAACGCAAAACCCATTTTATACGGACATGGTGCGCTCGTATTGACTGTTCGCCGCATAAAAATTCATTGCAGCAGCATCGTCTTGCCGCCGTCAAAACTTCTGCTACGGAACTCTCCCTGCGACGAAAACCAGTTTACCTTATCGTCCGAATACAACGTTTCCTGACAACCCATGGAATTGATGACCTCGACCTTGTAGCGGCAGGGAATATCCTCCCCGCGGTATCCGGCACGGAACGCCTTTACGACGGGCGCGTCGCCGAGTCCCGTTTTGAACAGAGAACCGCTGCCGCGCAGCAAAAGCACAATAAAATACAGAAACCAAACGATCATTCCCAACACGCCGAGCACGGGCAAAAAGAAGGTGAACGCGAATATACCAGACGGTGACGCCTGCCAAAAGCAGATTGAGCGTCAGCCCAACGGCTAAAAACGCATTGCAGGCGTTTTTCCCGATGCGCAGGGGGGCGATGCGCGGAAAAATATACAAAATATGTAGGCGTAAAGGCAAGCGCCATCAGGCTCAGCACACGGCACACAGTCTGCAGGTCGACGAAATCGAACAGCTGCACTGTCCCTATCGCCCCGAAAAAATCGGTAAAATAACCAACCAACCCGACGGCAAGCAGCAGCACATACAGCACCGTCACGGCGACAAACCAAGGCTTTTTATTTTCCGTTCCGTCATCTTGCTTGAGCCGCCCCTTCACGGAAGCAAGCTTTCCGCCCTTTCCCGACGGCTGCACGGGCGCATCCGCTGCGGCAACGGACGACACCTCACTGTAAGACGGAGATATTCCTCGCTCCTTTTCGTCCGGCAGCTGTCCGTAAATGACAAGCAGTTTTTCCCTGACGGGATCGTTCTGGTCGACGAAACTCATGTACTGTCTGTTCCCTTCAATGTTGCAGCGCATGGGAATGATCATGTCGGGCGGGTATTCCGGTCCGATGCCCGAAACCATACAGAACAGCCCCTCTTCGAGCTGTATCGTCGCCTTCTGCCTCATATACACCCGCCCGTCCGAAACGAGAATGATGATCGGGTAGACGTTGGTCGGATCGAGCAGAATATCGGCATAGTACGTCCACTCGTTGCGGTTGAGGTTTTCGGGCGAGGCGTTCCCCTGTTTCAGGAAGATGTTCCGCCCGAAAAAGGCGCTGCGCCCGCCGGCAGCGGCGGAGGTCTCCCCTTTTTCCGTCATTTCTTTTCCCGAAGATAAATTGCTCAACCCGAGGATGCCGCCGATCAAAAGAAACAAGCCGATAAGCCCGGTGGCCGTCAGCGCGCCGATGACGATGAGCGCAATGTTCGCCCACTTTGCCCGCACGGACAGCACGGAAAGGATGACCGAAACGACGATCATTCCGCCGAGCAAAAGGACCTCTGCGCCCGGAGAATCGTTTATTGCAAAGTAAAAAACCAAAAACGCCGGCATGATCGCCGAACCGATGAGCCCGAGCACCATCGATGTCTTTTTCACTCTTTTTTTTGTTGCATTTCATACCTCCCGCAAAGCCTTTTAACGAAAAGACTTTTTTCTTGTTATACCCCCCCTCCCGCAAAATGTCAATAGTCTTTTTTGATTTTTCCGCAACAACAAAAAAATGCGAATCCGAAAGCCTGCCTGCCTTCAAAAACGCATCTTCTGCGGAAACGCCGCCCGTTC
>CAZTND010000042.1:0-11807 GCA_964615285.1 uncultured Clostridia bacterium
CGCCGCGACGAGAGAGAACGCCTTGACTACGCTGGCACCCAGCACGCGGCGACCGTTGGACGAATGCCCGCCGACGATATTGTCCGCAACACTCCGTCCCTGCCGGTTGGCGGGATCCGCCATCGGTAAATTCGACGCGCACGCCCCGCTCCTCTTCCGCCGGGTCGCGCACGCCCGTTCCCGTCCTGACGGAAACGCCATTGCGGGAGAGTTCCCGCGCGACCAACAGGGCCATTTCGGGATCGAGCGGAGGCATGACCTGCGGCGCAATTTCAGCAAGAGTCACTTTCAACCCGTGCCGAACGAGATTTTCCGCCGTTTCCACGCCGATAAACCCGCCGCCGGCGACCAAAACGGAAGAAACGTTCTCTTGCCGCAGATAGGAAACCACGGACAGCGCATCGCGGACGTCGCGCAGCGTAAAAACCCCGCGCCGGCCGCCCAGCCGAAAGTCTTTGCCGTGCCGCCGGGCGAAAGCACGAGTTTGTCGTAACTTTCCTCGTATTCTCTTCCGCCCTTCTCCCGCACCCTGACGGTATGGGCGGCACGGTCGATACCGATGACTTCCGCATTTACGCGCACGTCGATTTTGAAACGCTGCCGCAGAAACTGCGGCAGCGCCGGCAGTCCGCACGGCATTGTCCCTCCGGACAGCAAAAACGGACCCGGCATTGCGCCGAGCCCGTTTTTCAAAAATTTCTGTCTCTTCTTTTTAGTATACGGCGGATTTTTTCATGCTTCCGCCGCACGGCGGCAAGAGCTCAAAGGCGCGCCACGCCCGTGCGCCGTGCCGCCTCTTTGACGGCATTCGCAACGGCGTCCTTGACCTTCGGGTTGAAGGAATCGGGTATGATGTAGTCGGGACGGAGTTCGCTGTCGGGAATGACGCCTGCAATGGCCTCCGCCGCGGCGATCTTCATCTCGTCGTTGATGTCGCGCGCACGCACATCCAGCGCGCCGCGGAAGATGCCGGGGAAGGCGAGGACGTTGTTGATCTGGTTGGGGAAATCGCTGCGGCCGGTGCCGACGATCTTTGCCCCCGCGGCAAGTGCCTCTTCGGGCATGATCTCGGGAACGGGGTTTGCCATGGCGAAGATGATGGGATCGGTGTTCATGGTCTTGACCATCTCTTTGGTCAGGCTGCCGGGAGCGGAGACGCCGATGAACACGTCCGCGCCGCGGACGACGTCCGCAAGCGTGCCCGCTTTCTTTTCGAGATTGGAGATCTTTGCCATTTCCTGTTTGATGGCGTTGAGCCCCTCTCTGCCGTCATAGATGGCACCCTTGCGGTCGCAGAGGATGACCTTTTTGAGTCCCTTGCTCATGAGCAGTTTGGTGATGGCGATGCCCGCCGCGCCCGAACCGTTGACGACGACGGAGATGTCGTCCAACTTTTTGCCCGTGAGTTTCAGCGCGTTGAGCATTGCCGCCATGGTGACGACGGCGGTGCCGTGCTGGTCATCGTGGAACACGGGAATGTCGCAGACCTCTTTGAGCCGCTTTTCGATCTCAAAGCAGCGGGGCGCGGAGATGTCCTCCAGGTTGATGCCGCCGAAGCTGCCCGCCAAAAGCTGTACGGTCTTGACGATCTCGTCCACGTCCTTGGAGCGAACGCAGAGCGGGAAGGCGTCCACGTCGCCGAAGGTCTTGAAGAGGGCGCACTTGCCCTCCATGACGGGCATGCCCGCCTCGGGACCGATGTCGCCGAGCCCGAGGACGGCGGTGCCGTCGGTGACGACCGCCACGAGATTGGCGCGGCGGGTGTATACATAGGACAAATCGACGTTCTTGGAAATTTCCAGGCAGGGTTCGGCGACGCCGGGCGTATACGCCACGGCGAGCTCCTCGCGGTTGGTGATGGGTGCGCGGGTGATGACTTCGATCTTACCCTTCCACTTTTCGTGCTGCTTGAGTGCAAATTCTTTCTTATCCATTTTTCTATGTTCTCCTGCAAATTAGATTTTCAGATTGTCGAGGAACTCACGGATCTGCCGGGCGGAATACTCCAATTTCGTCACTTCATCGCCCTTGAAATCGTAGAGAAGGTGCTGGGACACGCCGTTCGCGCCGACAAAGGCGGGCACGCTGATGCAGACGTCCTTGATGCCGTAATAATCTTCGAGATAGGAAGTGACGCTGTAAATGCTGTGCGTGTCTTTGAGCACGGTGCGGCACAGCTCGGCGACGACCGCCGCAATGGCATAGTTGGTGACGCCCTTCTTCTGAATGACCTTTGCGCCCGAAGTGACGACTTCCTGCACCAAAGCCTCTTTGTCGACGGAAATGCCGCGCTTCGCGCAATAGGAATCGAAACGCATGCCCGAAATGTGCACGGAACTCCAGACCGCAAACTGCGTTTCGCCGTGTTCGCCAGCCATAAAGCCGTGGATGTTGCGGATGTCGCCGCCGATCTTGGTGCTCAGAAGATAACGGAACCGGGCACTGTCGAGCACGGCGCCCGTGCCGAACACGCGCCCCATGGGCAGCCCGCTCTCTTTCTGCATGACGTAGGTCAGAATGTCGACGGGATTGGAGACGACCATGATGACGCCGTCCTGATAATATTTCATGACGTTCCGGATGATGTCCCGCGCAATACCAATATTCTTATTGGCGAGATCGAGCCGCGTTTCGCCCGGCTTTCTGCCCATGCCCGCCGTGACGATGATGATGTCGCTGTCGGCGACGTCCTGGGCGTAGGAACCGCTGTGAATGTTGATGGAGCCCATGGTGACCAGCCCGTGGCTGATGTCCAGAGCCTCGCCCTCCGCCTTGTCGGTGTTCACGTCGATAATGGCGATCTCACCCGCGAGCCGCTGGGTCGCAATGGAGAATGCGACCGCCGCGCCGACCATACCGGCGCCAATGATACTGATTTTCGAATGTTTCTTTTCCATAGTCCTTTTCTTCTTGCCCTTTGTGTAGTATTTTTCGGATTTCATATCCATCCTATATTATAGCACAACCCCGTAAAAATTTGCAAAGTTTTTGAAGGGATAAAATAAAAATTTATCGGTATAAAATTATTCTTTCATAATAAGACAGAGATTTTCCTGCTCCGTCCGGACGCCGGCGGAATTTTTATGTCAGATCTTCTGACCGGAGCGCCGCCGCCACGGCCAGCCTGCCGATCTTTTCCGCCGGCAATGCCCCGGCGGTCGCTTTCAATCCCCGCACCGCGCCGGCATACACGCCCCCGATATACGCAAGAGAAGCGGCTCCCGTACAGAATGATGATCATATCGCTCCTCCTTATTTCTTAAAATGCAATATATTTTTAATAATATGAAATACTGTTCCCTTTTATTTTTTCGAAAGCTTTTCGATCGTCCTCAGTATACCATATCAACGGGAGAACGTCACACCTTTTTTCACATTTTTTGAGATAAAAATCCCCCTTCAGGCGTTGACAAATCATGAAAAATATATTATAATATGCAATATATTGTTAAGATTCATCGGGAGAAGAACAAAAATGAAAAAATCAAAGAAGAAACAACTGATCATGAACATGATCTTCCGCGTCTCCAACCTCTGGCAGCAAAAGGGCTGCGAAACCGATTCGGGGCTGACGCTGCGGCAGTTTATGCTGTTGGCGACCGTCAGGGACATGCCGGAGAAAAAAACAAATCTCTCCGCCCTCTCCGAGGCGTTCGGCGGAAGCAGGCAGAACGTGCGGCAGCTGGTAAGCGCCCTGACGCGCAAGGAATTTTTGCATACGGAACAATCCGCCGCAGACAAGCGCGAAACGCTTGTCTCCCTGACGGACAAAGCGGCCGCCTATTTTTCCGAAAACGAGAACGCCGGGGAAGAGATCATCCGCCCCGTCTTTGCGGGGATTGGCGAAAAGACGCTGGACGGCGCGCTGGAATGCCTGGAAAAGATGATCAAAAATCTGGACGCCGACGAAGACAACGCGGCTGAACAAGAATAAATCGACCACCGCCTTTGAAACGAAAAGACCGTGAAAAAATTTTTCCACGGTCTTTTCGTTTTTTCTGTCTTTCCGATCAAAACAGGCGGCGATCAACGGCCGCCTGCCCTGCGGTTTTCTGCCGCATCCGCCCGCATGACGGCTTCTTTCATGCTCCTGACGTATTCGCGCAGGGACTCTGCGGCATCCGCGCCGCAGCGTTCGACGATCCTGACGATGGCGCTGCCGACGATGGCGCCGTCGGCGATGCGCGCCATCTTTTCCGCCTGGGCGGGCGTTCCGATGCCGAACCCTATGGCAATCGGATTATCCGTCTCCGCGCGGACGGCGGCGACGATCGATGCAACGTCCGTTTCGATGTTCTCCCGCATGCCCGTCACGCCCATGGAAGAGACGACGTACACGAACCCTTCCGAATCGCGCGCGATCTTGGCGATCCGCTCGCGGGAAGTGGGCGCCACGAGGGAAATGACGTCCACGCCGTTGCGCTTTGCCACGTCCGCAATTTCCCCTTTCTCTTCATGAGGCAGGTCGGGCACGATGATGCCGTCCACGCCGAGCGCGGCGCAACGCGCAAAAAAGCGCTCGTACCCGTAATGGAACACGGGATTCAGATAGGTGAGAAAGACGAGGGGCACGCTGCTCGAACGCCGCACCTGTTCCACAATGAAAAATACGCCGTCCACCGTCATGCCGCCCTTGAGCGCGCGGATATTGGCGTCCTGTATCACGACGCCCTCCGCTGTGGGGTCGGAGAAGGGAATGCCGATCTCGATGAGATCGGCGCCCGCCTCTTCCATCGCCAGAATGTATTCGACCGTCTTTTCCGCCGTCGGGTCGCCCGCCGTCAGAAAAGCGATGAACGCTTTGCCGCCGCTGAACGCATTTCTGATCTTACTCATATATCTGTACTCCTCTGTAGCGGGCGATCGCCGCCACGTCCTTATCGCCCCGCCCCGAAAGGCACACGACGACGCTGTCCCCCTTTTTGAGCCCGGGCGCGAGCCGCATCGCCTGCGCCACGGCGTGCGCGCTTTCGATGGCACAGATGATGCCCTCCGTGCGCGCGAGATATTCAAAGGCTTCCACCGCCTCGTCGTCGGTGATCGGCACATATTCCGCCCGCCCCGTGTCGCGCAGCCAGGCATGTTCGGGACCGATACCCGGATAATCCAGCCCCGCCGAGATGGAATAGACGGGCGCGATCTGTCCGTTTTCATCCTGGCAGAAATACGACTTCATGCCGTGAAATACGCCGAGGGTCCCCTTCGCCATGGTCGCGGCGTGATAGGGCGTGTCCACCCCCTTGCCCGCCGCTTCGCAGCCGATGAGGCGCACTTCTTTATCCGGCACGAAGGCGTGGAACATGCCCATGGCGTTGCTGCCGCCCCCCACGCACGCGAGCACCGCCGCGGGGAGTTTGCCCTCCCGCCGCAGTATCTCCGCGCGCGTCTCCCTGCCGATGACGCTCTGAAAATCGCGCACGATGGTCGGGAAGGGATGCGGCCCCATGACCGAACCCAAAACGTAATGCGTGTCGCTCACGCGGTTGCTCCATTCGCGCATGGTCTCGTTGACGGCGTCCTTCAAAGTCTGCGTGCCGCTGGTCACGGCGTGCACTTTCGCGCCCAGAAGCTCCATGCGGTACACGTTGAGCGCCTGCCGGTCGGTGTCCACCTTGCCCATGAAAATTTCGCACTCCATACCGAAGAGCGCCGCAACGGTGGCGGTGGCGACGCCGTGCTGTCCCGCGCCCGTCTCGGCGATGACCCGCGTCTTGCCCATCTTTTTGGCGAGGAGGGTCTGCCCCAGCACGTTATTGATCTTGTGCGAACCGGTATGGTTGAGGTCCTCGCGCTTCAAGTATACCTTCGCGCCGCCGAGATCCTTGGTCATGCGGTCGGCGTAGTATAAAAGCGAGGGCCGCCCCGCGTAATTTTGCAGCAGATCGTTCAGTTCGTCGTTGAACGCCTTGTCCTTCTTATAATATTCGTACTGCTCTTCCAGGCGGATGAGCTCGTTCATCAGGGTCTCGGAGATATATTGCCCCCCGAACTGCCCGAATCTTCCTTTATTCATTGCGTAACCTCCGTATCGCTTCCGCGATTTTTTCTCTGTCTTTTTTGCCGTCCGTCTCCACGCCGCTGCTTACATCCACGGCGAAGGGATGCACGCGCTTTGCTGCCGCCGCAACGCTGCCGGGCGTCAGCCCGCCCGCCAGAAAGAACGGCTTGCCGATCTTCCCGATCCCGGCATGATCGAACGGTTTGCCCGTGCCGCCCCCGCCGCTGTCCAGGAGGAGAAAATCGACGGCGGAATTTTCCCAGTGCAGGAGCGTTTTCCCCGCGTCCGGCGCGGTCATGGAGACCGCCTTGACGACGGGCAGCCCCGTCGCCCTGCGCACCCGCTCGGCATAATCGGCCGATTCCCGCCCGTGCAGCTGCACGGCGTCGATGACCCCTTCCGCCGCAAGACGATAAATGAACTCCTCTTCGGCGTCCACAAACACGCCGACGGCACAGATGCGCCCGTCCAGCCGCCGTTTCAGTTCCGCCGCGCGCGCCGCGCCGATGTACCGGCGGCTCCTTTCCGCGAACACGAACCCGATGTAATCGGGCAAAAATTCGTTGACCGCCGCAATGTCCTCTTCGCGGGTCAGACCGCAGATCTTGATCCTGACGTTCAAGGCGCTTCACTCCCCGCGCAGCGCCGCCAGCGCGCGCTTTTTGTCCGCCTGCCGCATGAGCGTTTCGCCGATGAGCACGCCGTCCGTGCCGTTCTCTTTCAGCCGCGCCACGTCTGCGGGCGTGCGGATGCCGCTCTCGGAGACGTACAGCGTGCCGCGCGGGACGAGGGAGCGCAGCCGTTCGCTCGTGCGGATGTCCACCGCAAACGTTTTCAGGTCGCGGTTGTTGACCCCGACGACGCGCGCGCCGCAACCGAGCGCGCGGCGCACCTCCTCTTCGGTATGCGCCTCGACGAGGGCGGACAGCCCCAGCCCGTCGGCGATGCGGAAATACGTTTCGAGCTGCCGGTCGGTGAGTATCGCGCAGATGAGCAGCACCGCCGACGCGCCCAGCGCCTTCGCCTCGTAGAGCATGTAGGCATCGACCGTGAAATCCTTGCGCAGGGCGGGCAGCGCCACGGAAGCGGCGATCTCCTGCAGATAGGCGTCCTGCCCTTGAAAATAGAAGGGCTCGGTGAGCACGGAGAGGGCGTCCGCCCCCGCCGCGGCATAGTCCGCCGCGATCTGCCGGTAGGGAAAGTCCGCGGCTATGATCCCCTTGGAGGGCGACGCCTTTTTGACCTCGCAGATGAAGGAAATGCCGTCCCGCGCCAACGCGCGTTCAAAGGGATAGGCAAACCCGCCCGCCACCCGCTCCGCCGCGGCAAGCGCTTCCGCCCGTTCCCGCAGGGCGTGTTCGGGAAATTTTTTCTTTTTCTCGGCGATGCGCGCCGCCGTCTTTGCGGCGATCTCGTTCAAAATCATGCGCCCGCCCTCTCTTCGTTGGAGCGGCGGATGAACTCCTCCAGCTTTTGCATGGCAAGCCCCTCGTCCACGATGCGCGCCGCCGCTTTGACGCCGTCGGAAAAAGTTTCCGCCTTGCCCGCGATATACAGTGCCGCCCCTGCATTGAGGAGCACCGCGCTGCGCTTGGGTCCCCTGTCCGCACCCGAGAGAATGGCGCGCGTGATCTTTGCGTTTTCCGCAGGCGTGCCCCCCACCAACTCCGACTTGTCGCAGCGCGTAAAGCCGAAATCTTCGGGACAGACGACGTAGGAACGCAGGACGCCGCCGCGGACTTCGCAGACGCTCGTCGGCGCGCTCATGGAAATTTCATCGAGTTTATCCTGCCCGTACACGACCATGGCATTCTGCACGCCGAGGTTGGAAAGCACCCTGGCGAGCGGTTCGACCAGCCCTTCCTCATACACGCCCATCACTTCCATGTTCGCCCCCGCGGGATTGGTGAGCGGGCCGAGGATGTTGAAGATGGTACGGATGCCCAGCTCCTTTCTGACGGGCGCGACGTACTTCATGGCGATGTGATAGTTCTGCGCGAACAAAAAGCAAATGCCGATCTCGCGGAGGAGCTGCGCACTCTTTTCAGGCGGGAGCTGGATGTTGACGCCCAGCGCGTCCAGCACGTCCGCCGCGCCGCACTTACTGGATGCCGCGCGGTTGCCGTGCTTGGCGACGGGCACGCCGCCCGCCGCAATGACGAGGGCGGCGGTCGTGGAGATGTTGAAGGAATTGGCGCCGTCTCCCCCCGTGCCGACGATCTCCAGCGCGTCCACGTTGTGCAGAAGTTTGACGCAGTGGGCGCGCATCGCCGAAGCGGACGCCGTGATCTCGTCGATGGTCTCCCCTTTCAGGCTGAGCGCCGTGAGGTACGAGCTCATCTGCACCGCGCTCGCGCGGCCGCTCATGATCTCGTCCATGACTTCGTATGCCTCGGCGTAGGAAAGATCCCCTTTCGCCGCAAGTTTCAAAATGGCCTCTTTGATCATCTTAATTTTTCTCCTATCGAAATGAAATTGCGGAGGATCGCCGCTCCGTTCGGCGTCAGAATGGATTCGGGATGGAACTGCAAGCCGTATACCGGATATTCGACGTGTTCCACCGCCATGATCTCGCCCTCCGCCGTGAGCGCGGTGGCTTTCAGCGCGGGCGGCAGTTCGGTCGCCTCCAACGAATGGTAGCGGCCCACGGGGAAACTTTCGGGAAGCCCTGCAAAGAGCGAGCTGTTCCCCCGCGTGTATGCGACGGACTGTTTTCCGTGCATGAGGCGGCGGGCATGCCCGACTTTTCCGCCGTATGCCGCGCAGATGGCCTGGTGCCCGAGGCAGACGCCCAGAATGGGAATACGCTCCCCGAGCCGCCGCGCGGCCTCCATGCACACGCCGGCATCCTGCGGTTTTCCCGGGCCCGGCGAAAGCACGATCGCCGCAGGGCGCAGCGCCCCGATCTCTTCCACCGTCAGCTCGTCGTTGCGGATGACGCGGATATCCGGTTCGACCTCCCCGAGGAGCTGATAGAGATTGTAAGAAAAACTGTCGTAATTGTCGATGAGCAGGATCATTCTTCCAACCCTCCCGCGGCGATCTCTATGGCGTTGACGACCGCCTTTGCCTTGTTGATGCACTCGTCGTATTCCCTTTCGGGTATGCTGTCCGCAACGATGCCCGCCCCCGAACAGACGTACACTCTGCCGTCTTTGGCGTACGCCATGCGGATGGAGATGCAGGTGTCCAAGTTGCCCGTAAAATCGATGTATCCGACGGCGCCGCCGTAGATGCCGCGGCGGCAGCCCTCCAGCTCGTCGATGATCTCGCAGGCGCGGATCTTGGGCGCGCCCGACAGGGTGCCGGCGGGCAGAATGGCGTTGACCGTGTCGATGTAGTCCTTATCCTCCCGTATCTCCCCGCGCACCGTCGAACCGATGTGCATGACGTGCGAAAAGCGTTCGATCTCGCAGTATTTTTCCAGCTTTACCGAGCCGATCCTGGCGATCTTGCCGATGTCGTTGCGCCCGAGGTCGACGAGCATGTTGTGCTCCGCCAATTCCTTTTCGTCGGCGAGCAGTTCCCGTTCAAGGGCTCTGTCCTCCGCCTCGTCCCTGCCGCGGCGGCGGGTGCCCGCCAACGGAAAGGTATGCAGTACGCCGTCCTCCAACTTAGCGAGCGTTTCGGGGGATGCGCCGGCAAGCTCGATGTCCGTACCCGAAAAATAGAACATATACGGCGAAGGATTGCTCCCGCGGAGCACGCGGTAGACGTCGAGGAGGCTCCCCTCCGCCGCCGCTTCCAAACGGTTGGCGAGCACGACCTGAAAGATGTCGCCCTCGTAGATATACCGCTTGGCGCGTTCGACCATGCCGCAATATTCCTGCCGCGTGAAGCGGGGAGAAAACTCACTTTTCAGGTGCAGCGGCATGTGCGCCGCACGCTCCCCCGAAGATATGAGTTCTTTCAGCCGCGCCAGCTGCCTTTCCGCGTCCGCATACGCCCCTTCGACGTCCCCGTCCAGGCGGACGGACGCGATCAGCATGACCGTCCGGCGCAGATGGTCGAAGGCGATGACCCGATCGAAGAGCATCAAATCGAAGTCGCGGAAGTGCGCGTCGTCCTTCGCTCTGAAGTGCAGGCAGGGCTCCGCGTATTGAATGTAGTCGTACGAAAAATAGCCGACCAGTCCGCCGGAGAAGGAGGGCATGCCCGCAACTTTGGGCGCGCGGTGATCGTTTACGATCCGGCGGATGCAGTCGCCGGGCACGGCCGTTTCGTACTCCTTTTCCCCGTCCTTGCCGCGGATGCGCACCTTTCCGTCGCGGCACCCGATCTCCAAGGCGGGATCGAAGCCGAGAAAGCTGTAACGCCCCCAATGCTCGGAATCCTCCGCGCTCTCCAGGATGTAGCAATGCCGGCTCACGTTCTGCAGCGTTTTCAGCACGCCGATCGGCGTATACAGGTCTGCCAGCATCTCCGCGCGCACGGGCACGGTGCGCCAGCGCCCTTCCGCGGCGTATGCCTTGACCGCGGACAAATCGGGATACAGCTTCATGGTTCCTCCTTCTGCCGGGGAGGGAATGAAAAGATCCGCCCCCGACATTACAAAAATAATGTCAAGGACGGATCGAAACATTCGATTCGCGGTGCCACCCTGCTTCACAAAAATGTGCACTTATCAAGATACTTCCATATCTCTGCAAACTGACGTATTGCTCTCACGTCGCGCCATACTCGGCATAAAGCCTTTCCCTCGCGCCCTCGGCGGTCCATTTGACGATCTGCGTTTTATCCGGCTTCCACCTGCCCGGACTCTCTGGGAATGCACGAAACGTCGTTATCTCCGCTTCAACGGTTATCTTATTGAATTGTAATCATTATATGCATATTTTTTCCTTTTGTCAAGCAAAATGACGAATTTTTCCAGCTTATTTTTTCCTCCGTAAAACGAATACATGCTATAAGTTTTACTTATATTATGTTTTCGCAAAAAACGGAAAAATGAACGCCGCGATCCGCCGCCGCAGGCAAGCAGCACGGTGCCGCCGTAAGGGGCGGCCGCCTGCGCGAGATATTCCCGCACAGCGCCCTTGCCGAAATATACTTTGGTGGTATTTTCAAAGATGAAGTTGTTCACAGCCCCTCCGTTCCGTCTTTACCCCTATTATAATCCTTTCCGCGGCGTCTGTGAAGTCTAAATTGGTTCATGAGCTTATACCAAAAGTTATATCCTATCCGACAAAAAGAGCCCGGCAAAAACCGAGCTCTTTCTTGAAAGTTTTATGGCATTTTGTTGTCATGCGTTTCCGAACGGATCGGAGTCCCCGGAAGGCTTTTCCCGCTTCTTGCGGACGCTCCGCACGATGGAGGCGGTCAGCATGCCCGCGCTGACGACGGTAACGGCGCCGAAGCTCCATTCCATGGCGAGCAGAAGGGTTTGCCACCAGGGCGTGACCCTGATCGTGATGGAACTGATTGTCATGCCGTTCATGGCGTTGGTGCGCACCACGTTATAGATCACGCGCCTGACTGCCAGCCGGACGGCCTGCGCCACCGCGGCGTTATCCGCATACTGCGTCAGAACATCCACGCTGTTGTTGCCGTCAAAGGTATCGGTTCCCGCCAGGACGCCGTCCAGTTTGGACATGGCGCTGCCCGTGGTATCCCAGTCGGATATGACCAGCCCGTCATAGCCCCATTCGCCGCGCAGGACGTCCGTCATCATTTCATGGCTTGCCCCGCACCAGGTCGTGCCGATGCGCGTGAAGGAATTCATGGTCGCGCTGGCGCCGCCTTCGGTGAACACGATTTCAAACGCCCGCAGGTAAATTTCCCGAACCGTCTGTTCGTTTGCCCATATGCC
>CAZTND010000043.1:0-11588 GCA_964615285.1 uncultured Clostridia bacterium
AGCGAATCCATCTCCTAAAGGAAACGGGTTCGCCTTTAACTTGTTTGGTGACCCCGACGGGAATCGAACCCATGATACCACCGTGAAAGGGTGGTGTCTTAACCTCTTGACCACGGGGCCAAAAACGGCGATAGCCGTTTTTTTGGTAGCGGCGATGAGATTCGAACTTATGACCTATCGGGTATGAACCGATCGCTCTAACCAACTAAGCTACGCCGCCGGAATGGTTGCGGGGGCAGGATTCGAACTTGCGACCTTCGGGTTATGAGCCCGACGAGCTACCTAGCTGCTCCACCCCGCGATATAGAACTAATTGCCAATGCAGTCAGCCTTCTAATTCTATAAAAAAAAACTCTATTTGTCAACTGTTTTTATGTCAAAATAAAAAACTTTTTTGACTTTTCTTGTCATGCCGTTGCAATCGGCGGCGTTTCGTGCTATAATGTGAATCATGAGACTGGATATTAGAGAATATCGTGGCAAAAAAATCTGTGCGGCGGTGTCCGGCGGCAGCGATTCCATGGCGCTGCTGCATTATCTGCATGCGCATGCCGCGCGCTGCGGCATAGAGCTCTCCGCCGTTCATTGCGAACACGGCATCCGCGGAGAGGAATCCAAAGCCGATCGCGCCTTTGTCGAAAAGTTCTGCGGGGACAGGGACATTCCGATCTTCGTTTTTGCGGCCGATTGTCCGGCGCTTGCGTCCGCCCGCAAAGTCAGCCTGGAAACAGCCGCGCGGGAGTTCCGTTACGGTTGTTTCGACAAGCTCCTGCGCGAAAAGAAGGCGGATTGCATCGCCACGGCGCACCATCAGGGCGACAATGCCGAGACCGTGTTGTTCAACATCGCCCGCGGCGCGTCTCTGACGGGGGCGGGCGGCATCGCCTGCCGGGAGGGGTACATCCGTCCCATGCTTTCCGTTAAAAAGGAAGAGATCCTGCGCTATCTAAAGGAAAACGGCGTCGAATACCGCACGGATGCCACCAACCGGGACGAACACATCACCCGCAACGCCATTCGCCTGCAGGTGCTGCCCGTGCTCGAGACGATCGTGCCGGGGGCGGCGGGGGGTATCTCCCGCTTTTCCCGCTTGGCACAGGAGGACGACGCGCTTTTGTACGAACTGGCCGCGCCGCTGCTGTCCGTATCGGACGGGTGCGCCAAAGTCGTTTTTTCGGACAAAAAACCGCTCTTCCGCCGCGCCTGCCTGCTGGCGCTGAAATCCATGGGGGCGGAGAAGGACTATACCGCCGCGCACCTCGAAGCGCTCTGTTCGCTCAGGGCGGCCAACAACGGGGAGCGGCTGTCCATGCCCGAAAACATCCGGGCGGTGCGTGAATATGACGGCGTCGCCTTTTACCGCGACCGCCCGCGTGAGGAGCGGGAGATCCCCTTTGCCGTCGGCGCCTTTTCCCTGGCGGGCAGGTCGTTTTCCGTCGAGGAGGCCGCCGCACGGACGGAGGGGCGGGGCGTTCTCTTCGCCGCGCGCGGAAAGATCCCGCCTTCCGCGGTGTTCCGTACCCGCCGCGAAGGGGACGTGTTCCGCAAATTCGGCGGCGGCGAAAAGAAACTGAAGGACTATCTCATCGACAAAAAGATCCCCCGGCGCGAACGGGACGGGCTGATCCTCCTCGCCGACGGCAAAGAGGTGCTCGCCGTGCTGGGCGTGGAAATTTCCGAAAAGATCAAAGTGGAAAAGGGCGACCGCGCGGTGCGGCTCTGCCTTTCCGAAAAGGAGTGATAAGGATATGAAATTGCATGCAGATTGCGAACGAATGTTGTTTTCCGCCGAAGAGATCGCGGCGAAGATCGGCGATGCCGCCGCATGGCTGGACGGGGAGTACGGCACCTGCGCGGACGCGGCGCCCGTGGCCGTCTGCGTCCTGAAAGGGGCGGTCTTTTTCTTCTGCGATCTCGTCCGCCGGATGAAGACGCCCGTTTCCGTCGAGTTCCTCCGCGCCTCCTCCTACCGCCTTGCCGCGCGTTCGGGACAGCTGCAGGCGGATAAAAAGCTCTCTTTCGACCCTGCGGGCAGGGACATCCTCCTCGTGGAGGATATCGTCGACAGCGGCAAAACGCTGCAATTTTTGCGGACATATTTTCTGTCTCTCGGCGCGAAGAGCGTCAAAACGGCCGTCCTGTTGGACAAGGTGTCCGCCCGCACGGTGCCCTTTCGGGCTGATTGCAAATGTTTCGATATAGAAAATGAGTTCGTCGTCGGCTATGGTATGGACTATGCCGAAAGGTACCGCAGTCTTCCCTATATCGCCGTATTGAAGCGGGAGATATACGCGCCGCAGGAGAAGAAAGGATAAAAAAAGCCCCGCGCGGACGCGGGGCAAAAATGCTCTTTTTGCGGGCATGGGTACCCGCAATGTCGGCTTATTTGTCGGTGAAATCGGCTTCCGTCAGGGAATAGACGAGCGAACCCATATTATAGGGAAGGGGGTTTTCCATCTGCAGCATCACGCAGCGGTAGGTGTTATCCGACGTATAGGAAGCGTAGTGCGCCGTAACCGTCTTGCCCGTCAGGGTGGCGCTCCGTCCGAAAAGCACGGTGTTCGCCGTCAGGGTGTGTTCCGTGGCCTCCGTTTCGCCCGCGTCTTTGTCGATGAAACTGTACGTTCGCTCCGCCTGCGCGTTCAGCGCGACGGCGATGGTTTCCTGCGTCTGGTCATAGGGATTCAGCACACATACGCTCACGGAGGAACCGACGGAGAGAGAGATGCCCCGCGCGGCGAAGAGCAGCGTTTCGTTGTCGAGGACGGTCATGTTGTCCCGCAGGGAATAATCGCACTCCGTCACTGCGTTCGTTTCTCGGTCGGTGTATACGGAGTGCGCGCTGTTGTCGTCGGCGGAATATTCGATCTCCATGGTATAGTTGTACTCCGTTACGGCGTCTGCCAGCGAGTCGGGGTCGTCGGTGCGCGGCAAGGCGGACTGTACGGAAACGTAACTGTACAGAGGGTAGAGGGAAGAGCTGACGTCGCGGAAATAGACTTCCGAAGTGCGGCTGTCGGTGAAATCCAGCGTTTCGCCCCCCACGGTATAGGTGCCGGAGATGGTAAGTTCGGAGGTCAGCAGATAGACGGATTGCCCGTTATAGGTCTTATTTTCCAGCGTGACGGTGTAGCTGCCCGGCTCGTATTCCACGCTGTAATTGTCGTTGGAACCCTGTTGGTAGTATACCGTATAGGAGAGCTGTTCGTAGGTGTCGGATATGGCGGTGGTCAGGGTGCTGTTTTTGTACCAGTTTGCCGCAATGGTCGCCGTGGAAGTCGTGGTGCAGGCGGTCAGGCCGACCAGCGCGGCGCAGGAGAGGGCGGCAACGCCGCTCAGCAATATTTTTTTGGCTTTCATGTCTTTCATGTCCCGAAAATTTTGATTTTCTAAAATTATACCATATAATTTCGGTTTTGTAAAAATAAATTATCCCGAAAAGCTGAAATTTTCGTAAAAAGTATGTTATAATAATAGCCGGGCTTCGTCCGCCGCCGGCGGGAGCGGCGGGCATATCGGGCCGGGCAAGGAGTTTTCGTGTTACAGGTAACGGGTTATCCGACCCCCGACGAGGGATTGGAATTTCTGAAAAAATACGTTGCGGACGCCGAAGAGCGGGGGGAACGCACCGTCATTTTCTGCGAGGACAGGTTCACGCTCATCGCCGAGCAGGCCGTCTGCCGCGCGGTCGGGGGCGCCTTTCTGACCTCCGTCACGACGTTCGCGCGCTTTCTGCGCGGCCGCGGCAAGACGCTCTCCAAACAGGGTTCGGTCATGGCGGTCGGGCGCATCCTCGCCGAAAACGCGGACAAGCTGACCTGCCTCTCCTTCCGCGGCGGCGTCAAGAGCGGCGCGGCGGCGGTGTACGAGATGCTCTCCCAGCTCTTTGCCTCCAAAGTGACGGGCGAAATGCTGGAAAATGCGCTGCCCGAAGAGGGGCTGCTGCGCGAAAAACTGCGCGATCTGGCGCTCGTCTGCGGCGCGTATGAAGATTTTCTGGACCGGACCGGCTGCGTCGACGAAAACCGCTATCTTTCGCTCCTGCCGCAGGCGATACGGAACGATCCTCTCATGCGCGAAACGAACGTCGTCTTTTTGGGATTCACGTCCTTTACGGCGCAGGCGCTGGACGGCGTGCGCGCGGCGGCGGAGACCGCGAGGAACGTCCTGGGGCTTTTCCCCGCCGGCAGGGCGGAAATTTATTCCAATCAGGCGGCGACGGCGTTCCGTCGGGTGTGCGCCGAATACGGCGACGCCAGGGTCTCGCAGCTCAAAGTGCCCGCGTCCCGACGCGGGGCGGCGGACCTTCTGCGCGAAAACCTGTTCGATCCCGCGGTGTTTTCCCCCCTGTATGTCCCGGAAAAGGGGAACGGCGCGGTCCGCGTCGTGACTGCGCGGGACGAGGAGGAGGAACTGCGCTTTGTCTGCGCGCATATCCGTAAGATCGTGGCGGAAGGGGGACGATACGCCGATGCGGCGGTGTTCCTGCCCGACGTCGGGGCCTATTCCCTCCTGCTCGCCAAGGTGTTCGGGGAATATGAGATCCCCTATTTTGCCGATCTCAAAAAACCGCTTTCGGCGCATCCATTCGCCTTTTTCGTGCTCTCGCTGCTGCGCGGCGTGTCCGACGGTTTCACGCCCGAATCGGCCGATCGCGTGCTCTCTTCCGTTTATTTCGGCGACGGCGGGGAATATCGGAACTATCTCGCCAAGTTCGGCAATTACCGCGGCGGGGTCCGGCGGGACATCAAGGAGGGGGAGGCGGTCAAGGAGTACGATCGCGACAACCTCGTCCGTCTGCACGGGCGGTTCATGACCGCCGCCGGCATGTTTTCCCGCAGGGCGACGGGGAAAAAATTCTGCCGTGGCGTGCGGCGGCTGTACGCCGAATTCTCCGTCGCGGAAAAGACCGAAGAACTCGCCGCCGCCTGCGGCGACAAGGCGCAGGCGGCCTATCTTTCCGCCATGGAAAAATCGCTGGACGGCGTGCTTGCCGAAGCGGAGGAACTGCTGGCGGAAGCGACCATGACCGCCGCCGACTTTGCCGCCCTGCTGGAAGAGGGGTTGCAGGCCTGCGAAGTGTCCCTGCTGCCGCTGCGGCGGGACGAGGTGTTCGTGGGCGACGTCGCCCAAAGCCGCGCCGAGGCGTGCGGGTACGTCTTCGCGCTCGGCATGACGGACGCCGTGCCCCGACAGGGCGAGGACACCGCACTGCTCTCCGACAAGGAAATGCAGCGGATGGAAGCGGTCAGGATCAAGATAGAGCCCTCCGTCGCGCAGGTCAACGCCCGTACCCGCGAAAGCGTCTGCCTCAATCTGTGCGCCTTCACGCGGCGCCTCTTCCTGTGCTATCCCGCCTGTACGGACGAGGAAACGGCGGAGAGCGAGATCCTGCGCTATGCCCGCCGCATCTTTGCCGATACGGAGGCGGAAGAGGATCTCTTTTTGTACCATTGCATGCAGCCCATGCCCGCGTTGAAAGAGCTTTTGTTCCAACGGGACGCCTATCGGGAAGGGCGGGCGGATTCGCGTGAAAAGTATGCGTCTTTGCACGCCGCCCTGCGGCGGCTGGGAGATGCGGCGGGCGCGGAGGAACGGTTTTTTGAAGAGCCGCGCCCCGTATATTTCGTAGAGAACGGCGAAAAGCTGTTCTTTTCCGAAGGGGAGGCGTCGCCCACGCTTCTGGAAACGTACTACACCTGTCCCTACCGCAATTTTACCGTCATGGGGCTGAAACTCAAGGAGCGGGAAGAGACCGTGCTCATGGCGACCGACGCCGGCATTTTCGTGCATGCCGTGCTGGAAAGGACGGCGAAAAAGGCGGAGGAACTGCCCGACGAGGAGAGTTGCCTTGCCTTTGCGCGCGCGGCGGCGGAAGAATTGTTCTCCTCGCCCGGGTTTTCCGCCCTGCGGGACACGGCGGCGGGCAAATATGCGGGCGCAAGGCTCGCGGAGGAGAGCGCGCAGGTCGCGCTGGAAATGTACCGCCAGATCAAAAATTCCAACTTCAAGGTCAGGTTCACCGAATACGACTGCCGGCTGCCCGAAGCGCGGCTGCACGGCAAGATCGACCGCGTGGACGAATGCGGCGGGTATGTGCGCATCGTGGACTATAAGACGGGGGCGATCGACGATACGCCCGCTTCCTACTATGTGGGCAAAAAGCTGCAATTGCAGCTGTACATGTCCGCGATGAGCGCGGATAAGGTGCCCGCGGGGGTCTATTATTTCCCCGCGTCGCTGCGCTATGCGCAGGAGGGGGAAGAGCCCTTCCGCATGCTCGGGTTTATGAACGGGAGCGAGGAGGTCATCCGCAATTCGGATACCACCTTGCGGGAGGGGGAAAAGAGCCGCTTTTTCAACGCCGCGCTCGGAAAAAATTCCTCCGACAAGGTGATGGAAGAGGCGGATTTCCGGCGGTTCATCGCCTATTCGGTGCTCAGCGGCAGAAAGGGGAGCGGGGAACTCAGGCGGGGGTTCATCGCGCCCACGCCCTACGGCGATGCCTGCGGTTACTGCGCCTTCAAGGGCATGTGCGCCGCGCTGGGCGACGCGGTCGTGCGCAAGACGGAAGGGCGGATCACCTGCCGGCAGATCGCCGACATCGTAAAGAGAGAGACGGAGGGCAAATAGGCATGGCGGACATACGGTATACCGACGAACAGCGGGCGGTTCTTGCCGCCGAGGGACGGATCATTGTGTCCGCTTCGGCGGGCAGCGGCAAGACTTTCGTCATGATCGAGCGCATGCTCGAAAAGATCCTTGCGGGCGCCGACATCGATCGTATGCTCGCTCTGACGTTCACCAAAAAGGCGGCGGCGCAAATGCGCGAAAAAATTTCCCGCCGCCTCATCGCACGACTCAACGAACCCGGGACGGGGGAAGAGGAGCGCGCGCGGCTGAAAAACCAGCTCTCCCGCCTGCCCATGGCGGAGATCAGCACCATTCATTCCTTCTGCTCCCGCCTTATCCGCTCCGACTTTTTCCTCGCGGACGTGGACGGCTCGTTCGAGGTGATGGCGGAGGACGACGCCGACGGCAAGAGCTTGCAGGCACAGGCGCTCGACGGGGTCTTTTCCGACGCCTATGAGGCGGGCGACGCCGATTTTCTGGAACTGCTCTCCCTCTATTATCGCAAGAAGAAAGACGCCAAACTCAAGGAGATATTGCTCGATCTCTACCGAAAACTCCGCGTCCGCGCCGATTACAGGGATGTGCTCGCCCGCGCCGGGGCGGGGGAGGGGCTCTCTTTCGGGGCGATCGCCGACGAACTCCTTGCGCGCACGCAGCGGGAATGCGCCTATATCGGGCGCGCGGTGGAAGGGTATCTGCCCGAGCTGGAAGCGCTGGGCAATAAGAGTACGGCGGAACTGATTGTTCAGATGCTCTCTTTCATCCGGGAAGTCTGTGCGGCAAAAGATTATTTTGCCTTCTGTGCTCTGCCCGTGCCTGCGTTCAAACGCAAGGAGAGCATCCGGGCGGAGGGGCGCGGCAGGGAAAGGGAGATCATAGAAAAGGTCGCCTTTTACCGCGCCGCGCTCGGCGACGTCATCAAAGAAAATCTGGGCGGCGCGGTGAGCGCGCGGGAGACGGAAGAGGCGCGCTGCCTGCAGGCGCGGCAGACGGCGGCGCGGCTGGCGGAGTTTCTGCGGCGCTTCGACGCGCGCTATGAAGAACTGAAACGGGAACGGGGCAAACTCGACTACAACGACCTCGAACACATCGCCCTGCGGCTGCTGTCCGTTCCCCGCGTGGCGGCGGAGACCCGCGCACGGTTCGACTATGTATTTGTGGACGAATACCAGGACATCAATCCCGTACAGGAGCGGATCATTTCCCTCGTCGGCGGGGAAAACGTCTTTCTCGTCGGCGACGTCAAGCAGTCCATCTATGCCTTCCGCGGCAGCAAATCGGTGTATTTCACGCAAAAACAGGCGGAGTTTTCCGCCGCCGGGCACTCCCTCTTTCTGACCTCCAATTTCCGTAGCGCCGACGCCGTCCTTTCGGCGGTCAACCGCGTGTTCGGCCGCACCATGACCAAGGAACTGTGCGGCATCGACTATGCCGCCAGGCCCATGCGCGGGGGAGAGGGGTATGCGGGAAATCCGGGCAGGGTGGCGGTGCATCTCGTCGCCGAGGAGAAGGAAGAGCCGCGCGAGAGGGGGGTCTATTCCGTGCTGGAGGCCTACGAAGCCGCCCGCGGCAGGGCGCACGGCAGCGCGCAGGCGCGGGAGATCCTGGACATCATCGAAGAGGAGCTGCACGGGCAGATCTACGATCCGGACGAAAAGAAGTTCCGTCCCGTCCGCTACGGCGATATTGCCGTGCTTTCTCGCAAAAAGGAGGGGGCGATCGCCGAGATCGCGGCGTACCTCTCCGAGAACGGCATTCCCGTCAGCGCCGCCGCCAAAACGGATATATGCGCCTTCCCCGAGATCCGGCAGGTCACGGATATCCTGTCCCTCATCGACAACCGCGAACAGGATGTGCCCCTGTGCAGCGCCCTCCTCTCGGCGATGGGCGGGCTGGACAACGCCGAATTGGCGGCCATACGTCTGCGCTATTCCCGCCGCCGTGAACCGTTCCGCCGCTGCGTGCGGCGGTATGCCGAAGACCTCGTCGACGGTACGGCGCAAAAACTGAAAAATTTCTTCGCCCGTCTCGAAAAATATGTCGTGCTCTCGCACGTTTTGAACGCCGGCGAACTCATCGAACGGCTCATCGCCGAAACGGGGACAGAGACCGACTGGCTCTCCCGCACGGACGGCGCCCGCCGCCTGGCGCGCCTCCGCGCCTTCGCCCTGCAGGCACAGGACAGGAACGTGCACGAATTTCTCGTCTGGCTGAAGAGCCTGGAATATCGCGTTCCCGTCGGCGAAAATGCGGGGGACGACGCCGTCAAAGTGCTCACCATGCACGCCTCCAAGGGGTTGGAATATCCCGTGGTCATTCTGACCGACCTGGATGCGCCGTTCCACGGCGCCGACCGCGGCGAAGTGAGTTATTCGGAAGCCTTCGGCATCGCGCCCAAGTGTTATGACGGCGAAAAGCGGCTGGTGTACGATACGCTTCTGCGCCGGCTCATCCGCATGGAGGAGCGCGAGGAGGAGCGCAAGAGCGAACTGAACATTCTCTATGTCGCCATGACCCGCGCAAAATATTCCCTGCATCTCGTGCGGGGGGAAAAGGACGCGGCAAAGCATTCCGATCCGTTCTATGCAAAAAATTATGCCGCGCTGCTGCCGCTCGACTGTTTCGAGGGGCAGGTCGCGCCGCCCTATGCCGCCCGCGCCCCCTTTGAAAGGCGCCAGATCCTCGTCACGGGCGGCAGCGAAGAGTTGACCGAAAAGATCGTGCGCTCTTTCCGTCCCGCATATCCCCATGCCGCCGCCACCGAGCTGCCCGTCAAGACTTCGGCGAGCGGTATACTGCAGGCGGAGGGCGCGGGAGAAGAGTACTATGCCGTGCACCGCCTGGTCGAAGAGACGGAAGAAGGGGAGGGGGCTGCGGACAAGACCCTCGTCGGCACGGCGTACCATGCCTTTCTGCAATATGCGGATTTTTCTGCCGACGGCGCGCAGGAATTGGAACGGCTGCTCCGCCGGAACCTGCTGACGGCAGAACAGGGAAAGCTGATTTCCGCAAAAAAGGCGCGGGAGATACTATCCATGCCCGTGTTCAGACGGTTAAAGGATGCGCAGCTTTTCCGCGAACAGCCCTTTCTTGTATTGCTTCCCGCCGAGGAGATCCTCGGCGTCCCCGCGAAAGAAGAGGTGCTTTTTCAGGGCTTCATAGACCTTCTGGCGGTCACGGAGCGGGGCGTGGAGATCGTGGATTACAAGTACTCCGCCCGGACCGACGCGGACCTTCGCAGGCATTATGCCCCGCAGATCAGGCTCTATCGGAAAGCGGCGGCAAAGATCATGAAGATCGACGAGCGCTCCGTTCGCGCGGTCATCGTCAACATCCAGGCCGGCACGGAGATCCCCATGGATTGATTTTTGTCCGCTTCGTCGGGCACAAACGACAAAAAAAGGCAAAATATTCCGAAAAAAGACGGAAAACTCCCCCGAAAAGATGCAATAATAGACAAAAATGCACATTCGGAGGAGTTTTTCGTGCCCTGGATCCGGGATATCATCAGTTGTCTTTCTTTGGAATTTCTTCTCATCGCGCCGCTCTGTCTGGTCGCGGCGGTCGGTATTTTTTTGCTGCTCTTCCGGCACAGGCGTTCGGCGGTATGGGCGTGGCTCTTCATTCTGAGCCTTTCCTGCGGCATGATCGCCTTGCACGAGAAGGGGGGCGGCAGCTTTGCCTTCGGGTACGGCTGTCTGCTCTTTGCGGTCATCCTGCTCTTTGCCCCCGGGCTGCTCCTGCGGCGCGGAGAGCGGCCCGCGCGGAAAAAGAGGCATAAGCAGACGGCGGAAAGCCGCGGGAAAATCGATGCCGATCTTTCGGCAAGATCCCCCGTTCTTTCGGGCATGCCCATTCCCGATGCCGTCTTGCCGCAGGAGGAAAAGCCCGTGCCGAAAGGGGCGGATGTGAATACGGATATACAGCTCGAACACGTCTTTCAGGTGCTCAAAAAACTGCAGGGCATGAAGTTGAGCGCGGGGGACCGTCTGGAGACGGACGTCATCCACAATATGCTCACCGTCTATCGCGCCAAAGGGGCGCTTTCGGCGGATGAGACCCGGGCGCTGAACAATTATCTCGCCACGCTTTTGAAGCTTATGTCCAAATATTCCGTGTAAAACCGTCAGTTGGCGAGCGATTTTGCGGTCAGTTCGACCAATTTTTTATGCAATGCGGCTTGGCGCAGTACGCCGGGCGTGATGCGCGTTCCCTTGGCGAACAGCAGCCGGTCCGTTCCCTCTTTCACGTCGTACCGCAGCGTCCTGCCGAGCAGCACGGCGGGGCGCACCTTTTCCGTCCGTTCGCCGGCGGCGGAAGGCGTCTTTTTGCGGGGGCGGACGGCTTTCGGCGCGGTATTGATCAGAATGCAGTCGCCGAACGCCTTGACCCGGTCGGTCGTATATTCGCTTCCGTCGACGAGAAGGGCCGCAACGGAAAGTCCGTCCAACACGACGTCCGAAACGCAGCCCAAAAATTTCCCCTGTGCAGAGTAAACCTGTTTGAGCAAAGGGGAGTAGGGCGTGCCCGTGACTTTTGCGGCGGAGCGGCGCGGCATGACCAGTGCGTCGTCTATATTCTGTTTGGGGGAGAGGGGAAGGATAAAGTCCTCCTCTTCCGCGTCCGAACAGAGCAGCGCGGTTATCCGCTTAAAGCTGGAGGAAAAGAGAGCGCAGCGGGTATACCCCAGCAATTTTCCTTCGTGGGAAAGCACTTTTTTGCCGATCAGATCTTTTAAAAACATAAGCGATTCACCTCGTATACTATTCTACGGGAAAAGCCGATGCAAGAGAATGCAGAAAGACGGATAAAAATGTCAAAAAAAATAAAAAATATTTTTGCGGGGATATAAAAATGCTTGCGTAAAACGGGGAAGTCTGTTAAAATAGGGAAGTCAAAGGAATATTGGGGCGTCGCCAAGCGGTAAGGCAACGGACTCTGACTCCGTCATTCGG
>CAZTND010000044.1:0-11587 GCA_964615285.1 uncultured Clostridia bacterium
TGAATTATGTCTGACATAGATCTTCGTTTTTTATGAAAATTCCGTAGGAATACGGCAATACTTCCAGTTTTTCGACATACTCCCGATCGGTCAGAAGTTCTTTGAATGCGGCGTGATCTTTCAACAGAATGTCCGCTTTTTCAGAACCGTTATTGACGTAAACATAACAGACTTTACCGTTTTTGACGCGCGCAAACAATAAAAACGAAGTTTTGCCCCGGTATACCTCCGTATACTCTCCATCGCTGAAAATGTCTCTGAGTGCTGTACGAATGCTGCCCAATTTACGATAAAATCCGATTAGATCTTCGTTCAGATTTTCCCAATCGAAACAACGGCGGCAAAACGGATCGATGTAGCCCTCCATTCCGTTCTCGTCCCCGTAATAGACACACGGAACGCCGGGCAGCGTGTATTGCAGTACGGCCGCAAGTTTGACTTTTTCCAATCCCGTTTTCCGTTCATCCTCGGTCAGAAACGTTACCGCCATTTCTTCCTTGTCGTACATATTTTTTCCCGCAAGAACGGTCAGAATGCGCGCGGTATCGTGTGTGGACAGAATATTCATCAGACAATCGAGCGAACTCTTCGGATAATTGTCCCGCAACATATTCACCATGCCGGCCAAAACTTTTGCTTTCCCGGACAGGGCATAGTTGATAATGGCATCCTTCAAAGGATAGTTCATGACGCTGTCCAGCTCTTCGCCCTGAAAATATTCCCGCCGCTTACCGTATGCGATCTTATCGGAAGCAGATTCCCACACTTCGCCGATGATAACGGCATCCGGATCTTCTTCCTTGACCGCCTTGCGCAATTTTTTCAGGAAAAAGTCGGGCAATTCGTCCGCAACGTCCAATCTGTAACCGCCGATGCCTTTTTTGAGCCAATATCTGAGCACGCCGTCATCGCCGAAGATAAAATTTTGGTATCCTTCCGAAGCCTCGTTGACGGCAGGCAGAGTTTCGATGCCCCACCAACTGTGATACCCGCGCGGATAGTCGAAAAAGTCGTACCAATCGCGATATGGAGAATCATAAGATTGGCAGGCGCCCACGCTGTCGTAGTGTCCGTAGCGGTTGAAATACAGACTGTCGTCGCCCGTATGATTGAAAACGCCGTCCAAAATGATACGGATGCCGTGTTTTTTTGCCTCCGCGACCAACATTTCAAAATCCTCTTCCGTTCCCAAAAGCGGATCGATCTTCTTATAATTCCCCGTGTCGTAACGGTGATTGGACACCGATTCAAAGATGGGATTGAAATAAATGACAGTCACGTGCAGCGATTGCAGGTAGTCCAGTTTGGACAAGACGCCCCGAAAATTGCCGCCGAAAAAATCGTTGTTTTTGACGATCCCTTCGTCGTTCGGGCGAAATTCGGGAATACCGCCCCAATCCTGCCGCAAAATTTTTCCTTCTCCGACAGGATAGTTTCCTTCCTTTGCAAAACGATCGGGGAAAATTTGATACATGATGCCGCCCTTAAACCAAGCAGGCGTTGTAAAACGTTCATCGTATATGGTCAGTTGATAGGCCGCGCCGCTCGCAGCGCTTGCACGGCGGCGCTTGCCTCTGCCGATGTATGTTCCGTTCAGAATGAATCGATAAAAATACAATCCCGTTTCATTGATTTTCAAAGTCAGGGCAAAGCCGTCCGCCGTTTTCTGCATGGGATATGCCTTGGCTGCCGTTCCGTCACGGTTGAGGTCCAAAAAACATTCTCCGGCTGCAGACGTGCAAACGCGCAGCGTCAGCGCTTCTCCGCGCGCAACCGCGCCCGTGACGCTTTTATGCTTTTTATCGAGCGGATCATAGTAAAAATTCATATTTCTTCATTCCAAGGAAACCGTAAAAAAGGCTTCCGTTTCAAAACTCTGAAACCGTCCCGAATCGGATATTTTCGGTTCCAAACGGCTTGCGTGTTTCCATTCGTCCGAATTTATTTTCAATTGCCGTCACTTTGTTCTTATTTTTTTGCAACGGTGGCGACGGGTTTGAGATCCCAGATATTTTCCGCGTATTCTTTGATGCTTCTGTCGGCGGCAAAATAACCCGCGGCGGCGATGTTCCGCAGCGAAATGCGGTTCCAGCCTTCTTTGTCTTGCGCATACAGCCGGGACAGCTTTTTCTGCGTCGCGCTGTAAGACTCGTAGTCGGCAAGGCACATATACGGGTCGGCTATGGGCGATTGCCGCAGGAGATAGTCGGCGATGTCCGAGAAAGACTGACCGTTGTACCCGACAATGAGCGATTCGATGATCTTGCGGATATTGATGTCCTGATTGAAATAACTGCTCGAACAATACCCGTTCTGCCAGATCCGGTCCACTTCGTCGGCTTTCAGTCCGAAGATGAAGATATTTTCCGCTCCGACCTTCTGCGCCATCTCCACGTTCGCTCCGTCCAACGTGCCGATGGTCAGCGCGCCGTTGAGCATGAATTTCATGTTGCCCGTGCCGCTCGCCTCTTTGCCCGCCAGGGAGATCTGTTCGGAAATTTCGGATGCCGGCATGAGTTTTTCGGACATAGTCACATTGTATTCTTCGGCATATATCACGTTCAGTTTTTCATTGACCCGCTTATTTTTCCGAATATCTTCCGCCAGGAAACAGATCAGTTTGATGATCTGTTTTGCCATATAATAGCCGGGCGCCGCCTTCGCGCCGAAGATATACGTCTTGGGCTGAATGTCCAAATCGGGATCTTCTTTCAGGGCATTGTACGTTGCGATGATGTTGAGAACGTTGAGAAGCTGCCGTTTGTACTCGTGCATGCGCTTCGCCTGTACGTCGAATAGCGTCTGCGTATCGATCTTCACTCCCTGTTTTTGTCCGATAAATTCGGCAAATTGCTGTTTTTTGATCTGTTTGATCTCGCCCAAACGTTTCAGAACGGATCCGTCGTTTTCAAACTTTTTGAATTTGGCAAGCTCGGAAGCGTCCTTGGCATAGCCCGTTCCGATGCATTCGTTCAGCAGTTCGCAGAGCTCGGGATTGGACTGATTGAGCCAACGCCTGTGCGCAATGCCGTTGGTCACGTTGGTAAATTTTTCGGGCGTATAATTGTAAAAATCCTTAAAAATACTGTTCTTGATGATCTCGCTGTGCAGCTCGGAAACGCCGTTGACTTTGTGCGATCCCATCACGCTGAGGTTTGCCATCCTGACCGTGTTGTGGTTGAGGATCGCCATCCTGCCGATCTTATCCCAATCGCCCGTGTAACGGTTCCAGAGTTCTTCGCAGAAGCGGCGATTGATCTCCTTGAGAATGGAATAGATGCGCGGCAGACGGCGGGCAATGAGGTCCTCCGACCACGTTTCGAGCGCCTCCGCCAAAACGGTGTGGTTGGTATAGGCGCACGTCGCCGTCGTGATCTCCCATGCCTTTTCCCAGGAATAATTGTTCTCATCGACGAGAAGGCGCATGAGTTCGGGAATGGACAGCGCGGGATGGGTATCGTTCAAGTGGATGGCGGCAAGCTGCGGCAGCGTATCGAGCGAACCGTAGCGCCGTTTGTGATCGGAAATAATGGACTGCAGGGAAGCGGAAACGAGAAAATACTGCTGCTTTAGGCGCAAGACCTTTCCCTCGGAATGATTATCCGCAGGATACAGCACTTTGCTGATGAGGTCGGCTTCGTTGTCCTGCTGCATGACCGCCTGGTAGTCTCCCTGCGCAAAGAGTTTCATATCAAATTCCCGTTTGGCACGGGACCGCCAAAGGCGCAGGACAGAGACGGCTTCGCTGTCATAGCCGGACACCATCATATCGTAAGCGATGGCTTCGACATCGTTGGTGTCGTGGTAAATGACCTCCATTCTGTCGTTGTTCCAGCGTTCTTCCACATACCCGTCGAAATGGACGGTGAAGATCTTATCGCTCCGTTGCGTCAGCCAGGACTCGCCGCCGGGCAGCCATACGTCCGGCAGCTCTATCTGCCAGCCGTCCACGATCTTCTGTTTGAAGAGCCCGTACTCATAGCGAATGGAAAAGCCCATAGCGGGATAGTTGCCCGTGGCGAGCGCGTCCATAAAGCACGCGGCAAGACGGCCGAGGCCCCCGTTCCCCAGCCCGGCGTCCGGTTCCAATTCGTAGAGTTCTTCCAGCGTCACGCCGTATTTTTTCAACGCGCCGGACACGGACGCCTCGATGCCGAGGTTGAAAATGCTGTTCTTCAAGGAGCGCCCCATCAAAAATTCCATGCAGAGATAGTAAACGCGCTTTGCCCGTTTTGCTTTCATCGCTTTGTGGAATTTCTGCCGTTTTTCCAACATGATGTCGCGGACGCTCATGACGACAGATTTATATATCTGGTCTTTGGTCGCGTCGGCAGGCAATACGCCGAAATAGCGGGAAAGTTTCCCGTCTATCAGTTGTTCCGCCTCTCTTTCCGTTAATTTGATATTCATGAACCTTATTTCTCCTCTCTTCTATTAGAATATGTTTTTCTCCGTCGATTTTCCATCTCTTAAAGAACAACAGATAAAAAGGCAATGAGAAATCGAAACGAAAATCCGTCTCAATTTCTCATTCCCGCCTCATCTAAAAATTGAGTTGTTTTTTCATTGCCTCTGTTTTATTTTTGGCATTTTTGCTTATTTTAACACATCCGCATACATCTGCTCGTAATATTTTGCGGTGTTGTTCCAGCTGAAATCGGTCGTCATCGCCTTGTGCACGAGTTTCTTCCATTCTTCCTTATTATAGAACAGATTGACGGCTTCGCGCAGGACGTACAGCATGTCATACGCATTGTAGTTGGCAAAGGTGAAACCGTTTCCGCCCGCCCCCCAAGGCTTGATGCTGTCGTACAATCCGCCGACTTCCCGCACGACGGGCACGGCGCCGTAGCGCGAGGCGATCATCTGGGAGAGACCGCACGGTTCGCTCTTGGACGGCATCAGGAAGATGTCCGCGCCCGAATAGATTTTTCGGGAAAGATCGGCATTGAAGGTGATGCAGGAAACGACTTTGCCGCTGTAACGGCGCTGCAGGTCGGAAAAATAATTTTCAAAGATGGAATCCCCCGTGCCGAGCAGGATGAACTGCACGTCCTGCGAAAGGAATTCTTCGATGACCGTCTTGACGAGATCAAGCCCCTTGTGCGCCACGAGCCGCGTGATCATTGCCACGACGGGCACGTTGTCGCGCACGGGCAGTCCCAGCATGCGCTGCAATTCCTCCTTGCAGATCTTCTTGTTTTCGGGGTTTTCCGCATTGTAATGCGCAAAGAGCGACTGATCGGTCTCGGGATTGTAATAATCCGGATCGATGCCGTTCAGGATGCCGCGCAGCTTAAAGGCGTTCTTGCGGATGATGTCCTGCAGGCCGTGCGCATGATACGGATCCTTGATCTCCTCCGCATACCGCGGGCTGACCGTCGAAACGGCCTCCGAACATTCGATCGCCGCCTTCATCAGATTGATGCAATGGTCGTATTCGAGGAGGTATCTATAATTGTTGGAGATCCCGAACAGATCCTCGAGAATATCCAGGGAATATTTGCCCTGATACTCGATGTTGTGGATGGTGAACACGGCGCGGATAAACTGATATTCCTCGCGGAAACAGTAAATGGTTTTGAGGTAGATCGCCGCCAGCGCCGCCTGCCAGTCATGACAGTGCAGGATCTCGGGATAGAACTTGATGAAACCGAGGATCTCCATGACGCTGCGACAGAAGAAGGCGAAACGTTCGCCGTCGTCGTAATAACCGTAACAGCCGGGACGCTTGAAATAATATTCGTTGTCCACAAAATAATAGGTCACGCCGTCCTTTTCATAGGAAAAGATGCCGCAATATTGGTTGCGCCAGGCGAGCGGTATAAAAACGCTGCCGATGAACTGAAATTCCTGCCTGTACTGCGGACGGATGTCCGAATACAGCGGAATGATGACGCGCACGTCATAATTCCCCGTCGCCGCCAAGGCTTTGGAGAGCGAGCCGACGACTTCGGCAAGCCCGCCCGTCGCGATGAAGGGCGCCGCCTCGCTCGCCACGAACAGGACTTTTTTCTTTTCGCGCACTTCCACTGCCTTTGCGGCGACTTCGGCTGCCGTCTCGGTCGCGGGCGCCGGTGCCGGCTGTTCCGCCGTCTCCACCGCCTGTACGGGCACTTTCTTCTTCACCGGGGCTTTTTTGCCGGAATTTTTGCGCGTCGTCTTTGCAACATTGGTCGTGGTTTCGTTGTTTTCCATGTCTTTCTCCTCTTGCGGCCTTCGCCGCTTTCCTTATCATTCAATTTTATTATAGCACTTTATTATAGCACGTCAATGACGTTCTTTGCAACGAAGTTCGGTACTTTTTCCGATTTTTTCTTCTTTGTTTTTTACGGCGGAAAAAATCAGAGCATCATGCCCTTTCGGATAAAATAGGGCAGCGATTCACACCCGCTCAACACCCGCCTGTCGCGGATGACAACGTTTTTATCGGTGATGACGCAGTTGAGCTTTGCATTCTCGCCGACGATGTTATCCTGCATCAGGATGCAGTTCTCCACGACCGCGCCGCGCGCCACTTTGACGCCGCGGAAGAGAATGGAATTGCGCACCGTGCCGTGGATCTCACAGCCGTCCGATATGAGAGAGTTGGCGACTTTGGCGTTCTTGCCGTATTCCGAAGGCGCGCTGTCCTTGACCTTGGTATAGATGTCCCGCGCCCCGAAGAGTTCGCGGCGGACGTCTGCGTTCAGAAGTTCCATGCTGTGTCTGAAATATGCCGTCATACTCGTGATCCCGCCGTAATAACCTTCAAACTTGTGATTGTATATTTTTGCAGTATCGACGCTCTTCAGGAGAATGTCCCTGCCAAAGCTGGTATAGCCGCAGGCGATGGCGTTGCGGACGAGTTCGATCAGGTAATTCCGGCGCAAGATCATGATGTTGATGAATACATCCGCCTTGCCCTTGGCGGGCGGATTGATGCGGATCTCCGTTACCTTGTCCTCTTTGTCCGACTTTACGGTCATGTAATAATGCGTCTTTACGACGGGTTGACTGTGCGTCACCATCGTGATGTCCGCCCCCTTCTGCTCGTGGGAGGCGATGACCGCCTGAAGGTCGATGCGCGCCACGCCGTCGCAGTCGGAGAGAACGACATAGTCCTGCTTGCATCTGTCCAAAAATCCGACGATGCCTTTCAGCGCCTCCAGACGGGTGGTGATGACCGTTTCGTTCTCGTCGATATACGGCGGGAGCAGCACGATGCCGCCGTCCTTGCGCGCCAGATCCCACTCTTTGCCGCTGCCGATGTGGTCGATGAGCGATTGATAGTTGGTCTTTGTCATCAGTCCCACCGTCGTGATACCCGCGTTCACCATGTTGGAGAGGGTGAAATCGATCATGCGGTATCTGCCGCCGAACGGGACGGAAGCCATCGTGCGATGGCTGGAAAGTTCGGGAATGTTTTCCTCGTGCATGCTTGAAAAAATAACGCCCACTGCTGTCATAATTTTCTGCGCCCCCTGATTTACTTGACTTTTTTCATTGCGTCGACGATAACGCCGGGCGCGACGGACGCCCCCGCTTCCACGACGGTATTTCTGCCGATGACGGCAATGCCCTTGCCCTTTTCGTCCAGTCCGAGCCCGCTGTCCTTGGGCGCGCCGACCGAGGCATTTTCACCGATGACGACATCCTCGTCCACAATGGCGTATTCGACTTTAGCCCCCGTCTTTACGACGGTGCCCGCCATGATGACGGCGTCTTTGACGAAAGCGCCCTTTTCGACGACGACGTTGCTCGCCAGGACGGAATGCTCCACTTTGCCGTGTATTTCACAGCCGAGGGCGATCATGGAATCGGAGATCTCCGCATCGTCGCCGATGTATTCGGGAGGCGCAAGCGGGTTTCTCGAATGGATCTTCCAGGTATCGTCGCTGACGTCGAATTTCGGATCCTCGCCCAAAAGATCCATATTGGCCTCCCAAAGGGAAGCGATGGTGCCGACGTCCTTCCAATACCCCGTGAACTGGTAGGACATCATCTTCTCCCCTGCGCGCAGCATGGCGGGCAGGATGTCCTTGCCGAAGTCCTTGGAAGATTCGGGGTTGTCCTCATCGAGCTGCAGGTATTCAAACAGTTTTTCCGCCGTGAACACATAGATCCCCATGGAAGCGAGATTGCTCTTGGGTTTTTTGGGCTTTTCCTCAAACTCGTAGATGGATCCGTCGGGATTGGTGTTCAGCACGCCGAAGCGGGACGCCTCTTCGATGGGGACGGGCATACAGGCGATGGTGCACGCCGCGCCGCTCTCCTTGTGCGCCTTGAGCATGGCGGCATAGTCCATCTTATAGATATGGTCACCCGAAAGGATGAGCACGTATTCCGGATTATACATCTGCATGAAATGCAGGTTCTGATAGATGGCGTTTGCCGTCCCCTCGAACCAGGAGGATTTCACTTTGCCCTGGTAAGGCGACAGGATATGCACGCCGCCGTAGGCGCGGTCGAGATCCCAGGGTTGTCCGTTGCCGATGTACTCGTTCAGCACCAACGGCTCGTACTGCGTCATGACGCCCACGGTATCGATGCCCGAATTGATGCAGTTGGACAACGGAAAGTCGATGATTCTGTACTTTGCGCCGAATTCCACGGCGGGTTTTGCAATTTTGCTGGTCAGGGCATACAGCCGGCTGCCCTGTCCGCCCGCAAGCAACATTGCAACACACTCTTTTCTTCTTCGCATAATTTGTTACAAACCCCCATAGCTTGTTTATTGTTTGGTTTTTTGATTTTTCGTTACGCCGTCCGCAGCGGCGGAAATTTTCTTTTCCGCGGAAACGGAAGCCGGTTTCTTTTTCGCGACCGAAACCTTCTTGCGCACGACATCCGCCACCTTTTCCAAATATATGCAGGAAAGGCGGGGCATATTCAACTCGATGGAAACCTCTCGTCCGTGGCTCGGTTTCTTCACCGTAGTATATGTCTTTTTCGTCAGCCGTCCTTCTCCGCCGTATTTTACGTCGTCCGAACAGAAAATGACTTTATACTTGCCTTTATCGACGCCGAGCAAATATTTGTCTGTGTTCGCGCCCGAAAAACATGCCAGCACGACGACCTCTTTTCCTTCGCGGTTGCGGCGCTTATAGGCGATGGTGTTGGTGTCCCTGTCATCGGGCGCCAGCCATTCGAAGCCGTCCCAGGAATTTTCTATCTCGAAAAATTCGGAATGCTCCTTGTAGAACAAATTCAGATCGCGGACATAGTCGGATAATTTCTGATGGAGCGGATAGACTTTCAGGAAAAATTCCAGCCCTTCGGCGTAGTTCCATTCCTTGAACTGCCCGAATTCATAGCCCATAAAGTTGAGTTTCTTGCCGGGGTGGGACATCATGTAGCCGAGGAAAGCGCGCACGCCCGCAAATTTTTCCTCGGTCGTCCCGGGCATCTTGTTGATGAGCGAACATTTGCCGTGCACCACTTCGTCGTGAGAGATGGGCAGGACATAATTCTCCGAAAAGGCATACATCATGGCAAACGTCATTTTGTTGTGGTTGTTCATGCGGAAATACGGGTTGAGCGAAATATAACTCAGGACGTCGTTCATCCAGCCCATATTCCACTTGAAATTGAACCCAAGCCCCCCCTTGTCCGCCGGCTGCGTCACGCCCGGCCACGCCGTCGATTCCTCGGCGATCATCAGGGCATAGGGATATTCCTGAAAGACGACGGTATTGAGTTTTTGCAAGAAGGCAATGGCTTCCAGGTTTTTGTTTTCGCCGTATTTGTTCGGCACCCATTCCCCGTCGCGGCGGTCGTAATCGAGGTAGAGCATGGAAGCCACGGCGTCCACCCGAAGGCCGTCCACATGGTATTTGTCAAAGAAAAAGACCGCGCCGGACACAAGGAAGGAGATGATTTCATTGCGCCCGTAATCGAAACGGCGGGTTCCCCAGGCTTTGTGCTCCATCCGATCCCATTGCGGGCATTCGTAGAGAGGCTGTCCGTCAAATTCATAAAGGCCGTGCGCGTCCTTGGGGAAGTGCGCGGGCACCCAGTCGAGAATGACGCCGATGCCCTCCCTGTGGAAGGCGTCCACGAGCGCCATGAAATCTTTCGGCGTGCCGAGGCGGGAAGTCACGGCATAATAACCTGTGACCTGATAGCCCCACGATCCGTCATAGGGATGTTCGCACACGGGCATGAATTCCACGTGGGTGTACCCCATTTCCTTGACGTATTTCACGAGTTCTACCGCCAGTTCACGGTAAGAATAGTAGTTGCCGTCGTCACGGACCTTCCAGGAAAGAAGATTGACTTCGTATATGTTCATGGGCGAACTGTAAATGTCGCTCTTTTTCCGGTTTTCAATGTACGCCCCGTCGCCCCATTCGTACCCGTCGAGATCGTACAGCTTGGATGCCGTCGCGGGCGGCGTCTCCGCATGATAAGCATACGGATCGGCCTTCATCAGTTTTCTGCCGTCCCGCGTCCGGATACAATATTTATAAGTGTCGTACTCTTTCAGCCCGGGAATGAACAACTCGAACGTTTCGTCGTCGATGAGTTTTTCCATGGGGTCGGCCTCGTCGTTCCAGCCGTTGAAATCGCCGACGACCGAAACGGCGGCGGCATGCGGCGCCCAGACGCGGAAAACATATCCTTCCGTTCCGTCCTGCGTCGCCCTGTGCGCGCCCATAAATTCATAGGTCCTGTAATTTTCGCCGTGATGATATACGTACAGCGGGAAATTTTCCTGCGGTTTGTTTTCCATCGCTCCTCCCTGTTTTTGATCGATTTTTTTATTGCTTCCCTTTCGGCAGACCCGTTCCCCGCCCGTCGGCATTGCACAGCCAACAACGTCGCTGGAAAAATCAGGCGCTTATGGAACATCATAAGCATTATACTATATTTTGGAAGATTTTTCAATATGGTTTTGAAAATTTTTTTAACTTTTTTTATTTTCTTCATTTTTCAGGAAAAACAAACCGAAACCGGCTGTAAAAATTCAAAAACAACCGCCTTTGCCACCTCCGAAAAACGGCATCGGAAAAATACGCATGAAAAATTTACATTATGGGAAAAATATTTCAATCCGCTCTGAAAAACGATCCTTCGGGCAAACAAAAACCCGAAAGAATTGTCCTTCGGGAATTTTTATCTTATTTATGTATGACATAGTACTTCATATATTCACTAAATCAGCTTGGAATGGATGACATAATCGGCGGTCGCCTTATTGGTAGCGATCGGAATGTCGTAGACGACGGCGATGCGCAGGAGCGCCTTGACGTCGGGGTCATGCGGCTGCGTCTGCAAAGGATCCCAGAAAAAGATGACGATATCGATCTTCCCCTCCGCGACTTTGGCGCCGATCTGCTGGTCTCCCCCGAGCGGGCCCGAAAGGTAGCGTTTGACTTCCAGCCCCGTCGCCTCCGCAACGAGCTTTGCCGTGGTGCCCGTGCCGCAGAGATCGAATTTTGCAAGCGCCTCCTTATTGGTGAGCGCCCATTGGATGATTTCATGTTTTTTATTGTCGTGTGCGATCAATGCGATGGTCTTTTTTTTCTTCAACGTCTTTTCCTCCGTGTCTTTTCTTTTATTATACCCCTTTTTCCACCCTCTTGTCAAACGGTCGAAAGCTATT
>CAZTND010000045.1:0-11458 GCA_964615285.1 uncultured Clostridia bacterium
TTATGCCGGTAGTGTTGCAGATGTTGAGTATTATGTCGAATTAAAGTCAAATTTTATGATTGGGAGAAAGAAGAATAAAGGTAATATAATATTCAAGGTAATTTATATCCTACATTTGACTAAACTTTTGACTAAACCTTTGAAACAAAACGAAACACAAACAAAAAAAATAAACACCGTATCTAGTGTTTACGGTGTCTATCAAATACTAATGGTGGAAGTTATAGGGCTCGAACCTATGACCCTCTGCTTGTAAGGCAGATGCTCTCCCAACTGAGCTAAACTTCCCTGCTCATTCAAAAGCTTTATTACTATACCATATTCCGCAGGAGATTGCAAGCGTTTTTTATCCCGTTTTCAAAAATTTTTTTACCTTTTTTTCGTCGGGCGAAGGGAGGGGAGGACAGACGGTTTTTTATTTTTCGGGTGGTGTAATCGTATAAATTTTGTCCCATCCGTCAATACATGGAAGCGGAGGCAGAAAAAATGAAAAAATTTTGTATACTTTTTCTCGGTTTCGTCATAATAATTTTGACGGCTGTCGGAAGCGCGGCCAGCGGCGGCGGTCCGTCGGCAACGCAGGCGGAGTATCTGCGCGTGCATATCCGCGCCAATTCCAACGCGGCGGAAGATCAGGCGGTCAAATACCTGGTGCGCGACGCCGTGGTGGAGGCGGTCACGCCGTGGGTCGCCGCGTGCACGGACAAGGAGCAGGCCCTTGCCGCCGCGGGGGAACACCTCGGCGAGCTGGAAACGCTCTGTACGGCGGTGCTCCGCGCCAACGGTTTTTCTTACGGCGCAAGCGCGTCCGTCCGGCAGGAGGAATTTCCCACGCGGGTATATGAGGGATATACGCTGGAAGCGGGGGTATATGACGCGCTCATCATCGAGCTGGGCGCGGGCACGGGGGACAACTGGTGGTGCTGTATCTATCCGCCCCTCTGCTTTACGAGCGTGAGCGGCGCCAACATCGTATACCGTTCCAAAATTCTGGAGATCATCGAAAATTTCTTCGGGGCATAGTCCTGCCCGACGGCGGGAGAGGCGTACATAGGAGGAAAAAGATAAGATTATGAAAAAAGTACTCAGAATCAGCGCGGTCGCGCTGGCGTTTTTGGCCGTCGGACTGATCTATGCGCTGTTCACGATCGACCGACATATAAAAAGTACGCCGCCTGCGGCGGCCGTCGAAACGCTTCCCGCCGCCGTGCTCGAACAGGGCTCCACGGGCGGCGAGGTCAGGGAAGTGCAGCGCCGGCTCAAGGAATGGGGCTATTACAGCGGCGCCGTGGACGGGATCTACGGCAGCGGCACGCGCGAAGCGGTGAGAAAGTTCCAGCAAAAGAACGGGCTGACCGCCGACGGCATCGTCGGGCTTGCCACCTTCCGCGCGCTGGGCATGAACGCTTCGGCTTCCGTTCTGGAACGGGATTACAACGTGACGGGCGGCGGTTCGGGTACGTCCGATTATACGAGCACCGACCTGTACCTGCTCGCCAAAGCCATCTATGCCGAGGGCAGGGGAGAGCCCTACATCGGGCAGGTCGCGATCGGCGCGGTCATCTTAAACCGCGTGGAGAGTAGCGAATTTCCCAATACCGTGGCGGGCGTCATCTATCAGAAAGGGGCGTTCACGGCGGTGGACGACGGGCAGATCAATCTGGAGCCGGACGAAACGGCGTACAATGCGGCGCAGGATGCGCTCAACGGCTGGGATCCTTCTTATGGCTGCCTGTACTATTATAATCCCGCCGTCGCCACGAGCAAGTGGATATTCGATCGTCAGACGGTGACCGTCATCGGGCGGCATGTGTTTGCAAACTGAGGAGGGAAGAGAGATGGAAGAGAATAAGAATACCGGTAAAAAAGTAGGCGCCAACACTTCGAGCGGCGTCAAAAAGGTGCAGCGCATCGAAAAGGAAAAGAAATCCGCCCCTGCGGCAAAGAATACGGCGGCGGGCACGGTGAAAAAGACGGTGACCAAAAAGGTAGAGGAAGAAAATTCCGCCGCGGGCGTCCGTCTGGAAGCGGCAAAGGCGCGTGCAGAGCGCAAGGCTAACCGTCAGGAGGCGCAGGAACAGCGCAGACACGAGGCGGAAGAGCGGAAACTGCTGGCGAAGGAGCGCGCCATGGAAAAGAAATTGCAGGCAAAGGAACGGGCGCAGGAGCGGCGCGCCGCCCGGGAGGCGCGGCGGGAAATGCTGCGCAACGAGACGGTCATCCAGCGCATGGAGCGCAAGGAGCGCGAAAAGCAGGAGCGCATTGCCCTGCAGCGGCAGAACAGAGAACTCCGCCACGAACTTGCCTTAAAGCGCAAGGAGGAGCGCATGCACAAGCGCCGCCTGGAGGCGGAGAACCGCAAGCACAAGCGCGAACAAAGGACGGAGCGGCGTTCGCAGGGGCAGGGGATCGGCGGCTGGCTGGCGGCGGTCATCTCCCTCGGCGTGGCGTCCCTTGCCATGCTGACCGTCATCACGGTCGGCGGCGTCAACATGAGCAACATGAGCGAAATGATGGGAGCTTCCTATCGCAGCAACCTCTATGAGATCACCGAACTGAGCGAAAATCTGGACGCCAATCTCAACAAGCTGCGCCTGGCGAACGGGGTGAGCGAACAGCGCAAACTGCTGACGGATATTCTGGTGGACAGCGAACTCATGGAGAGCGCGCTCGAGCGCTTCCCCGTGGACATGGCTACCACCAATAATATCGCCTCTTTCGTCAACCATACGTCTGAATTTGCGCGGGAAAGTTTGAGTTCCGTCGCCACCGGCAGGGCGTTGAGCGGCGAGGAAGATACGCTGGAATATATGTATGAGACCAATGCCGCCATTTTGTCCGAGCTGCAGACTTTGCGCAACACCATGTCCGCGAAGGATTGGGAAAAGCTCATCAAAAACAGCCGGGAAGGCATGATGCGGGACGGGTTCGACAACCTCAATTCCAACGTCATCGAAACACCTTCTTCCATCCAGGACGGGCCCTTCTCCGAAAACAAGGAAAAGGTGACGGCAAAGGGGCTTCTGGATGTCGGCGAGATCTCCGCGGAAGAGGCGGAAGCGCTGGCGGGAGAGTATTTCCGGGAATATGATATACAGGAGGTCGAGCACACGGGGGACATGATCGCGGACGGGTTGAGCTGTTTCAATTTCACGCTGCGCGATTCGCGCGGCCGGGAGATATATGCACAGCTCTCCAAGGCCGGCGGCAGGCTCATCATGTTCGATTCTTACGAAAAGTGCATGGCGAACAACTTCTCGCAGGCGGAATGCGTGCAGATCGCCGAGGACTTTTTGGCAAACCTGGGCATGGAGAACATGCACCCCGTCTGGCTGCAGGAGAACGGCACCGCCGCAAACATCAACTTCGTGTATGAACAGGACGGCGTGCTGTGCTATTCGGACATGGTCATTGTCAAGGTGTGCGAGACCAAGGGCATGGTAGTGGGCCTCGAGGCGCTGCCGTACTATCTCAATCACTGTGAAAGGACCATCGGCAGCCCTTCGGTGTCCGAAGGGGAAGCGGCGTCGGCGCTGGGCAAGATCGAACCCGCCACGGCGCGGCTGGCGCTCATTCCCTACGAAGGGAGCGAACTTCTGACCTATGAGTTCAGCGGCACATACGGCGAAAAGGAATATTTCGTGTATGTGGACGCCGCGACGGGGGAAGAAGCGGAAATGTTCACGGTGCTCGACACCAAGCAGGGCAGGCTGCTGCGCTGAAAGGAACGGGGAAATCATTGTAAAGATCATAGAAAAAGCCGTCCCGAAAACGTCTGTTTTCGGGACGGTGATTTTTGATGTGATTCAAGCCAACAGCGATTCGTCGAATTTGACCTTAAAATTCCGGTCGTCGCCGGGTTGACGGCAGAGCCTGGTGACGGGGATGAGGGGGATCTGAATGGGGGGCAGCATGGCCGTGGCCAGTAAGTTGGCAACGGCGGCGCGCAGCGTGGGCAGCAATACGTTGGTGGTCGCATATTGCAGCGTCTGCATGTCCTGGTCGGTGTCCACGCCCTCCGTCTCGAACACGCCGACGACGTGCACGCAGACATTGTAGGGAGTGGGGTTCTCGGGCGTGGCTTTCATGTCGAAACGCAGCCCGCTCAGATAAATTTTTTCCTGCCCGGGGGCTTTTGCCACTTTTTCCACGCGGATCTCCTGTTTGAATTCCGTCTTTTTCCCCGGTTCCGGGCGGAACCCCGGATTGGTCACAACGCTCAGTTCACGGAATGTGATTCCTTTCAAAGCATAATTCATAATTTTGCACCTCGAACATAAAGATATAATGAGTATACCACGATTTCGTGCGCTTGTCAATGCCGTTTTGTGAAAATCGGGTAAAGGTTTTGTCGATTTTTTTGCCGCGCGGGCGGCGCCCTGCCTTTGCGGCGGCGGGGAAAGAGAAATTTTTCCGAAAATTTGCCTGCAAGGCATGCCGCGGCGGCGCGTTTTTACAAAATCTGCAACACGAAAAATTTGAGATAGCGCGTTTCTTCCTCGCCCAAAAGGGCGGGGTGGTCGGGCGCCTGCGAACGGATCTCCACGGCGCGCGCCCGCCTGCCGCTCTGGGCGGCGGCTTCGGCAAGCATCTTTTCAAAGAGGGGGGCGGTCATGTAGTGCGAGCACGAGCAGGTGATGAGAAATCCGCCCGGGCGCGTCAGTTTCATGCCTAAAATGTTGATGTCTTTGTAGCCGCGGAACGCGTCCTTCACCTCTGCCGCGCTCTTGCAGAACGCGGGCGGGTCAAGGATGACGGCGTCGAAACTGCGCTCCTCCCTTTTGCAGCGCCTCAGCAATTCAAACACGTCTTCGCATACCGTCGTCACGTTTTTAATGCCGTTCAGTTCGCAGTTTTTTCGCACGTTTTCGAGGGCGGCGGGGGAGATGTCCGCGGCGGTCACGCTCTTCGCCGCCGTGGCGGCGTTCAGCGAAAAGCCGCCGCTGTTGCAGAAACAGTCCAGAACGTCCCCGCCCGCGCAGTAACGGCGCACGGCGAAACGGTTTTCCTTCTGGTCCAGAAAATACCCCGTCTTTTGCCCGTTCTTCACGTCCACCGACATTTTCAGCCCGTTTTCTTCGATGACGATCTCGTCGGGCACTTCGCCCCAAAGCACGCCCTTTTCAGGGGGCAGCCCCTCCTTGGCGCGCACGGCGGCGTCCGAACGCTCGTATATCCCCCGGGGCGCGAACAGTTCGGCAAGGCATTCGGCGATCATCTTTTTGCGTTGGTGAATGCCCAAAGAAAGGCACTGCATGACGAGATATTCGCCGTATTTGTCCACGATCAGACCGGGCAGGCCGTCCGCCTCGGCAAACGCCAAGCGGCAGCAGCCGTCGTATCCATGCCCGAGCTTCTTGCGGTATTCGGCGCATTCGGCAAGGCGGCGCAGGTAGAAATTTTTATCGTCCTCGCCCTCCCCGCGCAGAAAGATGCGCACCAGGATCTTGGAGGCGTGATTGATGTATCCTTTGCCGATGAACCGCCCGTCGGCGGCGTACACGGCGGCGAGAGAACCGTTCTTATCCTTCCCCTCCACGCGCTGCACTTCGTTGGCGTACACCCAGCTGTGTCCCGCCAGAATCCTCTTTTCTTCATTCTTTTTCAGATAAACGGAATAGGGCATGCAGAAAATACCTCCGCCGGAAAATTTCGTTTATTATTATACCAGCGGTAGTTGACAAAGTAAAGCAAATGTGCTATAATAATTTTGTCATGAGGGAGTAGTCGGCTTTCCCGGCGGGGAGAGTTATCACGCCTACATACTGAAAAGAGGGCTCTTTTCAGGCTTGATTGTAAACGGCAAGACTTATGCGCAGCGGAGGAAGGTTTCTCCGCGCGTGTAGGTCTTTTTTTATCAAAATTTTTCCCTGTATCGGAGGAGAGATCGATGGGAATTGCGGAACTCATTTTAACGGCGCTGTCCCTTTCCATGGACGCGACTTCGGTGGGCATGACCAACGGCATGACGGACAGAAACATGACCGCGTTCAGGGCGTTCGTCGTCGCGTTTTTCTACGGCGCGTTTCAGTTTGTCATGCCGCTGATCGGTTATTACGCTTCCGGACTGCTTTCCGCGCTCATTGAGGAAATCGCGCCCTGGATATCCTTTGTCCTGCTGGCTTTCATCGGCGGGAAGTTGATCTTCGACGGCGTAAAGGAGGTCCGCGCAAGGAGGCGGAAAGAGGACGGGAACGGGATGTCCGGTGGCTCCGGCGGCGGGGCGGCGGAAGAACAGGAGGAGGAAAAGGGGGAATCTTCGTTCGGGCTCGGAAAACTGACGGTGCAGGCTTTTGCCACCTCCATAGACGCGCTCGCCGTCGGCGTTACTTTTCTGGCCCTGGAAACGGCGGGCACGCTGCCCCTCAACATCTGGGCGGACAGCCTGATCATCGGAGCCGTCACGTTTGCTTTGAGTTTCGGGGCGGTCTGGCTGGGAAAGGCGATCGGCGACAGGCTCGCCGGCAAGGCGGAGATCGCGGGCGGCGCGGTGCTGGTCGCCATCGGCCTGAAGATACTCATTGAAGGATTGCTCTGAAAAACTCTTGAAAAATCCGCGGAAATATGTTATACTGTACATATAATCAACGGGAGAGCGGTGAAACGATGGCAATACGCGAATCGGGGGAAAATTACCTGGAAACGATACTCATTCTCGGCGAAGGCAAGAAGGATGTGCATTCGGTGGACGTCGCAAGGCGTCTGGGCGTGTCCAAACCGACCGTCACAAAGGGCATCAAGCTCCTCGTGCAGGAAGGGTATGTCGTCATGGACGGGATGCACCTCTGCCTGACGGAGAGCGGAGAAAAACGCGCCCGGGCGGTCTATGAAAAACACCTGATCATCACCGAGTTCTGGGTGCGCCGCGGCGTACCGCGGGAGGCGGCCGAACGGGACGCCTGCCGGATGGAACACATCGTGGGTGACGAGGTGTTTGCGGTCATGAAGGAGAGCGTGCTTGCCGCGCGCGCCGCCGGGGCCGACGGGGAAAAAGAGGGCGGCGAACGGATGTAAAAAGACAAAAATTGTTTTTTTCTTTCGTAAACGGCAAGAAAATCGCGTTAAATTGTTGACTTTGTATGTTTTCTCATATATAATATATGAAAAAAGCGAATAATATGGGAGTGTAAAGAATACAAGGCGGAATCGCAAAGGAAGAGAAGCCATGAAAAAGAACGTGTTCGGGGAGAGATTGAAAGAGGCTCTGCAAAAAAACGATATTTCCCGTGCGCAGTTTGCGGCAGAGATGGGGATGAGCCTCTCGCTGCTGTATAAGTATCTGCGCGGGGATTGCACGCCTTCTTTGCCGAAAGTGACGGCGATCGCCGATCGGCTGAATTGTTCCCTGCAATGGCTGAGCGGCATGACGGACAAGGAAAAACTGCCCAAACGGACGGCGGATGTGCCGTTCAGCGAGCGTTTCCGTGAGCTCCTGGCAAAAAAGCACATCACCCGTTATCGCGTCATCAAGGATACGGGAATATCCAAGCAGAGCGTGGACGGCTGGTTCTGCGGCACCCGCAATCCCAGTTTTGAGCACATGCAGACGATCGCGAAATATTTCGGCTGCACGGTGGACTATCTCGCGGGGCGGGAAGCTTAAAAAACAGGAAGAGGACGGAATGCCCGTTTGCCCGAAAGGCGGACGGGTATGTTTTTTTGCTTGAAAATACCACGCAGACGTGGTATAATGGAAAAAACACCCGGACGGGAGGAGAAAATGAGCCAATTTACGGAGATCACCGTGCATACCACCCCCGCGGCGAGCGAACTGGTCGCCGACGCTATGTGGAATTATACCGATTTCGGCGTGAACATCTGCGACGTCAACGACATCGTGTCCCTGCAGCGCGGCGAAGGGGTCTATTGGGATTATCCGGACGATTCCCTCGCCTGGGACGACCGCGCAGACGTGCTGGTCAAGTGCTATGTCGCCATGGACCGCGCCGAAGCGGTGCGCCGCGGCCTGCGCGCCGATCTTGCCGCCATGGTGCAGAATGCGGCGGGCGCCGTCGATTTCGGTTCGCTGGAAGACACCGCGCGCACGGTGGACGGCGACGCCTGGATGGAGGTGTGGAAGGAGCATTTCCGTCCCATTCACCTGGGCAGGATCGTCGTCGTGCCCGAATGGATACAATATGCCCCCGCGGCGGGGGAGAAAGTCGTGCTGCTCGATTCCAACATGGCGTTCGGCACGGGCGAACACGAGACGACCGCCATGTGCGTGGAGCTTTTGCAGGACTATGTGCGCGAAAATTCCACGGTCGTCGACGTGGGCTGCGGCAGCGGCATCCTGGGCATCGCGGCGGTCAAGCTCGGCGCAAAGCGGGCGTACCTCACGGACATCGACCCCGTCGCGGTCGATTCGGCGGAGCACAACGCCCGCCTGAACGGCGTGGCGGACCGCGTCGCCGTCCGTCTCTCCGGGCAGCCGGACGAAGATCGGGCGGCGGGCGACGTCGTGGTGGCAAACATCACCGCAGAGGTGCTGGCGGCGCTGGCTCCGTCCGTTTCCGCCTGTCTTGCGCCGGGCGGCGCCCTCATTTTGTCCGGTATTTTGAGCGACCGCACGGAAAAGGTAAGGGCGGCGTATGCGGCGCAGGGCCTTTCTGCCGTGAGCGAGCGGGCCGGGGGAGAATGGCGCGCCATGGTGTTAAGGAGAAAATAAATTTGGACAAGAGACGGTTTTTCATCGACAAGACGGAGGGGGACGAGGCCTTTCTGACGGGGGAAGAGTTCGCCCATGCCCGCACCGTGCTCCGCCTCGAGACGGGGAGCGAGGTCGTCCTGCTCGACAACAGCGGCAGGGAATACGACGGCATCGTGACCGCCGTCGGCAAGCGCGACATGCGGGTGCACATCGTCGGCAGCCGCATCGGCGAACGGGAGGCGGCGACGGACGTCAAACTGCTGTTCGGCTTCCTGAAAAACGCCGACCGCAACGAATTTGCCGTGCAGAAGGCGACCGAGCTGGGCGTGAACTCCATCGGGCTCTTTTCCTCCGCCTATTCCTCGGCGTACATCGGGGAGAACAAGCTGGAACGCCTGCGGCGGGTGGCGCGCGAATCGGCAAAGCAGTGCCTGCGCTCCCGCGCACCCGACGTCGTGTATTATCCCACGCTGCAAGAGGCGTTGTATTCGGGCATGGGGTACCGGAACAAACTGTTCGCCTGTGAATTTCTGCATGAAAATCAGGCCGATCTGCACGGCATGAAGGGATCGGCGGTGCTGGTCGTGGGCAGCGAAGGGGGCTTTTCCCGCGCGGAGTTTGAAGAGGCGCTTGCCCTCGGCTACAGGGGCGTGACCCTGGGGAAGAGGATATTGCGTGCCGAAACGGCGGCGGTCGCCCTGACGGCGGCGGTCATGTTTTCCCTCGGCGAATGGGAGGAACGGGCATGAAGGCGGTCATTTTTACCCTCGGCTGCAAGGTCAACGAAGTGGAGAGCGCCTCCCTCGTGCGGGCGCTCCGCGAGCGGGGGTATGAGGTCTCTGCCGAACTCTGCCCCGCCGACCTGTATATCCTGAATACCTGTGCGGTGACGGCGGAGGCGGAAAAGAAGAGCCGCCAGCTCGTCGCGCGGGCGCTGAAGTTCAATCCCGCCGCCCGCGTGCTCGTCTGCGGCTGCGCGGCGCAAAAGAATGCGCAGGCGTTTGCGGGCAGGAAAAACGTCCTCGTCGTTTCGGGGGCGCGGAACAAGAGCAGGGTCCCGACTCTTTTGGACAGGGCGGGGATCTTTTTTGACGACGACGATAAAAATTTCGACGAGCTGCCTTTCCCCGCGGCGGTGCGCAGCCGCCATTTCGTCAAAATACAGGACGGGTGCAACAATTTCTGTTCGTACTGCATCGTGCCCTATCTGCGGGGCAGAAGCCGTTCGAGAAGTCTGGAGAGCGTGGTGAAGGAGGCGTATGCCGCGGCGGAAGCGGGTGCGGAAGAGGTCGTGCTGACGGGCATCGACATCACTTCGTACCGGGACGGGCAGCGGGGGCTTGCCGATCTGTTGTCCGCCCTCGCCGCCCTGCCCGCGCGGGTGCGCCTCGGTTCGCTGGAAGTGAACGCCGTCAATGAAAAATTTCTTGCCGCGGCAAAGGGCATGTCCGACTTTGCGCCCCATTTTCATCTCTCATTGCAGAGCGGCTCCGACGCCGTCCTGCGCCGCATGAACCGGCACTACACGCGGGCGGAATATCTGGGAAAATGCCGCCTCATCTATGCGTTTTTCCCGCGTGCCGCCGTCACGACGGACATCATTGCGGGGTTTCCGGGCGAAACGGAAGAGGATTTTGCGGATACGCTGTCCCTCGCCGAAGCGGCGGGCTTCGCGCAGATCCACTGTTTCGTCTATTCCCCGCGCGAAGGCACGCCCGCGGCGCGCCTGCCGCAGCTTTCTCCCGCCGTCAAAGAGGAGCGCAAAGCCGCCCTGGCGGCGCTCGCCGCAAGGCGCCGCGCCGCGTATATAGACGGGTTTCTGGGCGAAAGGTTTTCCTTCGTTCCCGAAGAGGAGAAGGGGGGCTATACTTTCGGCTACACCGAAAATTATATCCGCGTTGCCGTGACCGGACAAGTGGCGCGGCGGCAGGATATTGTTTTGAAAGAAAGAAAAGAAGAATATTGTATAGGAGAAATTGACCATGAATGACTGCGTTTTCTGTAAGATCATCGCGGGGGAGATCCCTTCGCAGAAGCTGTATGAAGATGACGAACTGATCGTCATCAAGGACATCGAGCCCAAGGCAAAGGTGCACTGCCTGTGCATCCCCAAGGAGCATTTTGCCCTGCTCGAAGAGATGGACGAGCGCCGCGCCCTCATCGTCAAGCGCGCCCTGCAGAAGATCCCGACCCTGAAAAAGACGCTCGGGGTGGAGGACGGGTTCCGCCTGGTCGTCAACCAGGGGGCAAACGCGGGGCAGAGCGTGCCGCACCTGCACATCCACATCCTCGGCGGCGAACTTCTGCCCTGGGAATAAAGGGCCGTTTTGCGGGATTTTTACCGTTTGTGCCCGTACAACGGGCTTTCAGGCGGCGAAAAATGCAATTCATGTCCAAAAAACAACCGATTGCAACAAAACTATTGCAAAATCCTTCGGAAAGTAGTATACTGTGTGCGAACACAGAAAGTCGGTTCCCGCCGACAAAATACTTTTCCTTCCTATGACATATGAAAAAGCGCAGCCGTGCGGCTCCGCTTTTTCATTTTACGCCGATTTTCATGCGCGTTTTCCCCGCGGCACGAACGGCGGCACAAATGGCAGAAATTGCCGTATGTGGGCGAAAAACGACATTTCCCTGCCCCCGAAAAACAATTTGTGACGCAAAAACGACCGATTGAGCAAAAACTATTGCTTTTTTTCCGCAACTGTCGTATACTATCCGCGAACACAGACGATTGGTTTCAACCAATTGATATACTTTTCCTTCCTATGATAAATGAGAGGGCGGCGCCGAAAGGAGCCGCCC
>CAZTND010000046.1:0-11457 GCA_964615285.1 uncultured Clostridia bacterium
TTGGTAATGCTCACAATACGCCAACCAAGCGACGTGAATTTTGCAGTTACTTGTTCTAAATCATTTTGCGACGCTCTTATCGTGACAACTTTTTGCATGAGGACCTCCGTAAAATAAAAAAGTGCGTCAGCCGAAGCCAACGCACGAAAAACGCAAACTCCGACTGTCGCCAAACAATTCTTACGTATAGTACGGATGACTGTACTCACATAAACGGAATTTGCATTTTTGCCAAATCCGATAGATGAGTACAGCAAAATGATAATGGCAGACTTATGACGATAGAATAAAAAAAGTCCGCACTCCTGAATTAGGACTATAAGAATTGTTTGGCAGGATCATTGTAGCACAACGCAACCGAAAAGTCAATGGTTTCGACAATCGAATCGGCAAATTTTAATAAAAATCGATGGAGCAAAGCATTGTAATCATACACGGGGTACATGAAAATATTTTCCGAAAAGTCTTGACAAGGCGCTGTATCTGTGATAAAATTGAAACAAATAGTGTGATTCGGCGCCGAAAAAATCCACGGAGGAGGACGAGAGATGTTTTGTAAAAATTGCGGCAACGAAATGGATCCGAATGCATCATTCTGCATGCGCTGCGGCGCCATGAGAGGGACGGGGAGCAAATATTGCGCCAACTGCGGGGCGGAACTGCCGGTCAATGCCGCCTCCTGTGTCCGATGCGGCTTTTTTGCCGCGGGTCCCGCGCCGGAGTGGCAGCAAAGCAATGCGGTGGAACGGAAATCTAAACTCGCCGCGGGGTTGCTGGGGATTTTTCTCGGCTCTCTCGGTATTCATAATTTTTATCTCGGCTATACGGGCAAAGCTGTGGCACAGCTGCTCATCACCGTCTGCACCTGCGGGATCGGGGCGGCGATCACAAGCATCTGGGGGTTGATCGAGGGCATCCTCATCCTTACCGGCTCCATTGCCGTAGACGCCAATGGCGTACCGCTCAAGGACTGAGCCATGCCGCGCAAAAGGAGTAAAAGACAAAGTTCCCGCTCAAACGGGAACTTTTGCATTGAAAAGCGGCGCGTTGTCGATTTCCTTCCGGGCGGCGTTGCATTGCTGCTCTTGGCGGCGTTCGTGATTTTGGGCTATTTTTTGGGCTGGGAATGTCCGTTTTTACGCCTGACGGGCATACCATGCCCGGGTTGCGGGCTGACGCGCGCCTGTGCGGCGGCGTTGCGGGCGGACTTTGCCGAAGCCTTCCGCCTGCACTTCATGTTTCCCGCCGTGCCCGTATTGGCGCTCTTCGTCCTCTGCGGCGGACGGCTCTTCCGCCGGGAATGGCTGAATGTCCTGTCGCTCTGTCTCATCGCGCTCGGATTTGCCGTAAAGTTTTTCCTCGGCGTCTGCGGCGTCCTCTGACATTTTTTCTTTGAAAATTTTTTCGGCAAAAAAGAGAGATTTTTTGAAAAAGTATGGTATAATAAGGGCATGATAACATTCGAGACCATACGGGACAATGAGGACATCAAGACCTATATCCGCCATGCGGACGCCTCTTTGGGGGCGCTGGGGTATACGGAGCACGGATTTGCGCACGTCACGACGGTCGCCGAAACGGCGGCCTATATTCTGCGCACCATGGGCTATCCCGCCCGCGAAGTGGAGCTTGTCCGCATCGCGGGGTACATGCACGACATCGGCAACCTCGTCAACCGCGTGGGGCATTCGCAGAGCGGCGCGACGATGACCATGCGTATTCTGGACAAGCTGGGCATGCCCGCGGACGAGATCGCTTCCGTGGTCACTGCCATCGGCAATCACGACGAGGGCACGGGCGAACCGGTCAGCGAACTCGCCGCCGCGCTCATCCTGGCAGACAAGTCGGATGTCCGCCGCAGCCGGGTGCGCGACGCTCTGCATGCGGAGAATTTCGACATCCACGACCGCGTCAATTATTCGGTCACGAAATCCGAATTGAAGATCAACGGGGAACGGACGGCACTGCGCCTCGATCTGACCATCGACACCCATTACAGTTCCATCATGGATTATTTTCAGATCTTTATGGAGCGCATGACGCTCTGCCGCCAGGCGGCGCGGGAATTGGGGCTTCGCTTCGAGCTCTTCATCAACGAACAGCAATTGGTGTAAGAGGACACCATGCCCGGGTCTTCGTCGGATTTCTTTCCGCTGTGCGCGCATAAAGGGCGAACGGACGGCGCATACTGCGGGCATGGGAAATAAAAAAGGAAAGACAAGAGAGATCGATGATTTCATCGACGAGGCCGAAGCCGTCAGCGCCACGGAGATGACGGGGCTGATCGGTTCGTTTCCTCTCGATGAGGCACAGGAAGAAAATTATCTGGATATTTTGCACTATAAGGCAAAAGGCAGCGGCAAAAACGGAAAACGGGGCGGTTGAACGCTCCGTTTTTTTTCGTGGGTGTACCCCGGCGGGGGCCGACAGACGGGCTGTCCGCCGTCGGGGCGTTGCCGACGGAGAAAATTTCCCGGACATGCGTTCAAAATTCTTGCGGCGGCGGCTATGTTGTGCTAAAATATAGAGAGAACATCGGGCGAGGAAGATCATCGTGCGAAAAAAGGACAGAGAGATCACCGATTTTCGGGAGATCGTTTCATTGTTGGAAAAATGCGACACTATCCGCCTGGGGCTGCGGGGCAAAGAATATCCGTATGTCGTGCCCCTCTCCTTCGGCATGGAGGCACGGGAAGGGAAGATCCTGCTGTATTTCCACGGCGCGGGCGAGGGGTTGAAACATGAACGCATCGCCGCAGACGACCGCGTGTGCGTGGAGGCCGATCTCTTCCGCGGGTACCGCCCGACGGGGCATTCGGTGACGGCGGACTATAAGAGCGTCATCGGGTTCGGCATCGTCGAAAGGGTGGAGGCGTTCGAGGAGCGCGTAAAGGGTCTGCAGCTGCTCTTGGAGCACTGCAATGCGACCGAATATTCCGCCGAGGCGTGCGCCCTGGTCCCCGACACCGTCGTCTATAAGATCACCCTGACGGACGTGACGGGAAAACAACGGTTCGCCGACTGACGGCGGGCGGCGTTTTGCGCTTGAAAAGGATCGGCAACAGAGGTACATACCGGAATGAAAAGATATGCCGCCGTCGTGTTTGATCTGGACGGCACGCTGCTCGATACGGCGGCGGATCTGCAGGCCGCCGTCAACCATACCATGTCCGTTTTGCATTGCCCGCCGCGCACGGTCGAAGAGGTGCGCCGCTTCGCGGGGAACGGCATCCGGAAGCTCGTCGAACGTTCCCTGCCCGCGGACAGGCGGGACGGGGAAACGGTCGGGCGCGCCCCGGAAATTTTCTGCGCGTACTATGCCGCGCACAATGCCGACCGGACTGTGCCGTATGCGGGCGTGCCCGCGCTTTTGCAGGCTTTGCGCGGGCATGGGCTGCGCCTTGCCGTCGTTTCCAACAAGGCGGATTTTGCCGTGCAGGCGCTGTGCGAAAGATTTTTCCCCGCCGTCTTTGCCGCGGTGATCGGCGCGCGGGAAGGCATGCCCAAAAAACCGGCGCCGGCGGGCGTATTGCAGGCACTGCGGGAGCTGGGGACAGGGCCTGCCGATGCGCTCTACGTCGGCGACAGCGACGTGGACGGCGAGACGGCAAAAAACGCGGGCATGGACTGCGTGCTCGTCAGCTGGGGCTTTCGGGAAAGGCCGCTGCTCGAATCCATGCGCCCCCTTGCCGTGGCGGACGATGCGGCGGCGCTGCAAAAAATCATTCTGAACGGGGAGGAGAGATAATGAGACCCTATCATCACAAAGTGCATTACTATGAAACGGACTGCATGGGCGTGACCCATCACTCCAATTATATCCGCTGGTTCGAGGAGGCGCGGATCGATTTTCTGGAACAGGCGGGCTTCGGCTACGATCGCATGGAGGCGCTGGGCATCTGTTCCCCCGTCCTGGGCGTGCGCGCGGAGTACAAAAAAATGACCCGTTTCGCCGAAAAGATGGAGATCTCCGTTTCCCTCGTGCGGTTCACGGGCGTGCGGTTTACCTTTGCCTATGCCGTCAGGAACGAGGCGGGGGAACTTTGCTGCCGGGGCGAGACCGATCACTGCTTTCTGGACGATTCGGGGCGCCTCCTGCGCCTGAGGGACCGTTTCCCCGAGATCTATCACCTGATGCAGAACGTTTTGCAGGGAGGGGAATGACGCGGGCATGGCTACTTCGAAATTGGATCTGATGCGCCTGTTTGATTCGTATGACGGCGAGGCGGACGAGGGGGACTTTTCCCCCGCGGAACTGGAAGCCATGCTTGCGGCGCTATCCGAAGAAGGGGAAACCCTTTCCCCCGCCGAATTCAAACGGCGGTATTTCGAGTTTTACGACGACGTCAAGGACAAGTCGCTCGAAAAACAGGATTGGTAGAGCGTTGTCCGTTCCGTAGGCGGGGCGGAAGGCTCGGCCGCGGGCAAAAAACGTAGGAAGAGCGGAGGGAGCATGGCAAAGTACGACTATCTCATTTTCGACGCCGATCATACGCTGGTCGATTTCAATCGGGACGAGCAGGCGGCTTTCGCCCGCACCTTCCGGCACTTCGGTGCGCCGTATACGGCGGAAGATATCCGCCGCGCCTGGGTGCTCTCGTATACCGTGTGGGACGAAGAGGGGCTCAACGACATCCATAAGGAAGAGATACGGCGGGACTACCACGAGAAGTATGTGGGGCACCTGCGCCTGCTCTTTGCGCGCATCAAGGAGGGCTTTCGGGTGGACGCCTCGGCGGAAGAGCTGGCGGCGCGGTTTTTGGACGAGCTGAATGCGCCGTCCGCCGTCCTGGGGGCGGGGCTCGACACTTTTGCCCGCCTGTCGCGCTCGTATAAGACGTGCATCGCCACCAACGGATTGACGGTCATGCAGACGGCGCGGCTTCGGGATTTTCTGCCCTATGCGCACGCCGTGTTCATTTCGCAGGCGGTGGGCACGATCAAGCCGGACAAGGCGTTTTTTACGGGCATGCTGGCCCGCTTGAACGCTTCCGCGGCGCAATGCCTGTTCATCGGCGACTCGCTTTCGTCGGACGTGGCGGGCTGCGCAACCGTGGGCATGGATTGCCTTTGGTTCAATCCCGATCGCCGCGCGCTGCCGCCGGGATATGCGCCCGTCGGGCAGATCGAACGCATCGAGGACGTGGAAAAATTCCTGTAAATTTTCAGAGCGGAAAGGAGCAGAAAATGACGGACGGAAAGAAGAAGGAAAATCGTTCCTATAAATTTGAAACATTGCAGCTGCACGCCGGGCAGGAGAGCGTCGGCGAAACGGGGGCGCGCGCCGTGCCCATCTATGCGACGACATCCTATGTGTTTGCCGACTCTTCGCAGGCGGCGGAGCGGTTTGCCCTGCGCGAGGGCGGAAACATTTATTCCCGCCTGACCAACCCCACCTGCGAAGTGTTTGAAAAGCGCATGGCGGCGCTCGAAGGGGGCGCGGCTGCCGTTGCGTTTGCTTCCGGTTCGGCGGCGATCGACTGCGCCGTGCGCAACATCACGCCCGCCGGCGGGCACATCGTCAGCGCGTCCGGCCTGTACGGCGGCACGCACAATCTCTTCGCGCACACGTTTGCCCAAATGGGCATCGAAGTTTCCTTCACGGACGGAACGCCCGCCGGGTTCGAGCGCGCCATCCGCCCGAACACCACGCTCTTCTATCTCGAATCGCTGGGCAATCCCAACAGCGATGTCGCCGATCTGGAGGCGGTCGCGGCGGTCGCGCACCGGCGCGGGCTGCCCGTCATCGTGGACAATACCTTTTCCACGCCCTATCTTTTCCGCCCGCTGGAGCACGGCGCCGACATCGTGGTGCACTCGGCGACCAAATTCATCGGCGGGCACGGCACGTCGCTCGGCGGCGTGGTGGTGGACGGCGGCACGTTCGATTGGGAGGCGGCCGGCAAATTCCCCGCGCTCACTTCTCCCGATCCTTCCTATCACGGATTGGTCTTCAGCCGGGCATGCGGCAGGACGGCGTATGCCGTGCGTCTGCGCGCCGCGCTCTTGCGCGACCAGGGCGCCTGCCTGAGCCCCTTCAACGCCTTTCTCCTGCTGCAGGGGCTGGAAACGCTTTCCCTGCGCGTGGAGCGCCATGTGGAAAACGCCCTGCGGGTCGTGGAATATCTCGCGGCGCATCCGCAGGTGGAGCGGGTCAATCACCCCGCTCTGGCAGCCGGGCGGCAGGCGGAATTGTATCAAAAATTTTATCCGCGCGGCGGCGGATCGATCTTTACGTTTGAAATCGCGGGCGGGGCGGAGACCGCGCGGCGGTTCACCGAAGAACTGCGCCTCTTTTCACTGCTCGCCAACGTGGCGGACGGCAAGTCTTTGGTCATTCATCCCGCCTCCACCACGCACTCGCAGCTGAGCGAAGCGGAACTTGCCGCCGCGGGCATCCGCCCGAACACCGTGCGGCTGTCCATCGGCACCGAACACATCGACGACATTCTTGCCGATCTCGCGCAGGCGTTTGAATCCGTGCGCTGAACGGTTCTCGTTCCGCGGAAAGAAAGGGCAGGATCGGCATAGCCATGCCCGCAACGAAGGGCATGATGAATAACAGGGTCAGGAGGTTTTTTGCAATGAAAGTTTATGAAGACGTGACCGGGCTCGTCGGGCGCACGCCGCTGCTGTGCGCACACCGTTTTGCGGCGGCGGCAGGGGCAAAGGCGCAGATATTTGCCAAGCTCGAATATCTCAATCCGACGGGCAGCGTCAAGGACCGGGTGGCGGTCGCCATGATCGACGCGGCGGAAAAGAGGGGCGAGCTGCAGCCGGGCGGCGCAGTCATCGAGCCGACCAGCGGCAACACGGGCATCGGCATTGCCGCCGTGGCGGCGGCGCGGGGGTACCGCGCCGTCATCGTCATGCCCGACACCATGAGCGTCGAGCGGCGCAATCTCATCAAGGCATACGGCGCCGAGGTCGTGCTCACGCCCGGCGCAAAGGGCATGTCCGGCGCCATCGAACGGGCGGAGGAGATAAAAAGGGAACGCGGCAACGCCATCGTGCTCGGGCAGTTCTCCAATCCCGCCAACCCCGCCGCGCACTACGCGTCCACGGGTCCCGAAATTTACGAGGATACCGACGGCAAAACGGACATCTTCGTCGCGGGCATCGGCACGGGCGGCACGGTGACGGGCGTGGGGAAATATCTCAAAGAAAAAAATCCCGCCGTGCGGGTGGTCGGCGTGGAGCCCGCCTCTTCGCCCGTGCTCACCCGGGGCCGGGCGGGCGCGCATCAGATCCAGGGCATCGGCGCGGGCTTCGTGCCCGAAACGCTGGATGTTTCCGTGTGCGACGAGATCGTTGCCGTGGAGAATGAGCGGGCGTTCGAGTTCGCCGCAAAATTCGCCCGGACAGAGGGCATTTTGGTGGGTATATCCGCGGGCGCGGCGCTGTATGCCGCCGCTCTCCTTGCCGGAAGGCCGGAGAACGCGGGGAAAAACATCGTCGTGCTTCTGCCCGATACGGGGGACAGATACCTCTCCGTGCCGGAATTTGTTCGTTGAGAAAAAGAAGAGCGGCATGTCCGTAACGAAAACATTTTTTGAAGAAATGAAAACGCGGCGCCCGCAAAGAGGGGCGCCGCGTTGTGTTTGCCGGAAAACGCAGACATGCTGCGGTTCAATTTACATGACGACGATATTTTTTTCCTTGAAGCGTTCCTTGACGTCGTCGGGGAACATATCGTCCGTGATGAGCACGTCCAGATCTTCGATGCAGGCGAACGTGTACGGTTTGATCTTGCCGATTTTGGAGCTGTCCAGCATCATGTAGAGGGAGTCGGCCTTCTCGCGCACCATGCGCAGAAGATCGGCTTCGATCTGTGAACTGCAGGAAAAACCGTGGTCGGGCGTGAACGCCGAGGCGGAGATCATGGCGATCTGGAAATTGCTGTTTTCGAGATATGCCTTTGCCGCGGGCGAAGCCGTGGAGAGGTTTTCTTTCAGCAGCTGCCCGCCGAGCAGAATGATGCGCACATTCTTTTTCTGCGCCAGTTCCATGGCGACGGCGATGCCGTTGGTGAACACGTTGCAGGCAATGTCGTCCATTTCCTTGGCGAGGTACATGGCAGTGGTGCCGCCGTCGAGGAACATGCAGCATCCGGGTTCGATGAGTGCGGCGGCCTTGCGCGCGATGGTGCGCTTCTGGTCGGTGTTGATGACCGTCTTTTTGGTGTACTCCTCGCCCGATACTTTCTTGACTTCGTTCACGGACATGGCGCCGCCGCGGATGCGGATGAGGCGGTTCTGCTGTTCCAGTTTCAGAAGATCCCGCCGCAGCGTCATCTCCGAAACCTCGGGAAAGGCTTCGCAGAGCTGCGCCAAAGACAGCTTTCCGCGTTTGTCCAAAAGTTCTGCAACGGCTTCCATTCTTTCTCGTTTCATGTTCCTTTTTCTCCTTGATTTTCTTTGTTTGGCCCGATATTGTTATTTTTTACAACTTTTGGTGATATTTTAACGCATAATGAAAAAAAAAGCAACTGTTTGACCGGGGCAAAAGAGATATTTTTTCCGGAAGCAGCAAGAAAAGGCGGATAAAATGCTTGCCAAAAGAGAGGTAAATTGATATAATACAAAAAAAGAATATGCCGAGCAGGGGAAGAGTAGCCGTTTTATCCTTCGCAAAAGAGAGGCGTGCCGCAGGCTGAAAGCGCGCCGCGGGCGGGATCGCGGCGAAGGTGCGTCCCTGCGTTTGAGGCCGGGGGCAATGCCCCGCGGGCAACAGCCGCCGTTATACGGCTGAGAGCGGGAAAGGACTGTTCTTCGGAAGATTTTCCCGGAAAGTAAAGTGGAACCGTGCCGCCGATGCGCCTTTATGTCATAGGATATAGAGGCGCTTTGTTTTTTCTGTCGCCCGTAAAGACGATAACATAGGATTCCAAAGGAACCATGTTCCTCTGGCAAGGGTGCGGGAACGGCGTTCCCGCATAAAAGAGCCTTTATAAAGCGGAGCATTGCTCCGCGCAATCGCCCGAAAGGACGATGAAAACGCAAGGCACAGCCTTGCGTATAGAGTGCACAAGTCATAAGGGCGCGGCTCCTTATAAACCCCGTTTAAGGGGTATCACCCCTTAAAAATCCCGGGTTGCGCAAGGCAAAGCCTTGCTTGCAGTGTTCGTTTTATTATGAGGGGCGCCGCCCCCGAGTTTACAAGTAAAAAAAGAGAGAGGAAAAGAAAGATGTTTTTCAAGAGATTGCGGGCGGACATCAACGCGGCGAAAGCCAACGATCCCGCCGCGCGCAGTAAATTCGAGATTTGGCTCACCTATTCGGGCGTGCATGCCCTGTCCGCGCACCGCGTGGCAAATTTCTTCTACCGCATCCATTTGAAGCTCATTGCGCGCATCGTCAGCCAGTGGGCCAAGTTCTGCACGGGCATTGAAATCCACCCCGCCGCCAAGATCGCGCCCGGCGTGTTCATCGACCACGGCGAAGGGGTGGTCATCGGCGAAACCGCCGAGGTCGCCGAAGGGTGCGTGCTTTACCAGGGCGTGACCCTCGGCGGCACGGGCAAGGAATCGGGCAAACGGCATCCCACGCTCGAAAAGAACGTCATGGTTTCGGCGGGGGCAAAGGTGCTCGGCTCCATCACCCTGCACGAGGGCGCCAAGGTCGGCGCGGGGGCGGTCGTCTTAAAGGACGTGCCCGCGTTCGCCACCGTCGTGGGCGTGCCCGCGCGAGTCGTGCGCATCAACGGCAGCAAGGACGGCGTCGACCTCTTCCAGGAGAAGGGCGACCCGTACCTCGCCGAGATATGCTCCCTGCGCAGCCGCATCATAGAGCTGGAAACGGCGCTGGCGGAATGCTCGGGGCGGTTCAAACCCCGCCCGCACACCGAGCTCGGCGAGCGCCTGGCGGCGGAATACCGCGACGAGCAGGCGGAAGAAGAGGCACGGAATCAAGGGAACGAAAAGGAGTAATTTTATGAAGATATATAACACCATGAGCGGGCGCAAGGAAGAGTTCGCCCCCCTCGAAGAGGGCAAGGTCAAAATGTATGCCTGCGGCATCACCGTGTCGGGCGAAGCGCACATCGGCCACGGCTATCAGGCGCTCATTTACGACATCATGCGCTCTTATCTCGAAAAGAAGGGATACGCCGTCGCCTATGCCCGCAACTATACCGACGTGGACGACAAGATCATCGCCAGGGCGCACGAAGCGGGCGTTCCCGCCGACGAATACGCCAAAGCGATGATCAAGAAAATCGACGCCACCATGTCCGCGTTCAACGTGGGCGAGCCGACCATCTGGCTGAAGGCGACGGAGAACATGAACAACATCATTTCCTTTGTCGGAGAACTCATCGAAAAGGGACATGCCTACCCCACGAAGAAGGGGGACGTATATTTCGACGTCACTTCTTTCAGGGAGTACGGCAAGCTCTCCCACCGCTCCTTCGAGGACGCGCTCGACGGCGTGCGTGTGGAGAACGACGAGGAGAAGCGCAACCCGCACGACTTCGCCCTCTGGAAGAGCGCCAGGCCCGGCGAGATCTCCTGGGACTCCCCCTGGGGTAAGGGCCGTCCCGGCTGGCACATCGAGTGCTCCGCCATGAACCGCGCGGCGTTCGGCGATCAGATCGACATCCACGGCGGCGGCAGGGACCTCATTTTCCCCCACCACGAAAACGAGATCGCGCAGACCGAAGCGCTGACGGGCAAGCCGTTCGTCAAATATTGGACGCACAACGGGCTCATCAAGGTCAACGGGCAGAAGATGAGCAAGTCCCTGGGCAACAGCCTGCTGTTGGACGATCTGATGGAGCAATACACCGACGAAGCCATCAAGTTCGGGCTGTTGCAGACAAACTACCGTGCGGACATCAACATCACGGACGACCTCTTCCCCGCGGCGGAAAAGCACCTGCACGAGTTCTATACCGTATTCGGCCGCGTTGAGGCGGCTTTCCCGGGCATGGACGGCACGAACGAGGCGATCGACAAGCGTTTCGACGAGTGCATGGACGACGATTTTAACTTCGCATTGGCGATTTCCGACCTGTACGGCTATTTCAAAGAGATCAACAAAAAATTGGCGGCGGGGGATGCAAGCGCGGCGGCGGACTGCGCGCAGATCCGAAAGACCTATTCCCTTCTGGGCTTTTTCCGTAAGTCCACGGCGGAGTATATGGCGGCGTATGCCGCGCGCAACAGCGAGGACGTTCCCGCGGAAGTGCAGGCGATCGCCGAAGAGCGCCTTGCGGCGCGCAAAGCGCGCGACTGGGCAAAGTCGGATGAATTGCGCGAAAAACTGCGGCTGGCGGGCTATGCGGTCAAGGACGCGAAAGACGGCTACGAACTGACCAGGATAAAGTAAAAAGTAATTGACAAACGGAACGGAAGGCTCTATAATGTGTAGCGTGCGGGCGCGCAAGGCTGCGCCTTGCGCCCTTATCGCCCCTCGGGCGATTATGTGTGGAACTCCGTTCCGCTTTATGAAGGCTCTT
>CAZTND010000047.1:0-2396 GCA_964615285.1 uncultured Clostridia bacterium
TGCGCCGTCGGAAACGATTATCAATCGTTTCCGAGTAGCTCACCCTTGGGTGCCCGAGTTATGCACGGACGTGCACCATCCTATAAAAAATTATGAGTATCACCGAAAACGTAAAAAACACATTGAACGAACTTGCCTCGGGGAATTGCTTTCACGAGCCCGTGACCCTCGTCGCGGCGACCAAGACGCGCACGCCCGAAGAGATCAACGAGGCCATCTGCGCGGGCATTACCGACATCGGCGAGAACCGCGTGCAGGAGTTCCGCGACAAATACGACGCCGTGCAGGGCGCCAACCGCCATTTCATCGGGCACCTGCAGCTCAATAAGATCAAATACCTCATCGGCAAGACCCATCTCTATCAGTCCTGCGACCGTATGGAGCTCGCCGAGGAACTGGCAAAGCGTTCGCTGCGGGCGGGCGTCACCTCGGACGTGCTCGTCGAGGTCAACATCGGCTGCGAAGAGAGCAAGAGCGGGTTTGAATACGCCGACGCCTTTGCCGCCTATGAAAAGATACGCGAAACGGCGGGGCTGCGCGTGCGCGGGTTCATGGCGATGCTCCCCATCGCGGGCGAAAAAGAATTCCTTCTGGAACTCGTACGCAAAATGCGCGCGCTGTTTGACGAAGCCAGGAGACAGGACGGAAACATCGCCTACCTTTCCATGGGCATGAGCGGGGATTACAAACTATGCCTGGAAGGAGGCAGCAACATGGTGCGGCTAGGCACCTCTCTCTTCGGCGCAAGAAATTACGACCTGTAAAGCGGGCGGAAAATCAGGCTTATATCCGTTCTACCGGAGCTTACATCCGTTCCATAGGAGCGCGGGGATCGTTCCCGCAGAGGCCGCCCGCTGTGCAATTTTCAAAAATATCCAAAAAAAGGAGGCTTTCATCATGCACATCACCATGCAGGAAATCATGGAGTACACCCAAAGACAATCGGAACTGTTTCACAAAAAAGATGACACAGATCTGGCGCTGTATGAGAAGTACAATGTCAAGCGCGGGCTGCGCGACAAAAACGGCAACGGCGTCGTGGCGGGGCTGACTCACATTTCCGAGATCAACGCATTCAAGACGGTGGACGGCGTAAAGACCCCCTGCAAGGGCGAGCTGTATTACCGCGGCATCGACGTCAAAACACTCATTCAGGGATTTTTGGCGGATCAACGCCCGGGTTTTGAAGAGACGGCCTACCTCCTCCTCTTTGGGGTCCTGCCCAACGCAAAGGAACTGGACGAATTCAGACAGGTCCTGAACGAACGCGCACTGCCCGTCAATTTCACGCGCGACGTCATCATGAAAGCACCGCCCGAGGATATCATGAGTTCCCTCACCAAGAGCGTCCTCACCCTTGCCTATTACGACAAGAATCTGAACGACCTATCCCTGCCCAACGTTCTCGGGCAGTGCCTGAAGCTCATCGCCGTGTTCCCCATGCTCGCCGTATACGGCTATAATGTTTACAGCCACTACGGCAAGGGAGAAAGCCTGTTCATCCATAACCCCGACAAAAATCTTTCCACGGCGGGAAATATTTTGCGCATGCTGCGCCCCGACAAGCAGTATTCCCCTTTGGAAGCCAAAGTGCTGGACATCGCGCTCATTCTGCACATGGAGCACGGCGGCGGTAACAACTCCGCCTTCACCGCGCGCGTGGTCACCTCTTCGGGATCGGACACCTATTCGGTCATGGCGGCGGCGCTCTGCTCCCTGAAAGGGCCCAAGCACGGCGGCGCGAATATCCGCGTGGTACAGATGATGCGGGACATTAAACGGCACGTCAAGGACACCGACGACGAGGAAGAATTGGAGGCCTATCTTTCCAAAATACTCGACAAACAGGCCTTTGACAAATCGGGCTTGATCTATGGCATGGGTCACGCCATATACTCCCTGTCCGACCCTCGTGCGGACGTGTTCCGCAGGTTCGTGGAACAGCTCGCCAAGGAAAAGGGCCGCGCCAAGGATTATCGGCTGTACACTTCCGTCGAACGGCTCGCCAAAAAACTCATCGCCGAAAAGCGGCATATCTACAAGGGCGTGAGCGCCAACGTGGACTTCTATTCCGGCTTTGTTTACAGCATGCTGAACATCCCCGAAGAACTCTTTACCCCCATCTTTGCCATGGCGCGCGTGGTCGGCTGGAGCGCCCACCGCATGGAAGAGCTGGTCAACATGGACAAGATCATCCGCCCCGCCTACGTCGCCATCGGCGAGCGGCAGGACTATGTGCCCCTCGCGGAGCGGAAATAAAGCCCCCGTCCGTTGCACTGCTTCATCATTATTTGCATCCTTCTTGGACATCACGGCACTTTATCAACAGGACTAAAATAATGCAGTAAATTACATTACCTCTGCACAAAAAATTTTACAAACCAGATGAGATTATT
>CAZTND010000047.1:2496-8663 GCA_964615285.1 uncultured Clostridia bacterium
CGGTTACTTTTTAAAAAGAAAAACAGGCAGGTCAGCCTGTTTTTCTTTTTAAGCATATACATCTATATTCTGATCGACCAGAACTCTCATTTATAATTGTATATAATATTTACAACAAAGTAAAATGTCTCACAAATCGAAAGCGATCGCCGTGATGTCGTCGTCGAACGTGCCGCAGAACTCTTTGAGCGCCGTCTGCAACGACTCGATAAAACGCTGCGCCGAACGGCTCTGCAACAGGATATTTTCCACCCGCTCGATGCCGAACTCTTCGCCCGTCGCCCCGCGGCTCTCGGTCACACCGTCGGTGAGCAGAACCAAAATGTCCCCCTTCCGATATTCCATCTCCTTATCTTCATAGGGAAAGGGCGCGAACCAATTGGAAACGGGCGGCGCCGCCATCTCGATCTCGCTGACGTTTTCGCCGCTGCGCAAAAGCAGGGGCGCATTGTGACCCGCAATACAATAATATATCTTTCCCGCGACGGCGTCGATGCGCACCGCCGCCACCGTGATGTACGACCTTTCGTCGAGATTCAATTCCCTGAATTTTCCGTCCAGCCGCCGGAGGGCGCGGGCGGGGGAAGGTTCGTCCCGATCGAATCCCGCACGCACAAAGGAGGACAGCATGCCCGCGGCGATGCCCTTGCCAGACACATCGGCAAGCACGCCGAAAGTGTTTTTTACGTCCCCGAACTGCAGCTCGTACACATCGGGCAGATCGCCGCCGATCTCCCGGCAGGGAATATACATGTACGAATACGGCACGCCGCCCGCCGCCTTGCCCGCCGGCAGAAGGCGCTGCTGAATGACGTGGGCGTTGTTCAGCTCTTTGGCGAGTTCGTGCTCATATACGCTTTCAATGAGCCCCAAACAATATTTTTTATCCAGCGCGACGGCGAACATGCGCAGCGAGACGTCCCGTTTCTTTCCGTTCTCCATCAAAGAAACGTCCACGTCGTCCGACCGCGCGCGATTTTCCGTCATGGCGCTCTCGAACAGCCGTTTCAGGCGGCACGCCGCACAGGAGACGCCCCTGCCGCAGGCGGACGCCTTTTCGGCGCAGCCGATGACGTCTTTGAGCCACCGGCTCCGCTGCGTTGCCGCGGGAAAATAGCGGCGGAACGCCGCGTTGGTGAACCGGACCCGCCCCGCCCCGTCGCAGACGATGATGGCCTGCGGCAGCGTATCGAGTATTTTTTTATATAGAGAAACAAAAAACATATCTTCCGTCCCCGTATCTGTCCCTTATCCGTGCAGAAAAAATCATCTGTATATTTGCAATCCGTGCATGATCTTCGCATCCAATACCCGATGATCGGCATACAATTCGCCGTCGAGCTGGACCGTGCGGGCACGGTCGGGCCGGATCTCCGCCCCGTCGCAGTAAAAATGCATGGTCTCGGGAAAGGACAATATCTTCCCCTGCATGAGCGCGATAAACGCGCGGACGATGCCGACGACGTTCATCTGCCGCACCAGCACCACTTCCAGTTTGCCGTCGTCCACAGACGCTTTCGGACAGATGCGGATGCCCCCGCCGATCCTGTCGCCGTTGCACACGGCGGCAAAGAGCGCCCGTTCGTTGTACACCCTGCCGTTGACCGACAGCCTGACATTGTACCCTTTGAAGGTGAACAGGCTGACGAGCAGGCTCCGGAAATATTTGACCTTTCCTTTGGTGCTTCCCCGCGCACAGCGTTCCAGCACATCCACATCCATGCCCATGCCGCCGACGTTCAGGCACCGCCTGCCCGAGAAATCGATATAATCCACGGGCTTCACCTCCCCGCGCAGAACGGGCGCCATGGCGGCATCGGGGTCGAAGGAAATGCCCGCCGCCTCGCAAAAATCGTTGCCCGTACCGGCAGGGATGAGGGCGATGCGCATCTTTTCGGGCGCGGCAAGCCCGTTCAACGCCTCGTGCACGGTTCCGTCGCCGCCGACGATGATCAGCTCTTCCGCCTCCGCCGGCAGCCGCGACGCGATCTGCTCGGCGTGCCCGCGGAACATGGTCTCGTGCACTTCATACTCTCTGCCCGCCTCTTCGAGCCGCGCGCACACCCGTTCCAGGACGGCGCGGCTTGCGCCGCTTTTCGCCGCGGGATTGAAAATGATGTGGTACTTCATATTCCTTCCTCCGTCGTATTTTCCCGGCCATCGTGCCATTACATTACGGAAACAGTATACAACATTTTTCACACAATTGCAATTTATTTTGTTTTTTGCTATACTGTATTTGAAAAAAATTTATAAATCCGGCAGACGTATGCCTGTTTTTGGGTGTATACTATCGGAAAAGGAGTGTAACGAAACCATGGAAACATTACTCATCATCGACCTGATCCTGACGGCGATCTGCCTGCTTTTCACCGCCGTCCTGTTCTTCGGCAGACGGAAACCCCGCAGCGGGCAGAGCGGCGCAGACGAAGCGGAAACGCGCCTGCTCGGCGAAAAGATAGACAAACTCGGCAGCGTGATCGATTATACCAACCGCCGCGTGGGCGAACTGAACGACCGCACCGAATACCGGTTGAACCTCATCCAGAAGCAGCTGAACGACGACATCAAGTACATGTCCCAATCCAACGCGCAGAACCTGGAAGTCATCCGCCGCACGGTGGACGAAAAACTGTCCGCCGCCCTGGAAGGAAAGCTGGGAGAGAGCTATTCGCTCATCAACGAACGCCTGGAAGCCGTGTACAAGGGGCTGGGCGAAGTGCGCGGCCTGGCGGCGAGCGTGGGAGACATCAAAAAGGTGTTCACCAACGTGAAACTGCGCGGCACATGGGGCGAGACCCAACTGGACGCCCTGCTCGCCCAGATGCTCTCCCCCGAACAGTACGCCTCCAGCGTGCGACTCAATCCCCTTTCGGGCGCAATGGTGGATTTCGCCGTGAAGATCCCCTCCAAGGACGAAGAGCTGGTGTGGCTGCCCATCGACAGCAAGTTCCCCGTCGAGGAATACCAACGCCTTTTGGACGCCTCGGACGCCTGCGACAAAGCGGCGGAAGAGAGGGCGCTCAAAAACCTCGAACGGGCGGTCAAACTGCAGGCGGAGTCCATCGCCGAAAAATACATCCTGCCCCCGACGACGACCGATTTTGCCGTGATGTACCTGCCCCTCGAGGGGCTGTACGCCGAACTGCTGAAAATGCCGGACCTCAGCGAATTTTTATACCGCAAGCGCATCATGGCGTGCGGGCCGACCAACCTGGGCGCGCTGCTCTCCACCGTGCAGACGGGGTTCAAGACCGCCGCCATCGAAAAGCGGTCGGGGGAGCTGTGGCAGCTTCTGACGACATTCAAATACGAATTTTCCAAATTTTCCGACATCCTCGAACGGACGCAGAAAAAATTGCAGGAGGCGCAGGATTCCATCGATTCGGCGGCAAAAAAGACGCGTACCATCACGCGCAAGCTGAACGCCGTGGACGAATTGGACAAATTGAACGGGCCGGACGACGGCGGAGAGGACGGTTATCCGACGATCGGCCGGACATAAGCAGGAAAAAAAGCTTGCTTTTTGCCGAAAAATGTTGTATACTGCCCGTATGATGAAGATCGTAAAGACAGAAGAACCCATCCCTTTCCCCGCGCCCGATAGTTTTGCCATGCGGGAGAACACCGTGCAGGGCGCGCACATCGGCGTGAACGGCGATGCCCTGCTCATCGTCAGCCCCCGCCGCTATAAACTGTTCACGGAGGGCACCGACCGCGTGAAAATCGTAGAAGGAAAGGGCTTCTTCAAATGGAAACGGGGAGAGACCCCTTTTGCCGCGGGAGACTGCTTTGAAGTCGCCGCCGTCGGAGAGTACGAGATCAACGGCAACGGTGTATACATCGTGCTCAAAAGCTGATGTCTTTCGCACCGCCTTCCCCTTAAAATGCAATAACATCCGCGCGCCGCGACGGCGCCGGCATGCCCTCTGCAGTCGCACAGACTTGCCGGGGGCATATTTTTTTGAAAGGGCCCCGCTCCGAAACCTGCCGGCCGCTCCTTTTACACCCGCCGCGCCGATGGCTTTAATACTTTGCGCCCGACTTGCATACGATATAGATACCGGTCCTTGGGAAGGGCCAAAGGAGGATAGCGGGATGAAAAAAATCGTATTTACGGGCGGCGGCAGCGCGGGTCACGTTGTGCCGAACATCGCGCTCATGGAAGAATTACAGACAAAATACGACCTCTGCTACTGCGGCACCGACGGCATCGAAAAGGGATTGATCGCCCCCTTGAAGATCCCCTACGCGCAGATCGCCTGCCCCAAGTTTATCCGCGGATTTTCGCCGAAAAATTTCGCCATTCCGCTGGCGCTCCGCAGGGCCATACACGAAGCGAAGGAAAAACTCGCCGAAATACGGCCCGACCTCGTCTTTTCCAAGGGCGGCTATGTCGCCCTGCCCGTCGTGTTCGCCGCCAAAAAGCTCAGGATCCCCTGCCTGACGCATGAAAGCGACCTTTCCCTGGGGCTTGCCAACCGACTGATGGCGGGCAGGTGCGCCTTCGTGCTCACCTCCTTCCCCGAAACGGCGGAATCCGTCATCAACGGACGGCACACGGGCTCGCCGCTGCGCCGTTCGATTTTCGGCGTCGATAAGGGCATGGCACGGGCGAAATACGGCTTTGCCGCGCACAACAAACCCGTACTGCTCGTCCTCGGGGGCGGTTCGGGCAGCGCGGCGATCAACGCCGCCCTGCGCAAGGACCTCTTTTCCCTCTGCAAAAAATATTACGTCCTGCACCTCTGCGGGAAGGGCAACGCCGTGGAGAGTAACGCCGCGGGATATGTACAGCGGGAATTTGAGGACGACATGGGCGACGCCTATGCCTGCGCCGACGCCGTGATTGCCCGCGCCGGCTCGAACACCGTGTTTGAAACGCTTGCCCTGAAAAAGCCCGCGATGTTCGTTCCCCTGCAAAACGCCCGCACCCGCGGCGACCAGGTGAAGAACGCCCGCTATTTTGAGGAGCGGGGACTGTGCCGCGTGCTGCCCGAGCGCAACCTTGCCAATCTGGAGGCCGCCATAGACGGGCTGATGCAGGACACTGCCCTGCGCAAAAACCTGAAAAACTGCGACGTGGAGAACGGCAACGAGAAGATCATTGCCTGCATGGAAGAACTGCTGTAGCCCCGCACAACTGCACACATGCGCCTTTCCGACCGCCTTTGCGCGAAAAGAGCCGCCGCGTTCCCGCCGGCGGCTCTTTTGCATGCCGCAACGATGCTCCCCTTGCAGCCGACACAAGCCCGTGCCCTTCCATCTCCTTCCGCTCTCGCCCGCGCGTGACAAAATATCCCTCTCCGCTCTCCCCCTGCCCCGCCTTTCCCTCTCAAAAAATTTTTTGAAAAATCGGCAGAAAACTCTTGACAATACCGTATTTACTGTATATACTGTATATGAACAGTTAAGGAGGCAAGCAATGTGAATATATTCATCGACAATCGCAGCGGTGCGCCCATATATGACCAGATATATACGCAGATCAAGAATCTGATCGTCGGCGGAAAGCTGGCGGAAGGAGATGCGCTGCCGTCCATACGCAACCTTGCCAAGGATCTGCGCATCAGCGTGATCACCACCAAGCGGGCGTATGACGAGCTGGAAAGGGAAGGGTTCATCTACACCGTCGCGGGAAAGGGGTGTTTTGTCGCTCCGCAAAACGCTGAACTGCTGCGGGAAGAGAGCCTGCGGCGCATAGAGGAACATATGCGCGAAATCGCAAAGACGGCCGCCGTCTGCGGCCTGTCGAAACAAGAACTTGCAGACATGTACGCGCTCATCGAGGAGGAAGAACAATGAACGAAAACGCGATCGAAATCAAAAATTTAACCAAACGGCGGGGCAACTTTGCCATTGACGATCTGTCACTGACCCTGCCGAATGGGTGCATCATGGGCCTCGTCGGCGAAAACGGCGCGGGCAAGACCACGCTCATCCGCCTGATCTTGGGCGCGCTGCGAAAGGACGGCGGCAGCATTGCCGTGCTGGGCAAGGAGAGCGGCGGAAAGGACTTTTACACCGTCAGGGAGGACATCGGCGTGGTGCCCGACGAGATCGGTTTTCCCTATTCCATGAACGCTAAACTCGTCGGCAGCGTCATGCGCCGCACCTACAAAAAATGGGACGAGGCGCTGTATGAAAAATACCTTGCCGACATGTCC
>CAZTND010000047.1:8763-10971 GCA_964615285.1 uncultured Clostridia bacterium
CCGAAGGGGCGGTGTCGGGCAAACGGGAGTCGCCCTACGGCGCGGAAGCGTTGGTAAGGAGAGACCTATTGCCCGAGGGCTTGCCCGTGAGCAACGTGTCGCTCGAAGAGTTGTTCGTCTTTATGGTGAAGGGAAACGGCGCAACGAAAACCACGTCTTTCGAGGAGGATCTTTTCGCATGAAAGGTTTACTGATCAAGGATCTCTATCTGGCGTTCCGCCACTGCGGCGTGCTGCTCATCATCGCGCTGGTGTTCATCGGCATATCGGTCGCGGACGCGGATAACGCGCTCTTCGCCTTTTTCCCCGCCCTCTTCGCGGGCGTCGTCCCCCTGACCGTCATGAGTTACGACGAACAGGACAAGTGGAACGAATACGCCGACGGGCTGCCCTGCACCCGCGCGCAGATGGTGTCCGTCAAATACATTTTGGGGTTGCTGTGCTTTGTCCCCCTCTGCATTCTGATCGTGGCGGGATTTATGTTGCGCGCGGCGATCCTGCAGCAACCGGTCGAAGCCGCACAATTGTGCGCCGACGCCGCCATGCTGTTCGCCGTCAACCTCCTGTTCCCCGCCTGCACGCTGCCCTTCTTCTTCCGCTTCGGCGCGAACAAGGGACGGATCGCCTATTGTGCCGTCATCGGCGCATTTTTCGCCTTCGTTGCTGCCCTCAGCCTCTTTTCATTCAGCGCGCCCGCCGCAGAAACCATAGAGATCCCCGTTTATGCCGCCTACATTTTCCTTGGCTGCGCCGCGCTGCTCTTTGCCCTCTCCTGGCTGTTGTCCGTGGGGTTTTACCGGAAGAGAGAGTTTTAAGCCCTTCGGCAGGCAAAGCCGCCGCGGCGGCATTCGCTCCCCGCGTTTGCCGGACATGAGAAAAGCCGCGCCCCGTTTTTGAAAACGGCGGCGCGGCTTTTATTATTCATATTCGCTTGTTTCCATGCACCCATGCCCGCATTTACATGTATACACATATTTTTTGTAATATGTATGATACAAGCGGACGATGTCAAGCGCCGCCGCCAGCGTCGGCGCGCAATACGTTTCGTATTCGGACACGCTGACCGTAAACACCGCATCGGACTCCGGGCGGGAGAGTTCCGCCGCCTTGCGCCGCACACGCCGTCGCCCACTTTACGACCGACCTTTCGCCCGCGGAAACGGAAAGAAGTTCCAGCCCCTGCAGCCGTTTTTCCAAGTCGGCGCCGTACTTGACGATGAGGACCGGCCAATCCCGTTCGGAAAAAATATCCCCGCTTTCCCGCACGGCACGGCGGAAGGTTTCGGAGCAATCCAGAAGTTTCAAAAGTTTTGTCTGCAATTGCCTTTTCATATGTACACATATACCCTGCCGCCGTGTAAAAGTCAATCCCTTTCTGCAAAATTGCAACCATGTGCCGCCGCACGGAAACAAATTCTGTCCCTCACGCCTGCTGCGGGATCAGGTCGGCCCCGTTGCCGAAAATGTCCGCCTGCAGATACACGTCGGGCACATCGCCCACAAGCACGCTCTCGCAGAGGAGCACCTGCGTCATGGAGGAGACGGAAACCGTATCGGACGGCAGAACGATGGCGACATCTGCCGTGATCTCCAGATAGACGGCATGGCGGGTCTGGTTGATGCCCGCCTGCTGAAAGTCGGAGGAAAAGCGGCACTCCACGGTGGCGACGGGAATGATGTCGAGATGGACGGAGGGACCGAGCCCCGCCCATGCCTCCACGCCCGTGAACGCACCGAGCGGAATGTCGATGCCGGCCGCGCTTTCGCGCTCCAACGTCTGCAAGGAAAGCTGCGCCGTGGTACGGGCGATGCGGTTGATCTGCAATACATTCGACGTTATGGCGACGATGTCGCCCGCCTCGTTCCGTTCGACGGTGACGAGGTCGTCATAACTCGCGCCCCCTTCGATGGTCTGCAACACCGCCTCGTTGACGGCGGAGGCGGTCAACGAACGCATTGCGGCCTCTGCTGCCGCCGTAATGACGCTATTGGCGTTGCACTGCAGGAATATGAGCAGCGCGGCGAGAAGGGCGCCCACGCAGAGCGCGACCAGCCGCCGAAGTTTTTTGAACCGAAATTTTCCGTAGTCGTACTGCACGTTTCATATATATGTGCACAAAACCGCGAAAATGAGTAAATATCCCCCACGAAAGCGGGGGCTTTCAAAATCGCCCCGAAGGGCATGAATACCGGCATGGTGTTTCATCTC
>CAZTND010000048.1:0-8213 GCA_964615285.1 uncultured Clostridia bacterium
CGCAAAAGGGCGCGGAGATAACTCTCCGCGCCCCGATCGCCGAAATGCATCGTCTGCATCCGGTCGTCATTTGTCCTGTCTTTTTGATCCGGCTCTATTTCCCCACGACTTTGGAAAGGACCGATTCCGGCGCCTCTTCATAGCGGCAAAATTCCGAAATGAACCGCCCCTTGCCCTGGGTGAGTCCGCGCAGGTCGGTGGCGTACTTCAAAATTTCCGCCTGCGGCACTTCGGCGGACAGCACCGTCTTGTCCTCGGCGACATCCGTCCCCATGATGCGCCCGCGCCGCTTGACGATGTCCCCCATGACCGCGCCGAAATACTCTTCGGGAATGATCACCTTCATCTTCATGATGGGTTCCAGCAGCACAGGTTTTGCGTTTTTCAGCCCTTCCTTGAACGCGATGTTCGCCGCCGCCTTGAAAGCCATTTCCGAGCTGTCCACTTCGTGATAACTGCCGTCATAGAGCACTGCTTTCAGTCCCGTCACGGGATAGCCCGCCAGCACGCCCGAAGAGAGGCATTCGCGGATACCCTTTTCCACCGCGGGTATGTACTGCTTTGGCACACTGCCGCCCACAACCTCTTCGGCGAAGAGAAAATCCCCGTCATACGGCTCGAAACGCATCTTGCAGTGCCCGTACTGCCCGTGCCCGCCCGACTGCTTCTTGTATTTTCCTTCGGCGGTCGCCGTGGCGCGGATGGTCTCCTTATATTCGACGGAGGGCGTATGCAATGCAATATTCACGCCGAATTTGTTCTTCAGCTTTTTGGCGAGCACCTCGAGATGTATCTCGCCCTGTCCGCTCAACAGCGTTTCGCCCGCGATGGAACTTTCGCGCACGGCGAAGGTGTAGTCCTCCTCCCTGAGCTTTTGCAAGCCCTGGAATATCTTATCCTCCTCGCCCTTCTTTTCAGCCGAAACCGCCATGGTGAGCACGGGTTTGGGAAAGCGGATGTCCTCGAACCGGACGGGCGTGGCCTTGTCGCAGAGCGTGTCGCCCGTGATCGTATCGGAAAGCTTTCCGACGGCGACGATATCTCCCGCCGGCGCTTCGGACACGCTCTCCAGCTTCTTGCCGCGGATCTGATAGATGAGCCCGATCTTTTCCTCCTGCCCCGTGCGGGGATTCAGAAGGGTCATGCCCGACTTTAACCCGCCGCGGTAAATTTTGAGGTAACTGATCTTGCCCGCATAGGGATCGATGACCGTTTTGAACACTTGGGCGGCAAAGGGGCCGTTTTCCTCGCAGACGACGCTGACGAGTTCGTCGGCTTTCAGGTCGGTGGCGAGAACGGGGTTGCGGTCCGCCGCCGCAGGCATATACTGCACGATCTCATTCATGAGGTTGATGACGCCGCGGTTTTGCAGCGCACTGCCCGCCATGACGGGAATGGTGTTCATGGTGGCGATGCCGATGCGGATGCCGTGGATGATCTCTTCCCTTGTCAGTTCCCCCGCTTCAAAATATTTGTCGAGCAGAATGTCGTCGTTCTCCGCCGCCGTCTCGGTGAGCTGCGCCTGCATGGCGGCAAGCTCTTCCTTCATATTCTCGGGCACGGGTATCTCCTCCGGTCCCGTCTGCGAAAATTCAAATGCCCTGCCCGAGAGGGCGTTGACATATCCCTGCATCTTGCCGTCCCGCATGATGGGGATCTGGATGGGCGCGAGTTTGCTGTGATATTTTTCCTTCAACGCGGCGACCGTTCCTGCATAGTCGGCGTTTTCCTTATCCATGCCGTTGATGAAGATGACGAGGGGCATGGAAAGGCGCAGGCAGAAATCCACCACGCTCTCCGCGCCGATGGGCAGAACGCCGCCCGCGCCGATGACGAGCACCGCGCCGCCCGCCGCGCTCAGACCCTCGTGCCGTTCCCCTTCAAAGTCGTAAAATCCCGGAAGGTCCAGAAGATTGATCTTCACCCCCTTCCAGACGGTATACGCGCACGAGAGGTTGACGGACATCTTGCGCTGTATCTCCTGTTCGTCATAGTCCATGACCGTGTTGCCGTCCGTCACTTTCCCCATGCGGTCGATGCTGCCGCCGTTGAACAAAACCGCTTCGCACAGCGTGGTCTTTCCCTCACCGCTGTGCCCGATAACTGCAATGTTGCGGATGTCTTTTGCCGATGTACTCAATTTTTTCTGTCCCCCTTTCGGTCTGAAACTCAACAAGTCCGTAAAAATGTTGGCTGTGAATATTATATTATATTTTACAACCTTTTTCAAGGGGTTTTTCAAAAAAAGAATTGTGAATTTTTTATGAACAGCAAAAAAACGTGTCTTTGCCCCGAAAACGAGGCAAAAACACGTTGAATCCTGAAACAGATGCAAAGGCTTGATCGGTCTGATCTTTTCCCGGCGCGCCGCTCTCCGTAAAAAAGCGGCCGATCACCGATAAAATTCCGTTTTGGCGTCCCGCGCCATCAGGCGGGAGAGCAGATCGAGGCTTGCCGCCCTGTAATCGGTGATATTGCCGCCGTAGCAGATCTCGTACACGGCATTGGTCAAGGGCAGATCCACGCCGTACTTTTTGCCCAGCGCGCACATGGCCTTGGAGGTAGTGACCCCCTCCGCCAGCTTTTCAAACTTCTGCCCCTTCACCAGCATTTCGCCGTATTTCCGATTGTGCGAATAGGGCGAAAACAGCGTCGCCTCATAGTCCCCGAGATGGGCAAGGCCGTAAGCGGACAGCTCGTTGCCGCCCATCGCCCGGATGAGCCGCGCGACTTCCCGCGCGCCGCGGCTCATGAGCGCGCCCTTCAAGGACACATACCCGCAGCCGTCCAGGACGCCCGCCAGAATGCCCATGACGTTCTTTGCCGCCGCGCCGATCTCCGTGCCGATGAGGTCGTCGCCGTAATAAAAGCGAATGAGGTCGCTGCGGAAATCGTCGGCAAGGCGGCGTTTCAGTTCCTCGTTCGCCGAGTCGATGACCATACAGTTGGGAATGCCCTGCGTGAACGCCTGGATGTGCCCGGGCCCCACCCATACGGCGATGCGCATCGGGTCGATGCCGCTCTGCACAAGCACTTCGGACAGGCGGCAGCCCGTGTCCACCTCGATGCCCTTCATGCAGAGCACGAAATTCTTGTCGGACACGTCGTAGGCGGTGATGCGCTGCATAAACCCGCGCAGTCCCTGCGAACTGATGGAGATGATGATCGTCTCCGCATGCTCCACCGCTTCCTTTAAGTCGCAGGTGAGGCGGATGCGCTTATCGAGCGTGACATATTCGTTTTTGCCCGTATTTTTGAGCACCTCGTAGGAATAGTCCCCCTCCGGTCCCCAGGAACAGACGTCGTTCCCCCTGTTTGCCTGGTACCAGGCAATAAAGGAACCCCATCTGCCGCAGCCCAAAACAGAAATTTTCATGTTTTTATCCCCCTTTTCTTGGTATATTTTGTAAGTTTTTGTAAAGTGTTTTTTTGTGCGTTTACCGCAGGGCATGCCCGCGGCGAACGGTATTTTTATGCTTTTATGTTTTTATATCTCTTTGCGCTCGGAAAGGGCGCGGGAGAGCGTGACGTCGTCGGTGTATTCTATCTCCGCGCCGATGGGAACGCCCCGCGCGATGCGGGTGACTTTGACATCCAGCGGTTTGAGGAGTTTTGCGATATACATTGCCGTCGCGTCCCCTTCCACGTTGGCGTCGGTCGCCATGATGACCTCCTGCGTCCCCGCGCCCACGCGGGCAAGCAGTTCTTTGATGCGGATATCGTTGGGCCCCACGCCGTTCATCGGGTCGATGACCCCGTGCAAGACGTGATATACGCCCTTGTATTCGTGCAGTTTTTCGAGCGCGACGACGTCCTTCGGCTCTTTGACCACGCAGATGACGCTTTGGTCGCGCTTCAGGCAGACGTCGCACACCTCGTTTTCGGTGAAATTACCGCAGATCTTGCAGTATTTCACCCTCTTTTTCGCGTCCAGCACGGACGAAGCGAACGCCGCCGCCTCCGCGTCCGTCATGTCGATGATGCGGTAGGCATAGCGCTGCGCCGTCTTTCTGCCCACGCCGGGCAATTTGGAAAATTCGTTGATGAGCCGCCCGATGGGGTCGATGAATCCGTCCATGGCTTACAGCAAGCCCCCCATGCCGCCGAGCGCGGCAAACTCGCCCATCTGCTCCTTGTATACTTCGTCCGCCTTTTTATAACCGTCGTTGATCGCCGCCATGATGAGGTCTTCCAGCATCTCCACGTCGGACGGATCGACCGCCGACTCGTCCAACTCGATGCCGTTGATGATCTTTTTGGCGTTCATATACACGACGACTGCCTCGCCGCCCGCCGTGCCGACGATCTCCCAATCGTCCATCAGCGCGTCCTTTTCCTTCATTTTTTCCTGCATCTGCTGAGCCTGCTTCATCAGGTTCTGAATGTTGCCGCCCATGCCGCCTTTGAATCCTGCCATGATTTTTTATCGCTCCTGTTGTTTTTTTATCGTATCGGCTTTTGCCGTCAGGCTCTCTTTCCGCCGCCCGATCACTTCACTTCGACGGGCGTATCCGCAAAATCTTCCCGCAGTTTTGCCAGCTTCTGCGGAAAATCTTCCTCCGTTTTCCCGCGCAGGCGGATATCGAAGGCATTCACCCCGATGACCTCCAACGCCTGCGCCACCGCCGCGCGGTGCTCGGGACGGTTCAGCGAACGATGAATGGTCTCGCTGGTCGTACTCAGCACCATCGTATCGCCTTCAAAGGTACAATCCAATTCCGAACACATGGTGAACAGCACCCCGTTGCGGCAGTTTTTTCGCAGCGAACGCAGGAACATACCGAACGCATTGCCCTTGTCGATCGGCCCGCTCGCCTTGGGCATGTCTGCCGCCGCCAAGGGCTTTGCCTCGGGTGCGGGCGGGGTTGGCGCGCTTTCGGCCGCCGGTTTTACAGGCGGCGGAGAAGCTTTTGGAGAAGCCTTTTTTGCCTGCGCCTGCGGGGAGGCGTCCGCCCTTCCCGCCGCGGGCTTTTTTGCTTCGTCGAACGGAGAAAACGGAGGTGCCATGTCCGCATATCCACCGTCAAACACGGGTTCATCGGGCAAGGGAGGCAGCTCCTCCTCGTCCCAGGGAGAAGGCGCCTTTTTTGCCTTTTCCGCCCTTTCCTCCCCCTGCGCCGCGACGGCTTTTTCCGGGACATCTCCGACGGCAAAGCCGCCTTTTTTCACCGCCTCTTCGAGCGCCGCCACGCGGAAAAAGAGGGACTCTATATCCCTGTCCGTTTCGGGCATGCTTGCCTTGACGACCGCCGTTTCCAGAGTGATGCGCGCCGCGGAAGAATAGCGCAGGTTGCTCTCCGCATCGGCAAAGATCTCCGTGGCGCGCAGGAGCCTGTGCCCGTCGGCGGCATCCGCCGCCACTTTGATCTTTCGGAACATCTCTGCGGGGACCGCAAGGATCTTATCCGCGCCGCGGCACATTTTTGCAATGGCGCAATTGTTGAGAAACTGCAGAATGTCCCGCGCCAGCACGCCCACGCCCTTGCCCTCGGCGAGCGCCTTCTCGGTCAGGGACAGCGCGCGGGGCATGTCGCCCTGCAGCACGGCCGTACACAGTTCCGCCGTCAGCGAGAAATCGGCGCTGCCCAATACGGCATTGACCGCCGCATAGGTCAGTTTGCCGCTCTCGTAGGACACGCATACGTCGGCGATGGAGAGCATGTCGCGCACGCTCCCCGCGCCCGCGCGGGCAATGGCGGCGACCGCCTCCTCCTCGTAGGGCTTGCCGATCTTATTCAATATCTTTTTGAGGTGCGCCTCCAGATCTTCCTGCGGGATGAGCTTGAAATCGAAGCGCATGCAGCGGGAAAGGATGGTGGCGGGGATCTTCTGCGCCTCGGTGGTCGCCAGGATGAACACGGCGTGCTTGGGCGGCTCCTCGAGCGTCTTTAAGAGGGCGTTGAACGCGCCCGCCGAAAGCATGTGCACCTCGTCCACGATGTACACTTTATACCGCCCGTTGACGGGGGGATACTGCACCTTTTCGCGCAAATCGCGCATCTCGTCCACGCCGTTGTTGGAGGCGGCGTCTATCTCGACGATGTCGAGGCTGCCCCCCGCGCTCAAGGCCTTGCAAGCCGGGCATGCCCCGCACGGAGACCCGTTGACGGGGTGCTGACAGTTGACGGCGCGCGCAAAAATTTTTGCGATGCTCGTCTTGCCCGTGCCGCGCGGCCCGCAAAAGAGATATGCATGCCCCACCCGATCCTTTTCGATCTGGTTGCGCAGAATTTTAACGATGTGTTCCTGCCGCACCACCTCGTCCAGCGTTTCGGGACGAAAGGCGCGGTACAGCGCGAGATACGCCATATGTCCTCCCTTTATGTGCCGGCACCGTCCGGCTGCTGCAGTATTTTCGCCAATTTCTTTTTACTCCGCTGCAGCGCGTTGTCTATGCTCTTTAAGTCTTTGCCCGTTGCCTCGGAAATCTGCCCGCAGGTCATGCCGTCCATGTACATGACGACGATCTGAAATTCGAGCGCCGAAAGCGCCTTGCTGAGTTTTTGCAAAAGTTCCGTCCGATCCTCCACGCGGATGATCTCGTCCTCCCCGTTGCACCCGCCCGTCAGATCGAAATGGGGAGAAAAGATGGAAATATAGTTGTTGAGCGGACTATTCTTGTCCCGCGCGGCGCGCTTGACGGCGTCCATGATGCGGCGGGTAATGCACAGATAGGAAAAATTTTTGAAACTCAGCCGCGGGGACTTTTCCCCGTCGTAGGCATTGATGGCCTCATAGAGCCCTACCATGCCCTCCTGAATGAGGTCTTCCGTCTCCCCGCCCGCCAAAAAGAACCGACGGGCGCGGGCGCGCACCACGCTCTTGTACCGTTCCAATATCGCCTCGGTCGCAACGCGGTCGCCCGCCTTTGCCCGCCGCACCAGTTCCTCGTCCGTACAATGCTCTCCCGTCCGCCGCTCCGTCATCGCCGCTGCCTCACCGCCTCGTAACACGCCGCGCCGAGCGCGACGGATGCATTGAGCGAATTGATCTCGCCGTACATGGGCAGGGAGAGCACCTTGTCGCACTTCTCGCGCGTGAGCCGTTTCAGCCCGCTGTCCTCGCCGCCGACGACCAGGGCGATGCTGCCCGTCAAGTCCTGCCCGTAGATGTCCTCGCCGTCCGCTTCCAACCCGTACACCCAATAGCCCGCCGCCTGCAGGCTTTCAATGGCGCGGGCGAGGTTGGTGACGCGCGCCACTCTGACGTGCTCCGCCGCCCCCTCGGAGATGCGCAGCACGCTTTCGTTGACCTGCGCGCTGCCCGTCTTGGGGATGACCACGCCGTCCGCACCCGCGCATTCCGCCACGCGCAGCACGGAACCGAGGTTGTGCACGTCCTGCATGCCGTCGCAGAGCAGAACGAAGCCGCCCGCGGGATCCTTTTTGTTCGCGATGATGTCCTCCAGGTCGCTGTACGCATAGTCGGCGGCAAGGGCGATGACCCCCTGGTGCCGCCCCGTGACGCTCTCCCGGTCCAGCGCCGCCCGCTCGACGAACTGCACACGGACATTCTTCTGCCGCGCGGCGGCAAAGATACGGCCCAAGGAGCCCTGCGCCCCCTTCTCCATGAGTATCTTTTCGATTTCCTTATCCGTTTTCAGAAGTTCCAGAACGGCGTTCCTGCCCTCTATTTTCATGGATTATTCCTCTTTTCTCTCCTCTTCGGGCGTTTCCGCCGCATACAGAAGTTCGTCTATGCGGCCGATCTGCCCCGTGATATACAAAAAACCGAGCACCGCCTCGAACCCCGTGGAACGGTTATATTCCGCGACCGTCGCGCTCTTGCTGCGCGTCCCCTTTTTGGCGTTGCGGCCGCGGCGGAAAATATCTTCCTCTTCCTCCGTGAAGCGGGGACGGATTCTGTCGAGCAGCTCGTTCTGCCCGTGCGCGGAGACGAAACGGACGCTCCGCCGCTGCAACTCGCCCGTACCGACCGCCGCCGACAGGCAGAGCTTTTCCCGCACATACAGGGAATAGACGGCGTCGCCCACGAAGGCGAGCACGACGGGACTCATTTGTTTCGCCGTATGTACATCGACGGCGGTACGCAGGGAAAACATTCTCTATATCTGCTCCGGACGGATTGACCGATGGTATCGTTCTGTATCAGTATATCATATATGCAAAAAAAATTCAAGTGTATTTTGACCGATTTATACACGGCGTATACCCTCTTTCTTGCCGCCGCTCCGAAAAGGACAAAACGCCGGG
>CAZTND010000048.1:8313-10463 GCA_964615285.1 uncultured Clostridia bacterium
GTCGAAGAAGCCGAACAGCCGGACGGTTCCGTTATCGTGAAAGTGCGAAAACAATACAGCGACCGTACGGACATCGGCGAATATTTTGATCTGTGAACGTGCAGCAAAGCGAGCCCCCGGAGAAGTTCCGGGGGCTCTGTTCATGCATTGCCGATAAAAATCGAAACGGGAGGCGGCCCTATCGGTTGGACGCCGCCGAGGACAGATAAGTGAGGATGCCCGTATAAATGGCATAGGCGATCTTATCCCGATATTCTTCGGTGATGAGGAGCGCCTCGTCCTCGGGATTGGAGAGAAAGCCGCACTCGCAGATGACGGAAGTATATTCGGTGCAATTGAGGATATAGTAATCCCCCGCAAGCGGCACGCTTTTCTGCACACATTCGGGCATGGCGTTCAGCTCCGCCTGAATGTTGTTTGCCAGCGTCTGCCCCGCCTCGCTGCCGTCGCGGAAAAACAGCTGCGCGCCGCGGCGGGAAGAACGGGGGTAACTGTTCTGGTGCACGGAGACCACGACGGCGGGCGCGGCTTTTTCGATGATCTCCTTGCGCTTCTGCATGTCCCGCTTCTTGAAGCCCTTGACTGCCAGGCCGTACAGCCCCGCATCCGTCTTGCGGGTGAGAACGACGTTGATGCCCGCCTGTTCGAGATAGACCTGCAGGTTCTTGACGACGGCGAGATTGATCTCGCTCTCCCTGACGTCCGTATTGACGCCCGTCACGCCGCCGTCGATGCCGCCGTGCCCCGCGTCCAGCACCACCGTGATGTTCTGCGTATCCCCCGCGGTCTGCACGAGCGCCGAAAGACAGACCGCCAGCGTAAAGACGAAGCATACCGCCAGCGCGCCCATGAGCAGAATGTATCTTTTTGTGCTTCCCCGCATTCTCATGGAAATAATATATTCCCCCCGCCCGACAAATATGAAGGAAATCCAAACCTTGTCCGGCAAGGCGGTCTCCTTCTCCGCGGGAAAAATCGGCAAACGCCTCCTCGCGCAGGAGCGCCGCCAATTGCGTCTTGGATTCCCTATCGATCTTCTCCGCAAAGATGATTGCGGAATTTCTTTTTCCTTATTTATATTCGGGAAAAGAGATCAATTCGATATAATCGGGAAAAATTTTTCGGTAATGCGGGAAGGTTCCTTCAAATCCGTCTTTTTTACACCTCCAGCGTCATGCCGTCGTACGCGGCAATGACGCCGTACTCCTCTTCGAGGGCGCGCAGGCGGGATGTGAAGGGCGCCGAATTGTGCGAAAAATGAGTGATGACGAAGCGGGTGTCCCCGTCCGCCACGCCGTCCGCCCGCAGACGGCGCATGACCTGCGCATTCTCCTCTATGCCCATATGCCTGCCGCTCGTCGAAGAACGGGTGTCGGCAAGGGTACAGTCCAGGCTGACAAGCTGCACCTTTTTTCCTTTTTCTTTCAAATATTCAAACACAGTCGCGGGGGGCATGCCCGTGTCGTGCAGGTGCAGATAGCCCTTCCCTTCCCGCTCGACGAGGAACAAGAGCGCCTCTTCCGTCCGGCTGTGCGCGGCGGGGAGCGCCGTCACGGTATATTCGCCCGCGCAGGTCACGGAAAAGGGCTTTATCTCGGACATGGTCATGCTCTCTTTGACGTCCGCGCGCATTTCGCGGCGGGTGCATTCGACAAAGACCTTGCAGACTTCCGCATTGCCGTAGATGTGCAGTTTTTCCGCCGTCATGCCCGCGGCATACTTGTACCCGCGCAGGATAAAGTCGTGCGCATAAAAGTGATCCATGTGCGAGTGGGTGATGAAGAGCTGCGCCACAGCCGAAAAGTCGGATCCGAAACGCAGGGCGTGATAATAGGCGTCGGGCGGGAAGTCGATGCCGAGTTTTCCGTCGACGAGTATCTGCGTGCGCGAACGGATTTCTCTCCCGCCCAACGCGCGCACGGCGCGGCAGGTGTCGCAATTGCAGAAGAGCGCGGGCACGCCCTCCGCCGCCCCCGTGCCGAGATAGGTGATCTTCATATATCTTTCTCCTCTTTATCTTCCTGCCGCCGACGTTTTTCTCCCGCCGTCCCTGTACCGCCATGAGCGATAACATGGGATTCCAAAGGGGGCGCTCTTCTCGGGCGAATGGAATTTCGCCCTCGGTCAGCAAATCGCCTTGCGTATGCGAT
>CAZTND010000049.1:0-10042 GCA_964615285.1 uncultured Clostridia bacterium
CTTGCGCGCCAGGTCGAACAGGAAGGGGATCTCGGGTTCCGCCGTGCCGTATCGGTGGGCGTCGGTCTGAAAGTCGGTCAGCTCTTCCCGCTTTTTCTTTTCCAAAAAGTTGAGCGCCGGGTTCTTGCCGATGCGGCTGAGCCAGGCGACAAAGTCGGCGCCCGCCTGATAAGAAGGTTTGTTGGGAAACGCGGAAAAAATTTTTTATTTTTTCGGCGGCGCGTTTTCCCGGAAAGGCATGGATGCAACGGCTGCGGCGGGCTTCGTTTCTATAATTTCACGCGGATCTTTTCGCCGCGGCAGGGGACGGTGACATGGGTAAAGCCGATGTCCTTCAGCAGGGCTGCTGTTTCCGCGCGCCTGTCCGCCAGCCGCGCCGCGCCGTGTGCGTCCGAGGCAAAGGATATTTCCCGCCCGCCCAGGGCAAAGTATCGCCGGACGACGGAGGGGAAGGGCAGGAAGGGGCTGTCCACACCCGACGTCGAGGTGTTCACTTCCAGGATCTTTCCCCGCTCTATGATGGTCTTCAATATGTCGTCGAGAGCGGCGGCAAATTCCGCGCCGTCCATGGTCTTGTCCGCATAGGGGGCGTAGCGCGCGGGGTAGCCGATGTGCCCCACGATGTCGTAGGGATAGTCCGCGTCCAGGCTCTCCCGCACGAGCGCGAGGTACTCCCCGTAGGCGGCCTGCTTGTCCTTCCCCGCAAAGGGGGTGCGGTAATAGTAGTCCTGCGTCCCCTGTGTGTGCACGCTGTTCACGATAAAATCGGGGTTGTACCGCTCGATCAGGGCGCGGTACAGGGGGACGACCGCCTTGTTGCGCGTAAATCCCAGCTCCGCGCCCGCCAGAACGCGCACGCTGCGGCTCTTCGCCTGCAGTTCCCGCGCGGCGGAAAAATATTTTTCCGCGTCCGTATAGTGCGCGGGGTCGCCGTCAAAGGGGATATTGTCCACATAGTAGTCGTAGTCGAAATGCTCGGCAATGCCCCAATAGGCGAGGGGCAGCGCCTTAGCGCGGGCAAACATGGTCTGCATGTCGTCCTGCCCGTCGGGGGAAAACGCCGTGTGCGTGTGTACGTCCGTTAAAATATCCATGGGAAAAGTATACCGCGTTTTGCGCCGTTTGTCAAGAGGGCGCGCAAAGAAGGGGAAAGGGCGCGCTGTATGCGGAAAAAAGTCAGAAAGAGAGGGCGGGCAGCCCTCTCTTTCGGTTTCTTGTTGTGTCAGACGTGCACCACGCGGCGGGTCTCCAGGTAGTAGCTCCAGCGCGTCGCCGAGATCTCTTCGATCTTGCAGTAGTCCGAAGCGGTGTGCAGGATGAGGTTTTCCCCCAGATACACCGCCACGTGCCCCACGCGCTCGATGCCCGTCTTGTTGTAGCGGGTGGAATTGGTGAAAAACATCAGGTCGCCGCGCTGCAGGTCGCTGCGGTCGACGTGCGTGCCCTGCACGATCTGCGTGCGCGTCGTCAGGTCCAGCAATGCGCCGCTGCCCTGGTAGTATATGTACTGCGTCAGCGACGAACAGTCGAACTTGTCCATGGAAAACCCGCTCAAAAGGGTGCCTTTGCCGTTGTGGTAGCGCACCGCGCCGTACACATAGGGCGTGCCGATGATCTTCGTCCCCTCCTCGATGACCTTTTCCACCGTTTCGGAGCCCGCCTCCATTTCGTGCAGCTCGGTGTAGGCGGATTTGGCGGAGACATAGGCGGTGCGGTTGCGGTAGTAGGTCTTGTAGAAGCCGTTCTCCGTCCCCAGATAGATCATGCTCATGTCCTTGTCCACCTGCCCCAGGGAGGCGTAAGAGGTGGAGGCGCCCGCGCGCACGTTCAGGCCGTTCGTCTTGATCCGTATGTACGCTGCTTTGTTTGTCTCCGACGGGGCGGGCGGTTCGTCCGTCCCTTCATCTGCGCCTTCGTCCGTTTCGTCGTCGGGGTCGCTCCCGGATCCGTCGGGCAGCGGGGATTGGGTGTTCTGGTCGGGGAGAGGGCTCCCCGGGTCTTCCTTCGTGCCGCAGGCGGCCGCAATGCACATGAACAGTACGGCGCACACCACGGCGGCGATCATGGATACGATTCGTTTCATACTTTTTCTCCTTGCAATTTTTTCTTGGCCCCATTATTGCATATTCGCAGAAAAAAAGCAATGCAAAAAATTTGCTGCGGCAGGCAGATTTTGGCGGAAAAACGCGCAAATATCCGTTTTTTCCCTCGTCTGCCGCCAATTTACGCATAAATCGGAAAAACAAAGCGGGCATGCCCGCAAAAAACGGCAAAAATCCCGCCCCTTTGCAGGGGCGGGAAGGAAGATTCGGGGGAATCGGGAAAAGGGAGCCCGCGGGCGGGTCAGTCCTGGTTGCCGCGGGTGACCTGCTGCAGCCGGAAGCCCTTAAAGATAAATTTCCCCGTGCCCTCATAGGTGAAGTAGAGGGCGCGCTTGCCGCTGCCTATGTGCAGCGGCGCATAGAAGTCGGTCAGATCCTTGCAGGGCGTCAGGCGGATCTTGGCGACCGCCCTGCCCGTCGGCGTTTCGGACACGATGAGTTTACCGTGCGGGTTGCCCTTGATGGTGACGATGATCTGGTTTGCGCCGTCAAATTCAAAGTATTTGAATCCCGCGGTGGCGCCATGCCTGAAATTGGCTATATATTGCGCGGGGGTATGGTTTCTGTCCCGGCCCGATTGGGTGAAATAGGGGTGGATGCCCTTGCGGATCTTTAAGACGCCGTACCGGCAGGCGCCCCGCTTGGAATACAGATGGCAGGCAATGCGCGCTTTGTAAGCGCCTATGCCGCGCAGGGGCTGCCCGTTCAGCCCGCAGGAGGTCAGTTCCGCCTGCAGGAATTTTCCGTTTGAAAAGCGTATCTCCTCGGCGCATGCCTGGCGGGAGAATTGGTTGCGGTTGGTCTGGCGGTGATAAAAGACATAGTACTTGTATCGGATCTTGATCAGGCTGCCGTGGGTGTTCCCGAGGTAATTGAGGGGCTTGGTGTTGCCGTTCAGCCCGATGTCGCCGATGGAGATCAGCGTGCCGCCGTAGGTAAATCCCTCCGTCGGCTTGTTGCTGACCGCATAGCAGAGTTCGTGTCCCTGAATGGAGGAGTAAATAAAGTAATATTTCCCGTCGAATTTGCGCATGGAGGGCGCTTCAAAGAATTCGTGCCATTCAAACCCCGTGCCCGCGCTGTTTTTCACGGTGGCGCAGATGTAGCGGATGTCCCCTTCGACGGTCAGCATGTCCGCGCCGAGCTTCATTGCCATCGCGCCCTTTTCGGAAGGGGCATGCCCCTGCAGCAGGCATTTCGGATATTTTTCCGGCGCAAAGCCGGTGTACAGGTATACCTGTCCGTCGTCGTCGGTGAACACGCCGGGGTCAAACTGCATCGGTTCGCCCTTTCCGCCCAAAAGCGTCCCGTCGGGGTAGTGCACATATCCCAAAAAGCGGTACTGCCCTGCGGGCTTGTCGCACACTGCCACGCCGATGCGGGAGGTGTATCCTAAGGTGTAATAGAGGTAATACTTCCCGTCGGCGCCGCGCGTAACGTCGGGCGCGTACAGGGTGTTGACCAAAGCAAAGCGGCGCGCTTCGGGATCCTGGCGGCGGCGGTAGACGACGCCCTCATAGTCCCACGCGGTCAAATCGTCCACGCTCGCCGACCAGCAGACATAGTCCCCCCGGCAGAAAGATACGCCGTTGAATTTATCGTGCGACCCGTACAGATACACGCGGTCGCCGAATACATGCGGTTCCCCGTCGGGGATATATTCATAGCTGGGAAGAAAGGGATTGACCGCCTGCCGGATTCTCATTTTTTTCACCTTTGCATTTTTGTATTTTTTTTCCGTATAGTAGTATAACATACTTTGCGCAAAAATGCAAGGGGGTTGCGGAAAAATATGCGCTCTTTTCGGGGGCGGTAAATTTTGGCGTTGCCGCTTTTCGTCGGCGGGGCCGCCGTTTCTCCGTCGCGGGAGCTTATTTTCAAAAACCGCACGCAAAACGCTTGACATCGGGGGGGGGGTAGTGATATATAATGAATATATCCTTATTTTTGCAGCGGCAGAGCGGCGGAAAAGGAAGGAAAAGAAAAAATTTTTTCGGGAGGTTTGACAGATGAAAAAGAGGACGTTGTTGGCAATTTTTGCGGCGCTGACGCTCGGGGCTTGCGCTTTGGGCGCGGCGGCGTGCGACGGCGGCGCGGACAGCAGTTCGGCTTCGGGCGGCAGTACGAGCAGCACGGCGAGCGACACGGGGAGTACAGACACGGGCGGCGATTCGAGCGGGACGGAAGAGGCATGGACGGGCGAGGTGACCGAAGCGGAATGGACGGACAAAGTTCTTCTCAGCGGCGCCAATTCTTTTCCCGGCGAAACCGCCAATTACACCCTTACGGGCAGCGCGACCCGCAATGGCGAGGCTATATACAGCCTGTGGTATAAGGTAGACGGGGACAAACTTTCCACGGGGCAGACGCAGGGCGGGGCCGAGCAGCTCATTTATTTCGAGGCGGCGGGCGCAGCGTCCGGCACGGGCAGCGCGCAGGGCACGCTGTATACGCAGTCGGACGACGGCTGGACGGTGCAGAAAGATGCTTCCATTTCGGGTTTGCCCGAGGCGCAGATGGCAATGCTTACATACGATAAATTTGAATACGACGGAGAAACGAAGAGCTATGTCAATACGTCGGACCTGCTCGAAGCTGACTCCTACGAGTCGCAACAGGGGGAAATCGTATTCGAGGCGGACGGCAGCGTCCGCATTGAATACCGTTATATACTCGGCGGCGACCTGTGCATCTATACCTTTGTCGTCTCCGATCTCGGCACGACGGAAGTGACGTTGCCCGCAGTGTGATAAAGAGAAAGAAAAACAAAGCCATCGCCGCATTCTTGCGGCGATGGCTTTCGTTCATGAGGCAAAAGGGGAAGGGCATGCCCGCGTTGCGCGGGCAGAGAATACAGACAAAAAGCGGCGGGCATAAAGCCCGCCGCTCTCGTTTTTTGTTTTCGTCTTTCCCTTACATGGATTCGTGAATGGTACGGGAAATGACGTCGTCCTGCTGTTCCTTCGTCAGCTTGTTGAAGTTGACCGCGTAACCCGAAACGCGGATGGTCAGCTGCGGATATTTCTCGGGATGTTTCTGTGCATCCAGAAGGGTCTCTCTGTTGAATACGTTCACGTTCAGGTGATGTCCCCCGTCGGCAACGTATCCGTCCAGCATCGTTACCAGATTGTCTACTTGCGTGTTTGCCATAGCAATACATCTCCTTCAAAAAAGTTTTCTTTAATGATATTGTATCCTAATTATATAAATTTGTCAACAGATTTGGGGCATAAATTTTAATCTTTTTTGCCCAAAGACTGCGGCGTGATGGAGAAGGTGTTGGAAATGCCGTCGCGGGCGAACTCGTAGGGGAGTTTTGCGACCGATTCCAGGGACGCCAGCGCGCCGTTGTGATCCCTGCCGTGCATGGGGTTGGCGCCGGGCGCGAGAGGGGTACCCATTCTTCTGCCGTCGGGCGTGTTGCCCGTCTTTTTGCCGTACACCACGTTGGACGTGATGGTCAGGATGGACATGGTGGGCACGCTGTCGCGGTAGGTGAAGCGCGCCTTGATCTCGTTCATGAAGGTCTTGACCAGCCAGACGGCGATCTGGTCGGCGCGGTCGTCGTTGTTGCCGTATTTGGGGAAGTCGCCTTCGATGCGGAAATCGACGACGACGCCCTCTTCGTCGCGGATGGGGTACACCTTGGCGTACTTGATGGCGGACAGGGAATCCACCACGCAGGAAAGCCCCGCAACGCCGGTGGCAAAGAAGCGGCGCACCTTGGTGTCGTGCAGCGCCATTTCCAGGGCTTCATAGGAATATTTGTCGTGCATGTAGTGAATGAGGTTGAGCGTGTTGACATACAGCCGCGACAGCCAGTTCATCATCGTCTTGTATTTGTCGATGACTTCGTCGTAATCGAGCGCGTCGTCGGACGTGATGGGTTCAAACCGCGGGGAAACCTGCAGGTGTTTGCCCGTCACTTTGTCGCGCGCGATCTCGTCCTTGCCGCCGTTGATGGCGTACAGCAGGCACTTCGCCAGGTTGGCTCTCGCGCCGAAGAACTGCATATCCTTGCCCACCTTCATGCAGCTCACGCAGCAGGCGATGGCGTAGTCGTCGCCCATCTCCACGCGCATCAGGTCGTCCGATTCGTACTGAATGGCGGAAGTGCGGATGGAGATGTCCGCGCAGAAGCGTTTGAACGCGATGGGCAGGTTCTTGGACCAGAGCACGGTCATGTTGGGTTCGGGCGCGGGGCCGAGGTTATCCAGCGTATGCAGGACGCGGAAGGAATTCTTGGTGACCAGCGTTCTGCCGTCGATGCCCATGCCGCCGATGGATTCGGTGACCCAGGTGGGGTCGCCCGAGAACAGTTCGTTGTATTCCTTGATGCGCATGAAGCGGACCATTCTGAGCTTCATGATGAAATGATCCATGAATTCCTGCGCCTCTTTTTCGGTGATGATGCCCTTCTTCAAATCCCGCTCGATGTAGATGTCGAGGAAGGTGGAGTTCCTGCCGATGGACATCGCCGCGCCGTTCTGATCCTTGACCGCGCCGAGATAGCCGAAATACAGGAACTGAATGGCTTCCTGCGCCGTTTTGGCGGGCTTGGAGATGTCAATGCCGTAGGTCATCGCCATTTCTTTGAGCTGTTTGAGCGCCTTGATCTGATCGGCAAGTTCCTCGCGGGCACGGATGCGTTCGGAAGTCATGTTGCCGTTGTTGGCAAGTTTGTCCGCCTCTTTCTGCTGAACGAGGTAGTCGATGCCGTAGAGGGCGACCCGGCGGTAATCGCCGATGATCCTGCCGCGCCCGTAGGTGTCGGGCAGGCCGGTCAGGATGTGCGAGGTGCGCGCCAGGCGCATTTCGGGGGTATAGGCGTCAAACACGCCGTCGTTGTGCGTTTTGCGGTATTTGGTGAAGATCTCCTTGACTTTCGGGGAGATCTGGTAGCCGTACATATTGAGCGCCTGTTCCGCCATGCGGATGCCGCCGAAGGGCATCAGGGCACGCTTCAAAGGCTTGTCGGTCTGCAGGCCCACGATCTTTTCAAGATCTTTGTCGATGTAGCCCGCGGGGTGGGAATTGATCTGGGAGATGATCTCCGTATCGGCGTCCAGCACGCCGCCCTTCTCGCGTTCCTGTTTCATGAGCTCGAGAACTTCGTTCCAGAGCTTTGTGGTCGCCGCGGTGGGGCCGGCAAGGAAGGAACCGTCGCCCTCGTAGGGGGTGTAGTTCTTTTGGATAAAGTCACGGGTGTCGATTTCACCGTCTTCGCTCCATTTGCCCGGTTTGAACCCGTCCCATGCTTCAAAATACATATTGCTTCTTTCTCCTTATATGTGTTAAAATTTTTGATTTCTCGATATATATTGAAAATTTTGTTCGTTTTCGTTCTTTTGCGGTCGTTAAGCCTTGGCTTTGTGCTCTTCCATTTTGGCGTCGATCCAAAGTTCCAGTATCTCTTCGGGCTGGAAGCCGTGGCAGCGGGCAAAGATCTCGCCGTCATCCGTCAACAGCACGGTGGGCACGCGGTCCACCTCCCAGTCGAGCACCACGTCCTTGTTCTCTTCGTTGACCTCCACGTGCACGAGCCTTAGATCGTCCCGCGCCGAGACCACGTTGTGCAGGACGGGCATCAGGGAGATGCAGCTTGCGCACCCCTCGCCGCTCAGTTCCACGCAGCACAGGCCTTTGAATTGTTCCTTTCTCTCGTCCGTCATACCTTTTTCCTTCCGTGCGGGGCGGTCATTTCTGAAAGCCCGCCCGCAGAATTTTTTTGGCATTCTCCACGCGCTCGGGCGCGGGCGGTTCCACGCCCTTTAAGGGATAGTCGTAGCCCAGCTTTTCGTACTTGACCACGCCCATGGTGTGGTAGGGCAGGACTTCCACCTTCTCCACCGTGTCCAGCGTGTCTATGAAGGCGCGCAGGCGGGTCAGCCAGTCGTCGCGGTCGGTCTTGCCGGGCACCAGAACGTGCCGTATCCACATCTTTTTGCCGTGGTCGCTCAAAAACTTTGCAAAGGCAAGAATATTTTTATTGTCGTGCCCCGTCAGTTTTTTGTGCTCTTCGGGGTCGATGTGCTTGATGTCGAGGAGCACCAGGTCGGTCACGTCCAGAAGGGGCAGCGCCGCCTCCGCCTTCTCTTCATTGAACAGCGCGCCCGAAGTGTCCAGACAGGTGTTCAGCCCTTCCGCTTTTAGCTTTGTAAAGAGCTCTGTCACGAATGCCTGTTGCAGCATGGGCTCGCCGCCGCTCACCGTCGCGCCGCCGCCGTTTGAAAAATAATTGCGGTAGCGCAGCACGCGGGCCGCCACGTCCTCGGCGGTGTATTCCGTTCCGCCGCCCGTCCAGGTGTCGGGGTTGTGGCAGTACATGCAGCGCAGGGGGCAGCCCTGCATGAATACGACGAAGCGTATCCCGGGCCCGTCCACCGTTCCGAACGATTCAAATGAATGTATATGGCCCGTCATCTTTCTGCCTCCGCCGACTTTTTTTGCCCCTCTTCCTTTGCAAGCCGTATTATAGCACACACGCTTTTGCTTTGTCAACTTTCTGCGCAATGAAAATCAATCCCAATAAAAATTTTTAACGCGAAGAAGAGCCGGGCGCGGCAAAATGTTTTTCTCCTCTCGCGCGACATTATTTTATAAAGAGGGAGAAATTTTGTAGCGGGGCGGGGACGGGGCAGGGCGTTCCGCCCTGCCCCGTCAAAGGATTGGTCAGTATTCCACGGCGGCAATGGCGCCGCCGCCCAGGCACGCGTCACCCTTGTACAGCACGGCAAACTGCCCCTCGGTCACGGCGCGCTGCCGTTTTTCAAATTCAATGCGTACATGGGTCGGGTCTTTCACGGTCACCACAACTTTCTGTTCGTCCTGGCGGTAGCGGAATTTGGCATTGCAGGCAAAGGTCTTTTCGGCGGGCAGGGCGGGGATCCAGTTGAAGTTTTCGGTCTCGCAGGCGGCAGAGTAGAGCGGGGACTCGTCCCCGTGCGATACATATAATATATTGTGTTCCAAATCCTTTTTCAGCACAAACCAGCGGCCGTCCTCGCCGTGCACGCCGCCGAGGCCCAGCCCCCGCCGCTGCCCGATGGTGTAGTACATCAGCCCGATGTGTTCGCCCACCTCTTTCCCGTTCGTGTCGAGTATCTTCCCGGGCATGGCGGGCAGGTATTCCTGTAAAAACCTGCGGAAATTGCGTTCGCCGATGAAGCAGATGCCCGTCGAATCCTTCTTCTTCGCCGTGGCAAGGGAGTGCTTTTCGGCGAGGGCGCGCACCTCGGATTTCTGCATGTCCTGCAGGGGGAAGAGCACGCCCGAAAGTTGGTCCTGGGTGAGCTGGTTCAGAAAATAGGTCTGGTCCTTGTTCTTGTCGGCGGCCTTGCGCAGGTAAATTTTGTCCCCCTCGCGGCGGACGCCGCAGTAGTGCCCCGTGGCGATCAGGTCGCCGCCCAGCTTTTTGGCGTATGCCTTGAAGGGGGCAAACTTGATCTCGCGGTTGCACAGCACGTCGGGGTTGGGTGTCCGCCCCGCCTGATACTCCGCAAGGAAGTAGGAGAACACGCGGTCCATGTACTCCTTTGCAAAATTGACGGTAAAATAGGGAATGTCCAAAAGGGAGGCGACCCGCCGCACGTCGGCGTAGTCCTCTTCCGCCGTACAGGCGCCGCCCGCGTCCTTTTCCTCCCAGTTGAGCATGAAGAGCCCGATGACGTTATAGCCCTGTTCTTTCAGGAGGAGGGCGGCGACCGAGGAATCGACCCCGCCGCTCATGCCCACCACGACCGTTTTTTTCTCCATAAAAGCGATTTCTCCCGATTTTTTCAAAAATATTATAACACAACTTTCAAAAAAGATAAAATATTTTTTGCAAAAATCGAAAAAAGGTGGTATAATAGGAAGCGATATGTATCCGTAGCTCAGCTGGATAGAGCAATAGCCTCCGACGCTATGTGTCGATGGTTCGAATCCATTCGGGTACACCA
>CAZTND010000050.1:0-9928 GCA_964615285.1 uncultured Clostridia bacterium
TCCGAAAGCCTGCCTGCCTTCAAAAACGCATCTTCTGCGGAAACGCCGCCCGTTCAGTTTTTTTCCGGCGCCGCCCCCGCCGCGCCCTCTTTTTCGAGATAGCCGGCGCGCAGCTGTCCGCACGCCCCGCCGATATCCGACCCCATCTGCCGGCGCAAAGTCGCCGAAATGCCGCCCTTCTCCAAACGGCCCAAAAATCGATAGGCCTCCTTCTCCTCCGTCGGGGACAGCGCCCGCTCCTTCACCCTGTTCAGCCGGATGAGATTGACGTGGCAGGGTCTGCCCTTCAAGAGGCGGACGAGCGCGTCGGCGTGCGCCTCGTCGCTGTTTTCGCCCGCGATGAGCGTATACTCGAAATAATACCGCCGCCCCGTCTTTTCAAAATAATTCTGACAGGCTTTCAGGATCTCCCCGATCGTCCACGCGCGGGCGACGGGCATGATGCGCCGCCGCTCCTCGTCCGTCGAGGCGTGCAGCGAAACGGTGAGGTTCAGGGGAATGCCCTCGTCTGCCAGGTCATACATTTTATCGGCCAGGCCGCAGGTGGAGAGGGAAATATTGCGGGCGGAGATGCCCAGCCCTTCGGGCGCGGTGACGTTGCGCAGGAATCTGACGGTATTGTCATAGTTGTCCAGCGGCTCCCCACTGCCCATGAGCACGACGTTGGTGACGGCGCGGGCGTTTTTCACGGGCATGCCCCCTTCTTTTTTTGCCCTCGACACACTTTCGGAGAGGAGCAGCGCGTTGACCGAAAGGATCTGCCCGAGGATCTCGCCCGCGGTGAGATCTCGGACCAAGCCGCCCAGCGTGGAGGCGCAGAATACGCAGCCCATACGGCAGCCGACCTGCGTGGAAACGCACTGCGTGATGCCGTATTTATAGCGCATGACGACGCCCTCGATGAGGTTTCCGTCCGCAAGGGTAAAGAGAAATTTTTCGGTGCCGTCCGATGCCGTGAACCGTTCTTTGATCTTTACGGGTTCGTCCTCGAACCGTTCGAGCAGTTTTTCTTTGAACGCCCCGGAGAGCGTGGTGATCCCCGAAATTTTCTTCCCCTGCGCCAACCCCTCCGCCAACTGCCGCGCGCGGAATTTCTTTTCGCCGAGGGAGAGCGTCAAGGCCTCTAAATCGGCATATGACAAGTCCTGCAATATCTCTTTCATTCGTTCACCACGTCCGCATATTTTCCGTGCACGAGCGCCAGAAGGCCGTCGGGCGGCAGTTCCACCTGAAAACCAACTTTGCCCGCCGAAAAGATGACGGTGTCGAAGAGCTGGGCGGTGTCGTTGACGACAGTGGGAAAGAGTTTTTTCATGCCGATGGGCGAACAGCCGCCGTGGATGTAGCCCGTCAGGGGCAGCAGTTCCTTCTGTCTGATCATCTCTATCGATTTTGCGCCCACTGCCGCCGCCGCTTTTTTGAGGTGCAGCGTGCAATTGACGGGAATGACGAACACGAAATAATTGCGTTTGCCGTCCGTCGTGACAAGGGTCTTGAACACCCTGTCCTCCTCCTGCCCGAGCGTCCGCGCCACCGACTGCCCGTCGGTCAGTCCGGGGTCGTATTCCCAGGCATGGTACTCGATTTTATGCGCATCCAAAAAACGCATGACGTTGGTCTTTTCCATGATTTTGCTCCAAAAAAATCAATCCGCCGCGCGGCGCAGTTTGCAGAAATAAAACCCCGCGCCGAAGGCATCGTCGGGCAGAAACTGTATGCCGTAAGCCGTATCTTCGTGCGGGAGCGGGTTTGCCGTGCGTTCGACAGCAAATGCGGGATTTTTTTGCAGAAATTCCCCCACCACGCCGTCGTTTTCGCAGGCAAAGACCGAACAGGTCGAATAGTACAGCGCGCCGCCCTTTTTCACATAGCGGGCACACGTTTCCAGAATGGAACGCTGCACCTTATGCAGGGAAGCGAGATCGACCTCTGTGCGATTCAGTTTGACGTCCGGATTCTCGGTGACCGTACCCATGCCCGAGCAGGGCACGTCGCACAGCACGCCGTCGAAGGCGTCTTGCAGGCTTTCGTCAAAGACGGAGGCGTCACGGCAGGATACCTCGATGTTTTCGCAGTGCATGCGCGCGGCATACTGCCGGATGAGTTCGGCGCGATGGGGATGCAGCTCGAATGCGGCGATCTTTCGGCACTTTTCGGACAGCAGTACGCTCTTGCCGCCGGGCGCGGCGCACGCGTCCAGCAATTTTTCGCACGGCTCCACGCCGCAACAGATAGCGATCGAGCCGACCGACTGAAAGGTGTAGTCCCCCGCAAAAAAGCCTTCGTCGCGGGTAAAATTCTTAAAAATATAGACATGCGGGAAGGGCGCGGCGACGTGCCCGCGGGAAAGGTATTTCTCTTCCTCCCGCACAAAGCGCACGGTCACGCCGCAGCTCTCCGCCGCCATGATGCTTTCGGCACGTTCCCCGTACTGCTCTTTCAACAGCTTCACGGCGAACAGAGGGTAGGAAAAGCGTATGCTCTCTCCCTCGTCCCCCGCGGGCATGGGTACGGCGTTTATGTCGAACCGACGGAGAAAGGCATTGACGAAACCGCCCATGCCGCCCTTCCCCGCGCGCTTTAAGAGCGCCACGGCGTTGTCCGTGACCATGTACCGCGCCTTGCCCATGAAGATCATCATATAGAGAGCGATCTTGAGCACGATGCGCACGGCGGGCTTGGGGGTCTTGGGTGCGAAAGAACGGATGCAGTGGCTCAGAAAAATATCCTTTTCCAATACGCCGTAGACGATCTTCACCGTGCGGGCGCGGTGCAGTTCCTCGACGGGCGTTTCCGCCAGCGCCTGTTTCAGCCGCGCGCCGTCCGTATAAATTTTTGTGAGGACCAAGTACGGATCCGCCAACGGATTGGTCATTGCAAAACCTGTCCCTTTACCAGTTTTCTGCCGTTCAGGGCGTCGCTCCCCGAGATCTTTTTCCCGCCCGCAAAGCGCAATTCTTCCAGAAGGACGGCACCGTCCGCACAGCGGACGGCCGCTTTTTTGGAGAGCGCAAGCACCGTGCCGCAGGGCTCTTCTCCCTCGTAGGGAAGGAAAGAGGCGCGATAGACGTTGACGGGCGCACCGTTCGCAAGAAAATACGCCAACGGCTCGGGATTCATGCCGCGCACGAGGTCGACGATCTTTTTGCCCGCGACGGAAAAATCGATCTTCGCCTGTTCTTTTTTGATTTTTTTGACGACGGTTGCCTGCGAACCGTCCTGCAGCAGCAGGGCGGGCTTTCCCTTTTCGATCAGGCGAAGTCCCTCCACGATCGCCTCGCCGCCGAGCACGGAGAGCCGCGCGGCAAGTTCGCCTGCCGTCTCCGTTTCGCCGATCGCCGTGCGTTTGACGAGGAGGATGTCCCCCGTGTCCACCCCCTCTTCCGTCCGCATGACGGTAATGCCCGTGTGTGTTTCGCCGTTCACGACCGCCCACTGAATGGGCGCGGCGCCGCGGTATTTGGGCAGAAGGCTGGCGTGGATGTTCCACACGCCCAGCGGAAAGATGTCTAAAATCTCCCGCGGCAAGATCTGCCCGAAGGCACAGGTGACCATGAGGTCGGCGCCGAGCGTCCTGACTTTATCCGCCTCGTCGCGGATGCGGTTCGGCTGCAAGACGGGGACACCATGCCCGAGTGCAAAGGTCTTTACGGGCGGGGGCGTCAGAATACCCTTCCGCCCCGCGGGTCTGTCCTGCTGCGTAATGGCCGCAACGACTTCATAGCCCGCCGCAAAAATCTTTTCCAAGGGCTCCACCGCAAAGGACGGCGTGCCCGCATAGACGATCTTCATGTCCGCTCCTCCCCGTCCGCCTTTTCAGTGCACCGCATGGACTTCCGTCGCCCGATCGATATACAGGACGCCGTCGAGATGATCGAGCTCGTGACAGATGCAGCGGGCAAAAAAGCCCTTGGCGGCCAACGTATGTTCCTCGCCGAAACGGTCAAAATAGGCGATCTTCACCCGGTACGGGCGGGACACGGTGCCCTGCCGCCCGCGGACAGACAGGCACCCTTCGGGCCCCGACTGCTCCCCTTTCTGAGACAGAATGCGGGGATTGACGAACTCAAAAAATCCTTCGTCCACGTCGCACACCACCGCGCGGCGCAACACCCCCACCTGCGGCGCGGCGAGCCCCGCGCCCTCCTCATACCGGACGGTATCCTTCATATCGTCCAAAAGCTGCCAGAGTTTTTCGTCAAATTTTTCCACGGGGAAACACTTCTGCCGAAGCACCTCGTCCCCCACTTGTATCACCTTGCGAATCGCCATTGCTTTATGCTCTCCTCCGACGCAAAATATATTTCCGAATGCAACCGCCGACGGGCGTCGCGCGGCACCCATGCCCGCATACAGCGGGGATAAATCAGGATTTTTAACTCAGATTGGCAGGATTCTCCTCCACGGAGACGAGCCAGCGCCTGTCCGCGCTTTCGGCACAGACCGCATAGATGCGGGACAACAGCCCCCGGTCGGTCAGGCGCATGAGCACCTGATAGCGGTGCCTGCCCTGGATGCGCTTGATGGGCGCGTGCATCCTGTTGAAGAATAAAAATTTATCTGTGTTCCCGAGATAAATTTGTTCAAGCGGAAAGTAGACCCGCTTCAGCCCCTCCAACGCATCGGCATCCGTTTCCGCCGAAACCAGAACGCGCACGATGAGCGTGAACGGCGGGAACGCCGTGGCGCGGCGGATGGATATTTCGTTCTCATAGAATCCCTTGTAATCATAGGCGACGGCAAAGCGCAGGACGGCATTTTCGGGATCGTACGTCTGCAGCACCACCTTGCCCTTTTCCTCGCCCCTGCCGCTGCGACCCGCCACCTGCGTGATGAGCTGAAAGGTGCGTTCGCCGCTCCGGTAGTCTGAAAAATGCAGGCTCATGTCCGCATCCAGAATGCCGACCAGCGTGACGGCGGGAAAATCGTGCCCCTTGGCGATCATCTGCGTGCCGACAAGGATGTCCGCCTTGCCCTCGGCAAAGGCGCGCAATATCCTGAAATGCCCTTCCTTGCCCCCCGTGGTGTCGTTGTCCATGCGCAAGACGCGCGCGGCGGGATAAAGTTTCTTCAATTCCTCCACCACCCGTTCGGTCCCCGCGCCGTGATAGCTCAAATGCTTGCCGCCGCATTCCGGACAGGCGGTCAGCATGCGGTAGCGCGCGCCGCAGTAGTGGCACTTTAAGCAACGCTCCTCGTGGTGGTACGTCAGGCTGACGTCGCAGGCGTCGCACTTTGCCACATAACCGCACTCCGTGCAGATGACGGACCGGGAATACCCCCGGCGGTTCAGGAACAGAATGGACTGATTTTTATCGGCAAGCGCCTGTTCGAGCTCTTGTTTGAGTACGGCGGAAAAAAACGAATCGTTTCCCTTGCGCACCTCCCGCCGCATGTCTGCCACGATAATCTCGGGCATGGGTCGGCGATTGATGCGCTTGGTCAGTTCAATGAGATTGTATTCTCCGTCCCGGGCGTGCAGATAGGTCTCCACCGAAGGGGTCGCGCTGCCGAGCACCAGCTTGCAGTCGTTGTATTCGGCGCGCAGCAGGGCGACATCGAAGGTATTGTACCGCGGCGCGGTCTCGCTGACATAGCTGCCGTCGTGTTCCTCGTCGATGATGATGACGCCGACATTTTCCAGCGGGGCAAACACTGCGCTTCTGGCGCCGATGACGATCTTTGCCTCGCCCGAGCGCATGCGCCACCATTCATCGAACCGCTCGCCCGCCGAAAGCCCGCTGTGCAGGATCGCCGCCGCCCCGCCGAAACGGGCGCGGAGCTGCGAGAGCATCTGCGGGGTCAATGAAATTTCCGGAACGAGAAATATCGCGCTCTTGCCCTCCTTCAACTTGCGGGCGATGAGATCGAGATAGACTTCGGTCTTGCCGCTCCCCGTCACGCCGTGCACGAGCTGCACCCGCTTTTCGGAAGATCCTATGGCGGCGAGGGCGCCGCGCTGTTCCTCCGTGAGGACGTGCTCCTCCCCCGCCGCGGCCATGTCGGCATAGGGCGAACGCTGTATCCGCTCGCGCGTGACGGCGACTACCCCCTTCTTTTCGAGGGCCGTCAAGGCGCCCGCAAAGCGCTCCCGCAGGAGGGTACAGGGCGTCTTGCCATGTTCTTTCAGATAATCGAAGAGTGCCCGCTGTGCCGTCGCCCGCGGAGAAATTTCGGCATCCTCCGCCGCAAGCGCGGCAAACGAGCGGTAGATCTCCCCCACCTTGCCGGAACGCATCTCCGCGGGGAGGAAGAGGCGCAGCACGAGCGCCATGGGCACGCGGTAACGGGCGGCGATCTTCTCTGCGAGCGCAAGGCATTCGGCGTTCAATGCCGGCGGCTCGTCGTACACGCGGGCGATGCGCTTTAAGTCGGAAAAGGAAGAACTTTCCTTGACGCGCATAACGAACCCCGCCACATACGTCCTGCCGAAAGGCACCGTGACGCGGCACCCCGCCTGCAGACCGTCGTCGCAGAGATAGTCGAATATTTTGTCCACCTCGCTGTGGGCGATGTCCACAATGACTTCCGCTACCATGTTACCCCGTTGCCATACGCCGAAAATACGGCCTTTTTATGCCCTTTTGGAACAGAACAGCCCCGCAAAACGGGGCCGTCGCACATTTTTTCAGGATCAGCCGCAAAGAAAGTCAGTCCTTGGTGTAACCGACTTTGCCCTCGGCGATCTCTTTGCACGTCTTGACGATCTCCTTTTCTCCGTCGTCGTTGGCATAAGCGCCGCTGCTCTGTTCCTGCTCGGCGATCTGCCTGGCGCGTTTCGCCGCCACCACGCACAGAACGTATGAGCTGACGGGGTCTTCGTCCGTACCGAGTTTGCGGGTCATTTCATCGACCGTGGGTTCGTTTATCATATTTCCATCTCCTTTTTGATCAAATCGTTTTTATTTTCAGGACTTTGCCCGTTCGGCCTCGATGATGAGGCGCAGGCGGGCGTATGCATCGTCCAGATCGTCGTTGATGACCGTATAATCGTATTGCGGGGCAAAGGAAAGTTCATATTCCGCGCGGGCGACCCGTTCGGCGATCTGTTCTTCGCTCTCCGAATGCCTGCCGCGCAGCCGCTCGGTCAGCGCCGCGGCGGAGGGCGGAGCGATGAATACGGTGACCGTATCCGGCTTTTTCGCCTTGGCGCTCATGGCGCCCCTGACGTCTATTTCCAGGATGACGGATCTTTTTTGCAGCGTCTCCTCGACAAAGGAGAGGGGCGTGCCGTAATAGTTGCCGAAATGCTCGTCGTATTCCAAAAATCCACCCGCTGCGATCTTCTCTTCAAACGCGCCGCGGTCAATGAAAAAATAATCTCTGCCGTCCGTCTCTCCTTCCCGCGGTACGCGCGTCGTGCACGAGACCGAGGCGACAAGCCCCTTGTCACCGTCCAGAAGCATCTTCACCAACGTACCTTTCCCGACGCCGGAAGGCCCGGAAATGGCAAACAATACGTTTCTCATCTATTTTTACTCCAGATTTTGCACCTGTTCCCGGATCTTTTCGATCTCGTTTTTGAGCGCCAGCCCCAGATTCGTGACCGTCAGATCGTTGCTCTTGGAGCAGATGGTGTTTGTCTCGCGGTTGAACTCCTGCACCAAAAAATCGAGTTTCCTGCCCGCGGCGTTTTCCTGACCGATGGCACGGAACTGCGCGATGTGCGAGCGCAGGCGGGTGATCTCCTCGTCGATATTGCTCTTGTCGGCAAACACCGCAACTTCCGTCAAAAGCCGCCCCTCATCCGGATCCGCCCCCTCCAGCGCCTTCTGCACGCGCTCTTTGAGGCGTTCCCGATAGGCCTCGGCGACCAGCGGCGCGCACTGCGCGATGCCGTCCACCAATTGCTCCACCCTGTCCATGCGGGCGGTAAGATCGGCCAGCAGTTTGGCCCCCTCCGCGGCACGCATGGCATTGAGCTTGCCGAGCGCGGCCTGCACCGCCGCGGTGAGCGCGCCGAGCAGTTCCTCGTCCGCCCCCTGCGGCTCTTCCTGCCGGAGCACGTCGCCGTAGCGCAGGACGGCGGTCAGCGTCACATCGTCCGGGATGGACGGAAGGATCTCTTTCAATCGCATCGCCGCGTCATAATATGCGGCGGCCAACGCGGTATCCACATAGAGCGCCTTGGGCCGCTCGCGCTTATCGGTCAGATTGACGAATACGTCGGCATGGCCGCGGGCTATGCCGGAACGGATGAGCGAACGCACGGTCTCTTCGTATGCGGTGAACAGACGGGGCGCCTTGACGGCGATATCCAGAAAGCGGTTGTTGACCGTCTTGATCTCCACGGTCAGCTCCACGCCGTTTTGCCTGTATTCCCCTTTGCCGTACCCCGTCATGCTGAACATCGTATCTTCTCCGCCCCGTCCGTTTTACCGATATTATAGCAAATACGGCGCAAAAATACAAGCAAAAAGCCCTCCGTTTTTTATAAAAAACCGAGAGACCCAACGGCGAGACATTTTTACGCCCGGAACTTTTTCGGCGAAAATATATGTATATGCCGCAAAAAAGAGGGAGCATGCCCGAAAGGAACGGGCCTTCCGGCAGGTCTTACAGACGATCATCCGGATAAATTTACAGTTATGCCGATCTTTGCAAACGATCCCCGACGGCTGCGGCGATGCGGACGGGAATGCCCAAAAACGCCCGAAAAGAGAAATACGAAAATCATTCGTCCCGCATTACTCTTCCCCGTCTCTTTGTATTGATAAAATGAAAATCGCAGTATTCTGCGCCTTCGCCGATCGCCCCGGCTCTCTCAAAACGGATTTTGGGAAGCAGACCGGAAAATGCAATGTTATCGTTTTCGCAATAAACTTGGCAGAGTTCCGGGCAGCCATTTTCCACGCAAATATCGCGGTACAGACAGGAATGGAGATTGAAGTGTATCTCCTGCCCGTCGCAGCGAACCCACTCCGTTTTCCAACCTTCCGGAGGGAAGTTCTTTGCCATGTGCTTTTTCACGCCCAGCCGGTACATTGTATAGACAAAGGGCATGCGGGCAAACTTCGCGTTGTTTTCCCGATTGACAAGAGCGGCTTTCCGTGTTTCCTGCCCGACTTTTTCTATCGCATCCGGGATTTCATAAGCCTGCAATGCCTTATAATAACTCATCGCAGGAAAGAGCTTTGCCGTCATATGATACTTGATCGCTTCGTTATTGCGGCAATCGGCTTTCCCTGCAAGTTCTCTATAAATTTCAATGGTCTTATCAAATATATTTTTTCCCTGCTCTTCGCCGAAAGTTTCAATGCAGTCTTGTTCCAAAAAAGGCAGATTCGTGTTTTCAAATTCACTCATGGCTGCCGTCCTCTATCTTTTTATAGACGTCTGCCGCAAATTTCTGCAATACGTCCGATTTTGTCACGGCGATCCCCCACTTTTCGTCGCCGAGCACGAGAAGCGTATCGCCTGCCTTTATGTCGAACTTGTCGCGCGCTTCGCGCGGAATGACGATCTGTCCGCGCTCCCCTACTTTTACGGTACCGAAAATATAATGCCCTTTGGGAATTTCCACTTTCGTTTTCTCCTTTCATGTAATTCATATTTGTATGAATAATCATATCACGATTTTCCCCTCCTGTCAAGCATAAAAAATCAAATCAGTAAAAAATCCGGATATTTTTCACCTGAATGCCTGCCCTTTTATCAGCCGGAGGGGGGACAAGTCCTGTTCTTTCTCATACGGAGCCAAAAAGACGGCACAAAATTCAAACCGTTTTTATTAAAGAAGAAATTTCCCGTTTTTGCCGATAAAACAAAAGCCCCTGAAAAACGCACCGCTTTTCAGGGCTTTACCGTGAGCAGCATTTTTAGCCATCGATCATAGTGCGGACGGGGGCTTGGCCGGCGCCAAAGAAAAATCTTCGATTTTTCCGAACCCGATGCCTTCTCGTTTATTTTCGCCCGCAACACAAAAAAA
>CAZTND010000051.1:0-9565 GCA_964615285.1 uncultured Clostridia bacterium
GCTGCCCTGCCGAGGGTCTCCCGCTTGCGGGAAACGGCAGATATTTCTCCTCTTCGCCCTCTTTCGCGGGCTACGGTCGAAATGACAGTTCGTATTTTTGTTTTTTCCCTTTCATTCTTTTTGCCCGCTTTTCCTTTCTTCATCATCGGCAAAAGCCTTTCTCTGAACCACGCAACTATCGCGTGGTTTTCTTTATACAATAAAAGGCGGCGCCGACCAGTGCCGCCTTTTGAAGTTTTCAGATATACCATGCCTGCATATACGGGCATTTTTCGCCTTGGTTTTACGCCGACTTTTCGTAGACGAGCACAGGCTGTTCGCCGCGCTCCACGCACGCCTTGGTGATGATGACTTCCTTCACGCCCTTCTCCGAAGGGATCTTATACATGACGTCGGTCATCAGCCCCTCGATGATGGTGCGCAGGCCGCGCGCCCCCGTCTTCAAGCGGATGGCGGTGCCCGCGATCTCGCGCACGGCGTCCGCTTCGACCGTCAGTTTGACCCCGTCCATGCCCACAAGTTTCTGGTACTGCTTGATGATGGCGTTCTTGGGCTCGGTGAGGATCTTGACGAGCGCGTCCTCGTCCAGCGGGTTAAGGCTGACCACGATGGGAAGCCTGCCGACGAACTCGGGAATGAGCCCGAATTTGGTGAGGTCCTGCGGCTTGACTTCCTGCAGCAGGGAGTAATCCACTTCCGTACTGCCCAGGCGGAGATTGCCGCCGAATCCCATGGTGGTGTCGTCCTTGCGGGAAGAAACGATCTTATCCAGCCCGACGAACGCCCCGCCGCAGATGAACAGAATGTTGGACGTGTCGATCTTCAGGCACTCCTGCTGGGGGTGCTTCCTGCCGCCCTGCGGGGGCACGGACGCGACCGTGCTTTCGATGATCTTCAAGAGCGCCTGCTGCACGCCCTCGCCCGACACGTCGCGCGTGATGGAAACGTTCTCGCCCTTGCGCGCGATCTTGTCGATCTCGTCGATATACACGATGCCGCGCTGCGCCTTTTCGATGTCGTAATCGGCGTTCTGGATGAGTTTCAAGAGAATGTTTTCCACATCCTCGCCGACATAGCCCGCCTCGGTGAGCGTGGTGGCGTCCGCCGTGGCGAAGGGCACGTTCAGAATTTTGGCGAGCGTGCGGGCGAGCAAAGTCTTGCCGCTGCCCGTGGGGCCGAGGAGCAGGATGTTGCTCTTTTCGATCTCGATGTCGTCGAGCGGCTCCTCTTCCGCTGCGGCAGGCTTCGCCGCGGGATCTATCCCGTCGGTGAAGGAGAGTTTCTTCCGCTTCTTTTCAGCGGGGTGCATAAGATTGTTGATGCGCTTATAGTGGTTATACACCGCGACGGAGAGCACCTTTTTGGCGTTGTCCTGTCCGACGATGTATTTGTCGAGCTCGGCTTTGAGCTCGGCAGGCTTTTTGAGCGCCACGGGCGCGGGAAGTTCCTCGGCGCGGCTCTCATCGAGCATATCCTTGCAAAGTTCTATACACTCGTCGCAGATGAAGATGTTGTTCGGCCCCGCGACGAGCTGTTTTGTAAATTCCTTCCCCTTGCCGCAGAAGGAACAGTACTGTTCATATTTATCCATAATAATCCTCCTCCTGTTTTCCTATGTCCACCGCCGTAAAACGGCGAAAATCCTGACACCATGCCCCGGATAAAACCCCTTTTCCCGTTTTACGGGGAAAAAACTTTTTCCGTAAGACAAGCGGGTGGAAGGGAAAACCGCCTCCGCCCGCCGCGTTCGTTACCTCTTATAATACACCCTGTCGATGAGTCCGTATTTCTGCGCTTCTTCCGCAGAGAGATAGTTGTCCCTGTCGGTATCGCGCTCGATTTCCGCGAGGCTCCTGCCCGTGTTTTCGGCAAGGATGCGGGTGAGTTTTTCCTTGATCCGCAAAATGTGTTCCGCCTGGATCTTGATGTCGCTCGCCTGTCCCTGCGCGCCGCCGAGCGGCTGATGGATCATGATCTCGCTGTTGGGCATGGCGTAGCGTTTGCCCTTGGCGCCGCTCGACAAGAGGAAGGCGCCCATGGACGCCGCCAGGCCCACGCAGGTCGTGGACACGTCGCAGCGGATGAAATTCATCGTATCATAGATCGCCATGCCCGCCGACACCGAACCGCCCGGGCTGTTGATGTACAGCGCGATGTCCTTGCCGGGGTCCTTGGCCTCGAGATAGATGAGCTGCGCCACGACGGTGTTTGCCAGCGCGTCCGTTATCTCGCCGCTCAAAAAAATGATTCTGTCCTCCAGCAGACGGGAGTACAGATCGTAGCTTCTTTCGCCGCTCGACGTGCGCTCCACGACATAGGGGATCAAAACATTTTTTTCGTTCATGTATTATGCCTCCACATACATTTCGTTGTTCTTTTTCAGGAAATCGAAGAGCTTGGTGACGATGATATCCTGCTCGATATAGGCCCTTTGCCGTTCGTCCATGTTCTTCTTGTATTCGTCGAAGTCCTTTTCGACCTGTTTTGCCTGCTCGGCGATCTTCTCGTCGATCTCCGCTTCGGTCGCACCCAGACCCTCGAGCTTGATGATCTTTTCGATGACCAGCTGGCTCAAAACGTTCTTCCCGGCCTGTTCGTAATAGGTCTTGCGGAAGGCCTCCTTGGTCGTGCCGAGATAGCGCAGATAGTCGTCCAGCTTCAACCCCTGATACATCAGCTGATATTCCACGTTCTGCATGATGGAGTCGATCTGGCGCTCGATCATGGCCTCGGGGATCTCGCAGGTCGCCTTTTCGGAAATGGCGGCAATGATGCTGTTTTCGGTCTCGTCGCGGCCGCGCTTTTCCGCCTGTTTTTCGAGGCGTTCCCTGGTCTTTTTCTTGTAGGCTTCCAGCGTTTCGCTGCCCGTCGCATCCTTGATGAATTCGTCGGTCAGTTCGGGCAGTTCCTTTGCCTTGATGCCGTTGAGCCTGACGGCGAACACCGCCGCCTTGCCCTTGAGATCCTCGGCGTGGTAATCGGCGGGGAACGTGACGTTGACGTCCTTCTCCTCCCCGATCTTCATGCCGACGATCTGTTCCTCAAATCCGGGGATAAAGGAACCGGAACCGAGGGTGAGGTCGTATTTTTCCGCCGTGCCGCCTTCAAATTTTTTCCCGTCGACGCTGCCGGAAAAATCGATGTTGGCGATGTCGCCGTTTTGCGCGGGACGGTCCCGGACTTCGGTCTCGCGGGCGTTGCGTTCGCGCACCTTTTCAACTTCGGCGTCCACGTCCTCATCTTTTACATTATATACATACTCCCTGATTTTTATACCTTTGTAGCTTTCGATGGCGACGTCGGGCTTGACGGGCACGACGGCGGAAAGCTTGCCCCCCTTGTCGGAAAGGTCGTCCACGGAGAGGGAGGGTTCGCCAACGGCGGTGAAGTTTTCCTTCTCCTTTTCAAGGATCTTGGGATAGTGCTCGTTGTACAGCTCGTTCAGAGCGTCTTCATAGAAAACGCCCTTGCCGTAGAACGCCTCGACGACGCTTCTGGGCGCCTTGCCGCGGCGGAACCCGTTGACGGTGAACCGGTTTTTGTTCTTATTGTAAGATTTGTCGATAGCGGCCTGCCATTCCTTGGCGGTAAAGTCGATGGTGAGTTTTACCGTGCTCTTTTCTGCGGATTCATACTTGTATTTCATAAAAATTCTCCTGTTTCCTGTTCTGCTTTTCGTCTTTACGCTATATTTTAGCATATTCCCGCAATAAAGAAAAGCGATTTTATTTACAAAATAAAATTTTCGGAGTATAATTTTGAATGTACTTCCCGCGGGAACGGGCGCCGCGCGCCCCCGGTTCCGCACAAAAAATAAAGGAGTTTTGCCATGCCACAGGACGCTTTCAACCTCCGCCGGGGTGCCGAAGAACTGCACGGACTGCTTGCGGGCGGCAAGATCAACAAGGTCGTTCAGCCCGCCAAAGACGAGATCCTGCTCTATATATACACCGGAAAAAGCCTTTTGAAACTGATAATTTGCACAAATGCAAGTTTTTGCCGCGTTTGCCTGACCGAAGAGGAAAAGGACGCCCCCGCCGTCGCCCCCAATTTCTGCATGCTTTTAAGAAAGCACCTCCTGGGCGCGCAGATCACGAAGGTGGAACAGGTCGGCTTCGAGCGCATCGTCGCCGTGACGATGTACTGCGTTTCCGATTTCGCGCAGACCGACCGCGTGCTGTACTGCGAGATCATGGGCAAATATTCCAACATCGTGCTCACCGAAAAGGGCGTGATTTTAGGCGCGCTCAAAACGGCATCCCTGGAGACCAACGCGGCGCGCGTGCTCTTTCCGGGCGCGAAGTACGCCCTGCCCGCACCGCAGGACAAGGCGGACCCCTGTGACCGCGCCGCCCTTTCCGATGCGGTGCAGGCCGTGCTCTCCTCCGACGACCCCGCACGCATTCTTTGCGACCGCGTGGCGGGCATTGCCTACCCCACCGCCGCGCAGATCATTGCCGATTACCCCGCAAACGCGGGCATGCCCTTTGCCGATTTTGTGTACTACTATCTCTTTACCGGGGAGAGCGCGCCGTGCGTACTATACCGCGCGGGCGAACCGACGGAATTCGGCGCGAAGATGCTGACGGGCGGGGTGCGCGTCCCCTCTCTGCAGGAGGCGCAGGAGCGGGTCTACGGCTACAAGAGCGGCAAAAAAGCGTTTGAAGAGAAACGGCGCAGACTGCACAACGCCGCGGCGTCGCTCAAAAAGAAACAGGAGAAAAAATTGGCGCAGATATTGGAGAAACTGAAGGAGTGCGAGGACGCCGAAAGCTGCCGTCTGAAAGGCGAACTGATCACGGCGAACATCTACCGATTGGAGCGGGGCATGTCCGCCTGCAAGCTGGAAAACTATTACGAGGAAGGCAGTCCCCTTGTGACCGTCGCCCTCGACAAAACCCTTTCGCCCGCACAGAACGCGCAGAAATATTACAAGCGGTACGCCAAACTCAAGCGCACGGTGGAGGCACTGACCCCGCGGCTGAAGGCCGAGCAAAACGAACTGGACTACACCGAGAGCGTGCTCGCCGCCGTTTCACAGGCGGAAGAGATGCGCGACCTCGCCGAGATAGAAGAGGAGCTCGTTTCCCTGCATCTCCTGCGCGAACCGCAGGGAGCGGCCGGCAAAAAGCGCAGACCCGCGGAATCCCCCTTCCGCATCTTTGAAAAGGACGGATTCACCGTGCGCGCGGGGCGGAACAACGTACAGAACGACCGCCTGGTACGCGCCGCCGCTCCCGACGATATTTGGCTGCACACGCAGAAATATCACTCCTCGCACGTCGTCATCGCCGCCGAAGGCAGAAAGGTGCCGGACGGCGTTCTGGAATTTGCCGCGCGGCTGTGCGCCTACTATTCGGACGGGCGGGGAGGCGGCAAGATCCCCGTGGACTACTGCGAAAGGCGGTTCGTCAAAAAGCCCTCGGGCGCGAAGGCGGGATTCGTAAACTACACAAACTACAAGACCGTACTCGTCGAACCGCTGTCCGCCCCGCCCCTTCCCCTGCAGGAAAAAGGCGAATGACGGCACACCCATGCCAAAAAAATACACGGGAGAAAAGAGATTGCGTTTTCGGGAACTGCTTGCCAAACTGCAAATACGGGCGGGCGAGAGGAATTATACCTGCTATCTCTGCCGCGGCGAAGTGTTCGCGGGAGAGACGTTCTGCAAGGACTGCCGCAGGCGGCTGCCCTATGCCGTGGATTTTTGCGTGCGGTGCGGCAGAAGGACCGAGGAACGCGGCTTCTGCATGGAGTGCCGCGCCCGCCTGCCACTGCCCGACAGGGAGCGCTCGGCGTTCGTCTATGAAGGAGACGTGCGGAAGCTGATTTTTTCCTTCAAAAACGGCGACCCGGGCATGGCGGAAGGATTGGCGCGGGAGATGCTGCCCGTGCTGGAACGGGAATTTTCGTCCGCCGACTTTCTGACTTTCGTGCCCATGACGAAAAAAGCCCGCAAAAAGAGAGGATACAACCAGAGCGAACGGCTTGCCCGCGCCCTCTCCTCCCGCTGCGGCATTCCCGTCGAGGAAATATTTGAAAAGACGCGGGAGACGGGCGAGCAGAAAAACCTGTCCCGCACAAAGCGGGAAGAGAACCTGCGCGGGGCATTTCACCTGCAAAAACGCGCGCTCTGCCGCGGCAGGAAGATACTGCTCATCGACGACGTGATGACCACGGGCTCGACGGCGGACGAGCTGGCGCGGCTTTTGCAGGGCGCGCATGCCGAAAAAGTGTGGCTGCTGACCGTCGCCGCCACCCCTCTGCCCGTCCAAAAGCCAATCAGCCCGCAAAAATTTTTCGGGAGGAAGTAAACGATGGAAGAAAAGGGAACGATCGCCGCACGGATCGGAAACGAGCTGAACGCGATCGAAAGACAGGAAAATATAAAAATTCTGCATTGCGTGGAATCGGGCAGCCGCGCCTGGGGCTTTGCCTCGCCCGACAGCGATTACGACGTCCGTTTTATCTATGTGCGCCCCGCGGAATTTTACCTGCGCCTGGACCGGACGCGGGACGTCATCGAATGGCGTTTGGACGAAACGCTGGACATCAACGGCTGGGATATACAAAAGGCGCTGCGCCTGCTGTACAATTCCAACCCGACCCTCTTTGAATGGAACGCGTCCCCCGTCGTCTACCGCACGAGCGCGGCATGGGAAAAAGTTGCCTCCGTCATCGACCGCTATTTCGTGCAAAAATCGGGGCTGTACCATTACCTGCACACGGCGCAGGACAACTACCGCGAATACCTGAAAGGTCCGCGCGTGCGGCTGAAAAAATATTTCTACGTCCTGCGCCCGCTGCTTGCCTGCAAATGGATCTTGGACAGGGGCACGCCGCCGCCCATGCCGTTTGAAACTCTGCAGAAGGCATATCCGGACGATGAGATCAGACCATACGTCGAAAGATTGCTGGCGCTGAAAATGAATGCGCCCGAACTCGGAGAGGGAGACCGCATGGACGCCGTCAACGCATACATCGAACGGACTTTGGCGGAAACGAAAAGGGCGGTTGCGGCTTTGCCCGATGAAAGGGAACACGATTGGAAGGAACTGAACGAACTCTTCCTCTCCCTTTTGTAAAAAAAGCGCGCTTCCCCTCATACGATAACGGCGGGACGGAAAAAATTTTCCGTCCCGCCGATCGATGTCTCCGTTTTTTTGGTTTATGCTCCGGACCGTCCGGCCGGAAAAGTGCAACTGCGGAAAGCTTACTTTTCTTCGCCGTCCCCTTCCTCGCCGCGTTTCTCCTCTTCGGCCTTGCGGGCGCGGTAGTCCTTATAGCCCACCTGTTCGTTGTCGCCGCCGTCCCATTTTTTGCCGCCCGTGGCAAACAGGGACAACAGCCCCGCCGCCGTCAGCACCACGGCGATGACCGGCCAGATATAACTGTCGGGCAGCGCCAGGGCAAACGCCACGCTGACCGCCGCAATGATGATGAGCAGGGCGCCCAGCAAAATGTCGATCTTCTTCAATATGCCCGCCTTGCCCGAAAACAAGCCGCGGAGCAAAAGCGCGATACCGCTCGTACCCGCAATGACGACGACCGCCCAACTGAAGTTGAAAAACCCGAACGTATCGGGCAGGACGACGGACAACAGCCAAAGCACGGCTGCCGCCACCCATGCCAGCCCTATCAGCAATTTGACAAAGAAACTTTTACTCATCAAAATTTTCTCCTTATTCTCCTTTTCACGCGGGCATGCCCCGCCTTTTTTATGCGTTCAGCGCAGAATGGCGTCTGCGGAGACCGCCGCCACCTCTTCGCCGTCGCCGAGCACCAAACGGTCCCCGTGCGCAAATTCCCGCACGCGGTCGCCCACGCGGAGCTTGACGCTTGCCGCGCCGCCCGCGACGAGGACGGTATATGCCCCGGGCAGCAGTTCCCCCGCCTTGTCGGCGCGGTACGTTTTGTCCCGTTTCAAAAACACATCCCCTTGGCGGTGGGTGACGTTGACGCCTTCCGCATCCGTGACGGCCGACTCCTTGGTGTAGCGCACGCCGTCCTCGATCTCCACCTCCGCCGCCTGCTCTTCATCGTCGGGCAGCAGCGACTGCAGCTTTCTGCCGTACCGCACGGCCATCACGCCGAACACGACACACAGGATGAAGAGAATGGCGCAAACGGCCGATAAAACAACGACTGCCGTTTCCATACCGATACAACCTCCTTAAAAATATTCACATCATAAACAGCCAGACCAGCACGCCGACGAGCGCAAGCACCGCCGCGCCCGCCGATGCCGCGCCGGCCGGAGGATACTCGCCGGGCGCATAGCCGAAGGCTTCCCCGACGGACAATTCACCCGAAGCGGCGTCCTTTTCTTCCCCCGTCATACGCGCTTCACCTCAGCTTTTCGCCGCACTCGGGGCAGAATTTTACTTTTGGGGAAAGCTTTGCCCCGCATTTGGGGCATTTGCCCGCCACGGGCGCGCCGCATTCGGGACAGAACTTAGCATCGGGGGAGAGCTTTGCCCCGCACTTGGCGCAATCGCCCCCCGCCTCTTCCAGCCGCGTACCGCACTTGGCGCAGAATTTTGCCTGCAAAGAGGCCTGCGTGCCGCACTTGGAACAAATTTTGCCCGCGCCCTTCGCCGGGGCGGCGGCCGCGCCGGTATTCATGTTCACATTCATGGCGTTCATCATACCCATGCCCATGCCGAGCCCCATGCCCGCGCCCATCGCGCTGCCCGCCATGCCGGGATTCTTTGCCGCTTCCTTCATGGCGTCTGCCTGCGCGATCTGCGTATATACGTCCACGTTGCGCCGCATCATGCCGAGCTTTGCCGTCTCATCCATCGCCTTTTCCAGCTCGGCGGGCAGGGAAACATTTTCAAAATTGAAGTCGCAGAGCTCCAGCCCGAGTTCGTCGAACCGCCTGACAAGGCTCTTTTTGACTGTCGCGCTCAGCTCCATGAGGTTGGCCGCCATATCGACGACCGAAATGCCGCTCTCGCCCATGGCGTCCGAAATGGCCATGACCAGCATGCTGCGGATGTGGTTGGTGATGTCCTCGGTGCGGTAAGTGGAGTGCGCGCCCGAGAGTTCGGTCATAAAGACATAGGCGTCCTTCACGCGGAAGGAATAGGTGCCGTACCCGCGCACGCGCACGGGTCCGAAATCGGGGTCGCGGAGCATGATGGGATTGGCCGTCCCCCAGCGCTGGGTGGCAAAGCGGGTGGTATTGACGAAATACACTTCCGATTTGAAGGGGGTCTCGAACCCGTATTTCCAGGAGAGCAGAGTGGTGAGAACGGGCAGCGTGTCCGTCTCCAGCTTGTAATATCCGGGCAAAAACACGTCTGCCATGCGCCCCTTGTCGCAGAATACCGCCACCTGCCCCTCGCGGACGTTGAGCGCGGAGCCCTTTTCGATCACGTTCTTTTTGGTGTCCACTTTATAAACGATGGTGTCGCGCATGTTGCCCGACCATTCGATGACTTTGAGAAACAGACCCATACCGTAGTCCCTCCTTTCGGGAAAAATGATAATATATTTTTATTCATTATAGTATGTTTCGGGCGATATGTCAAGAGCCGAAAAGGATTTTTTCATTTTGCCT
>CAZTND010000052.1:0-9264 GCA_964615285.1 uncultured Clostridia bacterium
TTGCCGAATTCCATTTGGGCGGAATCATTTAAACTTATATTGGAATAGTGGTCAAAAAAGGCAGACGTAATAAAAACGCTGTGATTAAAATCCACCGTGTTTCGATTAAATGTGGTTGTATCAACGTTGCACAGAACCCCTTTCTCTGTTAAAAAATAACAACAAAATTTCTCTTTGATTTTATTGTTCCAAACAATTAAATTAATGGAAAAATTTTGTCCTTGAATTATTGCTTGTGCGTCGCAACTTAAATGCTCATTGATGTGTTTGGTATACTGAATTTCTTTTCCGTTGATAACTAATTTATAATTTTGGTTTTTATGTAAATATAAAAACCAAGAAAATTCAGATAATAAGAATTCCTGTAACTCTTCAAATGATAGTTGTATAGGGGACAAATTATGTATATTATAAAAAGTGACAGTTGTACCAGTATGCCCGTGTAAGGATTCTTGAACTTGATCGTCATAATTTATATCTTCCTTTTTAGAATCAAGAAGTGTGATAGAATATGACTTATATTTTTCATCTTCCAAGTAGCAGGTCTTCCATACGGCTAAGGACGAAAATAATCCAAATGAAAAACGGCCTTTCCCTTTGTTGGCTTTAGTTTTTGCCTTTAAGGACAAGTGTTTTTTTGAGAAACCAAGAAAGAGCCAAAAGTATCTGATAGAGAAATGTATTTAATTCCCTCTCCATTATCGGTAATGCTAATTGAATCTATTCCTTGACCTGTAGCATTAAGGTTGAATGATAAATTTACCTCTGTGGCATTTGCTTCATATCCATTCCAATGTATTCACATAAGGCTTCTCGATAATTTTTGGGAAGTCCAGATGTTTCAACACTTTGGTTTTTTACACTTAAAGTCATCTTCATAATTTTTCCCTCCTATGGATATGAAAAAGCCGCAAAGAAAAGTGCTTTGCGGCTTATAACGCGGTTCTTTGCCGCATATTTGGCGGAAAGTGAGGGATTCGAACCCCCGGATGCTCTCACATCTCATGTTTTCAAGACATGTGCCATCGACCACTCGGCCAACTTTCCGTATCGAATTGTTGCGGTAAGGAGCGGGATTCCGTGCCGTTTTTCTCCGCAGGAATTTATATTACCATATCTGCGGCAATTTGTCAATAAAAAATTTCTGCGGCGAGAAAAATCGATGGTCGAAAATTCTTGCGTCCGCGCGCCGTTCGTGTTACAATAACGGGTATGGAACAGTATACGCTCATCCGCAAAGATCGCCGTACCATTGCCATGCGGCTCGATAAAGACGGCAACATCACCGTGTTGGCGCCCCTTCGCCTGCCGACGGAAGAGGCCGACAGGTTCGTCGCGGCGCATGCCCGTTGGATATCCCGCAAGCGCGCCGAACTTGCCGCCCGGGCGCCGCTGCCCGCGATCCTCGGGAAAGAAGGGGAGCATGCCCCGTTTTTCGGGGAGGAATACATCTTGTGTCTTTGGGGAAAACGCAGCGTCTCTTTGACGGGAGAAAACATTTTTCTGCCTGAATGCTCTCCGCGTGAAGCGCTGATCCGCTTTTACCGCCGTGCTCTGAAAGGGGCCGTGCAGCCCCTCGTCGCGCGCTATGCGGCGGAGATGGGCGTGCAGCCGCAAAGGGTTTCGGTAGGGTCGGCGCGGACCAGGTGGGGCGCGTGCAGCGGCAAAGATTCTCTCATTTTTTCGTGGCGGCTGGCCATGTGCGCGCCGTTTGCCGTGGAATACGTCGTCGTGCACGAATTGTGTCACATTTTGCATAAAGATCATTCGCCCGCATTCTGGCGGGAGGTGGGGCGCTATTGCCCGTTTTACAAAAGAGCGCGGGCATATCTGAAAGAGAAGAGTTATTTTATGGAAATATTGCAGCCGTAAAATTGCTTTTTTTCCGAAAATATGCTATACTGATCGAAATACATTTTCAGATAAAGACAGGTGAAAAGCCATGAAAATTTCCGAACTGTTCAAATCCGGCAAGCCGACCATCTCCTTTGAGGTGTTCCCGCCCAAGACAAATGCATCCTTTGAAAGCGTCCGCACGGCGACCGAGGAGATCTCCAAAAGCCGTCCCGCCTTCATGAGCGTGACTTACGGCGCGGGCGGGGGAACGGGGCATTATACGCTGGAGATTGCCAAAAATCTCCTCCGCAATGCGGGGGTGACGCCGCTGGCGCATCTGACCTGCGTGGATTCCACGCGTGAAAGCATTCTGAAACGGCTGGATGAGTTTCGTGCGGCGGGCATCGAAAACGTGATGGCGCTCCGCGGCGATATTCCCAAAGAACCCCGTCTGCCGCAGGAACAGTGGGCATATCGGCACGCCAACGAACTCATGCGCGAGGTGCGCGATTACGGCGGCTTCTGTATCGGCGGGGCGTGCTATCCCGAAACGCATCCCGAATCGCTCTCCCGCCGCGACGACATCGCCTATCTGAAGGAAAAAGTGGCTTGCGGCTGCGATTTTCTGACGACGCAGATGTTTTTTGACAACAACATCCTCTTCAATTTCATGTACCAACTGCGGGACGCGGGCGTCGATGTGCCCGTCATCGCCGGTATCATGCCCGTGACGAACGCCTCTTCCATTCCCCGCATCATACGCCTTTCGGGTCCTCAGTTGCCCCAGCGGTTCAAGGCGCTCGTCGACCGCTTCGGCGCCGATCCCGACGCCATGATGCAGGCGGGCATTGCCTATGCCACCGACCAGATCATCGACCTGTACGCCAACGGCATCGAGCATGTGCATGTGTACACCATGAACAAGCCCGAGGTGGCGCGCAGGATCGTGGAAAATCTTTCCTCCATTTTGGGGAAGTGAAATGGGCGCCGTCTATACCCGTTTTTACGACGGCAACGCCCTGCCCTTCGATCGAAAGGAGGCGCTCCGTTACTACGGCATCCGCGCCGGCGGGGCGTTGCCTTCGGGCATGGATGCCCTGTTCGGTGCGTGCGTGCAGGAAGCGCTCGCCGCCTGTACCTATAAGGTCTGCTATGCCGAATTTTGCGTCTCTCAGCGGGACGAAAGGATCGATCTGGGCTTTACGCAGACGGACAGCCGCGCGCTCCGGCGCAATCTGGAGGGGTGCGAAAAAGTCGTTGCGTTTGCCGCCACGGTCGGCATGGGGCTGGACCGCCTGATCGCCCGCTATACAAGCCTGTCGCCCGTGCGTGGATATGCCTTTCAGGCGATCGGCGCGGAGCGGATAGAGGCGCTCTGCGACGCCTTTAACGGGGAAATCGAACGGGAATATGCCGCGAAGGGCTTGTATGCCCGCCCGCGATTTTCCTGCGGCTACGGCGATTTCCCCTTGCAGGCGCAGAAAGATTTTTTCCGCGCGCTCGATTGTACGCGTAAGATCGGCGTGACGTTGAATGACAGCCTGCTTTTGTCGCCCTCCAAGTCGGTGACGGCGGTGATCGGCCTTTCCCCCGCCCCGCGGGAAGGGAAGGACGTTTTGAACGGACAGGCAGGGGATAAGGGCGCTGAAGAGACGGGGCATGTCCGCAGTGAATGCGATAACTGTTCGGCGGCGGAATGTGTTTTCCGCCGCGGGGAAAGTTGAGGAAAAAGGAGAAGATATGCCGAAACAAAGATCCATTCTCGAAAAGATCAAAAAGGGCGTCGTGTTCTTCGACGGCGCAACGGGAACGCTTCTGCAGGCGGCGGGCATGCCGACGGGCGAACTGCCCGAGCGGTGGAATCTCACCCATCCCGATGTCGTCAAGGGCATCCATCGTTCCTATCTTGCCGCCGGGGCGGACATCATCAAGAGCAATACATTCGGCGCAAATGGCCTGAAATATTCCGCAGAGGAGTTGAAAGAGGTCGTCGCCGCGGGCATGGGCCTGGCGCGGGAGGCGGCAGAGGAAAACAAAGGGGGATATGTCGCGCTGGACATCGGGCCGTCCGGCAAGCTCTTGCAGCCCTACGGCGATCTGGAATTCGAACGGGCGGTGGAGTTGTTTGCCGAGGTCGTACGGCTCGGGGCGAAGGACGCCGATTGCATCCTCATCGAGACCATGAACGATTCGTATGAGACCAAGGCGGCGGTGCTGGCGGCAAGGGAGAACAGCGACCTGCCCGTCTTTGTCACCAATGTGTACGGAGCGGACGGCAAATTGATGACGGGCGCCGATCCCAAAGCGATGATCGCCATGTTGGAAGGCTTGGGGGTGTCCGCGCTGGGGCTGAATTGTTCCCTCGGCCCCCGCCAGATGCTGCCCCTTCTGCCCGTGTTTTACGAATATGCTTCCGTTCCGGTCATCGTCAATCCGAACGCGGGACTGCCACGGGAAGAGGACGGCAGGACGGTCTATGATGTCGGCGCGGAAGAATTTGCCGCCCTCATGCGGCGGGCGGTCCGTTCCGGCGCGCGCCTGGTCGGCGGGTGCTGCGGCACAACGCCGGCTTTCATCGAAAAATTGAAAAAAAATGTCAAGGATATAGCACCCATGCCCGTGTTGAAACGGGAGCACGTCATGGCTTCCTCCTATACGCACGCCGTGGAGTTCTCGGGAAATACGGTGCTCATCGGCGAGCGCATCAACCCCACGGGCAAGAAGCGCTTTCAGCAGGCCCTGCGGGAGAAGGATCTGAATTACATCCTGCGTGAGGGCGTGCGCCAGCAGGAAGAGGGAGCGGAAGTCCTGGACGTCAACGTGGGGTTGCCCGACATCGACGAGGCGGAGGTCTTGCGCGCCGTTGCCGTGAAACTGCAGGGGGTGAGCGATCTGCCGCTGCAGCTCGATACCACGTCGCCCCGGGCACTGGAGGGCGCGCTCCGCGTCTATAACGGCAAGGCGATGATCAATTCGGTCAACGGCAAAAAGGAGAGCATGGACGCCGTTTTTCCGCTCGTGCAAAAGTACGGCGGATTGGTCGTTGCGCTCACGCTGGACGAGGAAGGGATCCCCGCGACGGCGGCGGGGCGGCTGTCGGTCGCCGAGAAGATCGTTGCCGAAGCGAAAAAATACGGCATCGGGATTAAGGATCTCATTTTCGATCCGCTGGCAATGGCCGTCAGTTCCGACGAGAAAGCCGCGTTGGTCACGCTGGAGTCGCTGCGCCTTCTGCGCGAGCGGGGGTATAAGAGCGTTTTGGGTGTGTCCAACATCTCCTTCGGTCTGCCCGCGCGCGAGGCGGTCAACGCTGCGTTTTTCGCGCTCGCCATGGAGAGCGGACTGAACGCCGCCATTCTCAACGTCTACTCGGCGGAAATGCTGAAGGTGCGCTATGCTTTTGCCGCCCTGCACGGTGCGGACGGAAATTTCCGGGAATATATACGCTTTGCCACCGAGCGCCTGCCCGCCATGCAGCGGGAAGCGGCGCCCGCCGTACCGGCTGCCGCACTTCCGTCGGACGGAAAAGCGGAAGGGCAGGCATCGCCCCTGCGCCGCGCCATCGTAAAGGGGCTGGCGGACGAAGCGGGGGCTTTGACAAAGGAGGCATTGAAGGCTGTTTTGCCCCTTGTGCTCATCGACGAGGAGATCATCCCCGCCTTGGACGTGGTGGGGCAGGGCTTTGAAAAAAAGACCCTCTTTCTGCCACAGCTGCTCATGAGTGCGGAAGCGGCGAAAGCGGCGTTTGAAGAAATCAAAAACTACTATGCCGCCGCGGGCGAGGCGAGGGAAAAGCGCTGCACTTTCGTCCTCGCCACGGTCAAAGGGGACATCCACGACATCGGCAAGAACATCGTGAAAGTCCTTCTGGAAAATTACGGGTTCGATGCCGTGGATCTTGGCAAGGACGTCCCGCCCGAAACGGTGGTGAGCGCCGTGGAGGAAAAGCATGCGCCGCTCGTCGGGCTGAGCGCGCTGATGACGACGACCGTCCCTGCCATGGCGGAAACGGTCAGCCTTTTGCGCGAGCGGACGCCCTGGTGCAAAATTGTGGTCGGCGGCGCGGTCATGACGCAGGATTATGCCGATAAGATCGGCGCGGACAAATATGCCAAGGACGCCATGGAGACCGTCCGCTATGCCGAAGAAGTCGAACGGTTCTTGCGTGACGGGAATAAAAAAACAGGAATTTTTTGAAAAAAAGTATTGACAAAACGAAAGAAACGCTGTATACTATAAACAGTAACTTTATACCATACCAAGAACCAAAAGGTTACTGAAATAAGGGATTTTTCCCGTAAAGCTCTGTCCCTGTGGAAATTGACCATGGGGACATCTTTTTTACGATAAAGGAGGAAGAAAGATATGAAATACCGCATCGGACTGGACATCGGCATCGCCTCGGTGGGCGGCTGCGCAATGGAGTGCGACGAAAACGGCGAGCCCGTCCGCATTCTCGATTTAAGCGTGCGGGTGTTTGACAAGGCGGAACATCCGCAGACGGGCGCCTCTCTTGCCGAGCCCCGTCGGACGGCGCGCGGCATGCGCCGCAGGCTGCGCCGCCGCGCCCATCGGCTGGAACGGGTGCGCCGCCTGTGTACGGAGTACTTCGGCACGGACATTTTGAATCGGGCGGAGGAGAACCGCGAGGACATATTCCGCCTGCGCTTTATCGGCCTTGCGCAGGCGCTGCGCGCGGAAGAGCTGACCCGCCTTCTGATCTATTTTGCCAAGCACCGCGGCTTCCGCTCTAACCGCAAGAGCGAAAGCAAGGAGAAGGACGCGGGGCAGATGATCGCCGCCGTGCGCGACAATGAAACGTATATGCAGGGAAAGGGGTATGCCACCGTCGGGGAAATGCTGTACCGCGACCAAAAGTACTTTCGGATCGTGGAGGGACGGAAGGTCTATAATACCCGCAACGGCGCGGGCGATTATAAAAATTCTTTCTCCCGCGACGACATATACAGGGAAGCCGAACTGATCTTGAACCGTCAGATCGAGTGCGGCCGCATCGACGGCGACTTTGCCGCGCGCTATCTGAAAATCTTTGCCGCGCAGCGTTCGTTCGACGAAGGTCCCGCCGCGCCCAGTCCCTACCGCCTGGAGGGATACGACGTCGGCAGTTGTTTGTTTGAACCGAGCGAAAAACGCGCGCCCAAAGCGAGCTATACGTTTGAATATTGCGCCGCCCTGCAAAAAATCAACAATCTCAAAGTGATTTCGGGCGGGGAAGAGCGGTTTCTGACGGCGGAGGAACGGGAAAAATTATACGCGGCGGCACGGGAGAAAAAAGAATGTAATTTCGCGCAGGTAAAAAAATTGTTAGCCCTGCCGGAGGCGGCCTCCTTCAATCTGGTGACCTATTCCGCCGCCAAGGACGGCAAAAAGGCGGACGAAACGGAAAAAAAGACAAAACTTTTCCGCATGGATAAGAGTTATGCCATCCGTGCGGCGCTGTCCGAAGAACACAGAAAAGATATTGCCCTTCTCGATGAGGCCGCCCGCATTCTCTCCCTCTACAAGAGCGACGAGCGCCGCACGAACGCTTTTGAGACGAGCGCGTTATGCGCAGGATTGAGCGATTCCGAACGATCCGCGCTGCTCGAATTGGATTTTTCCACGTTCGGCAATCTCTCCGTCAAGGCAATGCGCAACATCATTCCTTATCTGGAAGAGGGCAGAAAATACAACGAGGCTTGCGCGGCGGCGGGATATGATTTCCGCGCGCACGATCGGGACGAAAATCAAAAACTCACCCGTTTGCGCGGCAAGGAGGTGCGTGAATTTATCGAAGGGATCAATGCGCCCGTCGTCCGCCGCGCCGTGGCGCAGAGCGTCAAGGTGCTGAACGCCTATCTGGACAAGTACGGTTCGCCCTGCGGCGTCAACATCGAGCTGGCGCGCGATCTCTCCAAGACGTTTGAGGAGCGAAATAAAATTCTCCGCGCCAACAAGGAGCGCGAGGACGATTATCAGAAAGCCGCGGAGCATTTGGAAAAAGATTTCGGTTTGCACGCGCCCAAAGGTGTCGACGTGATGAAATGGCGCCTCTATGAAGAGCAGGGAGGCAAGTGTCCCTATTCGGGAAAGACGATCGACAGTCAAAGATTGTTTGAAAGCAATTACGTGCAGATCGACCATATCCTCCCGTACAGCCGCTCGTTCGACGACAGTTACAACAACAAGGTGCTCGTCCTGTCGGAGGAGAACCAGAAGAAGAAAAACAGAACGCCGTTTGAATACTTCGGTTCGGATGCCGCCCGCTGGAACACCTTCGAGGGATATGTCATGGCGACCTACGGCGGCAACCGCAAAAAGCGCGAAAACCTGCTCCGCCGTTCCTTCACGGAGGACAACGAAAACGATTGGAAGGAGCGCGCGCTCAACGACACGAAATACATCAGCCGCGCGGTCTATCACCTCGTCAACGACTATCTCCTGCTCGACCCGATCGAGGGGAAGAAAAAACAGGTGCGTACCGTCAACGGCAAAATCACTTCGTACCTGCGCAAATTCTGGGGGCTCAGAAAGATCCGAAGCGCGGGGGACAAGCACCATGCCCAGGACGCCGCCGTCATCGCCTGCGTGACCGACGGCATGATACAGAGAGTGACCCGTTACAATCAAAGGAAAGAATTTTCCGCCCATTGGGACGAAAAACAGCGCAAATATCTCTATCCCGACAGCGACGGCGTGCTGATGACGGGGGAGGAATACGACGCGCAAAACGGCGACGAAAAGCAGCCGTATGAGGGTTTTGCGGAGGAACTGCGTTTCCGCCTGATGGAAAATCCCAAGGAATTTTTGCAACCCCATCTGAATCTCTTGGAATCCCTCGGCTATTCGGACGAGGACATCGACAACATTCATCCCGTATTCGTCTCCCGTATGCCCCGCCGCAAAGCCAAGGGCGCCATTCATGAGGAAACCATCCGTTCGGCGCGTTCTTTGAACCAAGGCGTGACTTCCAGCAAAACGCCGCTGACAAAGTTGAAACTGACTGGGGATAAATCGGCGATCCTCAATTACAACGAAAAGGCAAAGCGGGATGACCGATTGCTTTACGACGCGCTCTATCAAAAATTGAAGGCGGCGGGCGGCAACGCGGAAGAGGCTTTTGCCGAACCGTTCCATAAACCGACCAAAGATGGCGCGCCGGGGCCGATCGTGCGCAAAGTATGGGTGGACAGTGCCTTCAACGCGGGCGTGGTATCTTCGGACGGCAAGAGCGTCGCCGATAACGGTGCCATGGTGCGCATCGACGTCTTCCGCAAGGACGATAAATTTTTCTGCGTGCCCGTGTACACCAAGGACATCTATGCCAAACATCTGCCCGACCGCGCCATTACGGCAAATAAGAAATATAGCGATTGGGATAAAATCGACGAAAATTATGAGTTTTTGTTTGCATTGTTTCCCAACGAT
>CAZTND010000053.1:0-9244 GCA_964615285.1 uncultured Clostridia bacterium
CGCGACTATCGCGTGGTTTTCTTTATACAAAAAGCCGAAGGCGTCAACCCCCTTCGGCATAAAATGCTTCCTTTCCTGCACGAACGGTCACCGCGCACGAATATCTTATATTTTTTGGCGATAGACGATGATGCGCTCGCCGCGCCTGACGGGAAACGTCAGGTCGGGATTGCCGGCAGAGACCTCCTCGGGCTTCTGGTGCAGGCTCCTGGCGATCTCCCAGAGCCCGTCGCCCTCGCGGGGCAAAAACACGCTGAACGCCGCGGAAGAGGGTTTGATCTCCTCGCCTTCCTCCAGGGCGGAGATAAAGCGGACGGTGCGCTCGCTCCGGCACTCCACGGCAAATTTCAGGGTCGCTTCCACCTCCGCCTCCCCTTCCCGCTTTTGCCGGACGGACATGCCGCAGACGAGGACGGAGACCGCCTTTTCGCCCGCGGGCGCGTTTTTGAGCGGGAGCGCAAACGGCAGCTGTACGACGACGGCGCGGTGCGTTCCGTCGCTCTCGCAAAGGAGAAGGGTGGCGCTGACCGCGCCCTGCACCTCTTCCCGCCCCGTGCCGTCCGTGCGGCAATCGGCTTCGGCGCGCTGCAGAACGAGCGCCTGCAGCGTTGCGCTGTAATCGATGGGCGCGGACAGGGACGCCGTGCCGCTCACCTTTTCGGTGAAGCGCAGCGTTTCGGCGGTACAGGGAAAAGCCCGCTCCTCGGCGGAGAGCAGGATCTCGCAGTCGGGACTGAACGCATCCGTCACGGCGGGGATATCCTCTTCGAGCCACACCGTGCCCTGTACGGAGAGGGAAACGGAAAGGGTGAGCTTGCTCTTGCCCCGGTCCTCGTCCGAACCGGCGGTGATGTTTGCCGACAGTACGGCCGCCGAGGCGCGGCAGGGCAGGCCCGCGGACGCCGCGTCGCAGGGCAGTTCGGCGCGGAAGGGCAGCAGACGCTCGTAATTGTCCGGCCCCTCCTCCTTCAGCACGCAGACGTTGACCGCCACCTCGCCGCTGACGACGATGCTGCCCGTGGCGCAGGACGCCTGCCGGATGTAGACATTTTCGCCGTGCAGGAGCACATCGCCGACGAAATCCGTTTCAAATTCGTCCTCGGTTTCCAACGTTCCGCTGCAATACTCCTCGCGCAGCGCCTTCTGCACCGATTTGCGGCAGACGAGGGACGCGCCGCCCGTGAGATAGTCGAAGGAGAGCGCGCCCACGGCGGCGATGTCCGCCTCGACCACGCAGGACACATAAAAGGACGCGCCCTCCCGCCGAAGGTCGGCAGAGAGCACGTTGAGTTCGGCGCGCACGCCGCAGGCGGGCGTAATGCGTTCGTCGGCGGCGCGGTGGGTGAACTCTGCGCCGCGCTCCATGCGGCAGACATTCTTTTCCGTATCCTCGTATACGACCCCGAGAATGACTTTGCCGTTGTAACGCACCTCGCCGTCGGCGGCCTCCGCGCCCGTCAGGACGGCGGCGGCACGGACGGCAAGCACGCTGCCGATCTCTCCCACGCCCGTCAGGCGGCACTCCACGATGGACTGCGCCTTGACGCGGGCGACGGCGCCCGCATAGCCGTAAGTTGAAAATTCAGGTTTGACAGACATACAATTTCTCCGATTTTTTCAGAATATCACTCTTATTGTATGCCCGCAAAAGCTACTTTATGACAGAATTTTCCTTTTCTTCGGAAATGCGCACCTCGCCGCACAAGATCTCCGTATAGGAATAGGTCGTCTTGCCGAGAAAGGTCTTATCGTCGGGCGAAACGGTGAAGATCTCGGGGTAGACGCCCGAAAGCACGCCCGAGTAGCGGACGATCTTGTTGCGCCCGGGGTTGAACCAGACGTTGACCCGCTTGTCACGGCAGGAACGGATGCGCTGTTTGATTTCCGACATGTTGCGAATGGCTTTGATCATACCTCTATTTTCTCCCATTTTTGTGCATTTTATACAGGCGCCGGGCACAAGAGAAAACCGCCCCGCCTGCGCATACGCAGGCGGGGCGGCAGATGTTGCCGCGGCTTTAAGGCCCCTTGTGAAAGGATGCGGCGAACGGGGAAGGATCAGAAATCGTCCTCGTCCTTCCGCTCGTCTTCAAAATCGTCCTCGTCATCCTCGTCGTCGTCACCGTCCGAATACTTGTAGATGTCGTCGCCCGTGACGTATTCGAAATCCTCTTCTTCGTCCTCGCCGTGGTACTCTTCGTCCTCTTCCTCTTCTTCGTCGTCGGCGAATTCGGCGGCGAACTCTTCGCCAAGCCCCAACTCATCCGGCTCTTCGGTGTCGTCGTCGAGATAATTGCGCCATTCTTCGTCCGAATCGAGGTCGTCTCCGATGTCCGCTTCCTGCTCGTATTCCAGCTTTTTCCGGCACTCCTCGCACATCGTTTCGCCCGCATGCATCATATTTTCGCCGCACTGCGGGCAGAGTTCCATCATATCTTCTTCATCGACGAAAGGATCGTCCTCTTCGCCCTTCATCTCTTTCAGGCAGACGTCGCAGAACTGCTGTTTTTCCACGTCGATATAGTTCAATTCGCAACGGGGACATTTTGCATATTTGACCATGTGAAACACTCCCTTTTCTCTCCGGATTTTTCGCACCGCGTTTTCAACGTTTGCATTAAACGCAATACATTATATTATGAAGATTCGGTTTTGTAAACTGTTTTGCGCGCTCATTTTTACATTTATTTGATTTTTTTTGGAAAATTATGCGCCGCCCCGGTTTTTGTTCCCCCCTCTGTACCGCCCGGATCGCCCCGCCTGTCGCAACAAAAGGGGCGGCTTTCCACAGGAAAACAGCCCCTTTTTATCGCCGTTATTCTTCCGTCTTGTCTTCACCGTCCCCGGTTCCGTCGGGCGTTTCCGCGCCGCTTTCTTCCGTCGGTTCCGTCAAGATATCTTCCGCGATATCCGTTTCCGGCTCGTCCGGAACGCCCCATCCGTCTTTCGTCCGCACCGCGGGGAAGTCGTCGTCGGCATACACGTCGATGTCCTCGTCGTAAGTCATGTCGACTTTATACTTTTTGCGGGGACCGCTCGTCCCTTCTTCCGCCGCGCGCAGCTTTCTGCGGCGCAGGACGAGAGGCACGGTGATGCCGCAGGCGATGCCGATGACGCCCACGCCGATGCCTACGCCGATGAGCGCCCACGCCCAGGCTTCCAGCGAATCGTCGTCAAGGGGCAGCGCGGAGAGATAGTTGGCGCGCCAGGCGTCTTCGAGCTCTTCCTCCTCGTCCTCGTCCAGCACCCCGATGGTGTTATAAAAATAGGAGCGAAGCCCGAAATAAATTTTTTCGCCGTCCTCATTGGTAATCGGCTCCCCGTCTTCGTCTTTCAGGAAGAGAAGCGTGGAGAACTCGGCGGTCAGTTTACCCTTGGTATAGTCGGTGCAATTGACGTAAGCCGTATAATAATTCTGCTCATCCCGCGAGAAAATGCTGTACTGTCCGTAAATCTCGTCGTCCTCGTCGATGTATTCGTCGATGACCGTCCAGAACATCTGGCTGTCGCCCGTATAATAATAGTAGTAAATGAAATTGCCGATGTTCGTCGAGAAGGCGGATGCGTCGGAAAGCGCATCGCTCACTTCGTCCAAAAGGTCGTTGTACGCCTCGATTTCGGAATTGGTCATCATGTCGCCGTCGTCGTTTGCAAGGGAGCTGACGCACGCGGTATTCAGGGTGAACTCGCCGATGGACGAAGAATCGATGAAGAACACATAATTGCCGATGACCTCGGGCGCGTACCAGTCGGAGGGATGATCGATGCCCAGCACGGTGGTCGGCTGATAATCATCTTTGCCGGTGAGGAAGTTGTAGGAGTCCTCTTCATTGCCCGCATAACCGTCCTCGGTGCTGTCATAGACCGCCCTGCCGATCCCTACGCCGGTCTCCGACGACGTTGTGTACCAGACATATTTATATGTGTCGGAGGAATCGTTGTCGAGATAGAGGAAGGAGGAAACGCTGACATTCCTGGCAACGGTCACCTCGGTTTCCGTGAGCGACGAATCGCTCTGATCCAGCTCCACGCGCACGATTTCCGTGCCCGACGTATACAGATAATAGTGCTTTCCGTCCTTGATATAGAAGATTGCGGAGGACGTTGCCTGATCCGCCTTCTTGGAGATGATGTCGTTCGGTTCGTTCTCCCAATCGGAAGCGTCGGTATCGGGGTTACCCGCAACGGAATCCCAGTCCGCGCCGAAGTTTTCCTCCGAAAGATAGAACGTCCAGCCGTCCTCGCCCGTGGAATCGGTGGTGGCAACGTAGGAAAGCCGATAATAGAGCCCGCCGTTGTCATAGGCGATCAGCGTATAGGTGAATCCGTCGGGCGCATACGGCTCCGAAGCGGAGTGGTTGTACTGCGAAAGCTCGTCCTTGTCGCCGATGCCGTCGAGCACCAGCTGCCCGAGGTTGACATACGGATAGGTTTCGATGTCCCGCGCGTCGAAATCGGCGGCCTCGTCGTCCTCCGACGCGTCGTCGGCGATGTCTTCCAGGGAATCCACGTCGAACTCGTAAGTGTATTCATATGTTTCCGTGCCGTCGGCGACGGTATAACTGCCTTCACGGTAGTCCAGATCGTATGTCGCGTCGGCGCGCACGCGGTAAACCTGCGTGTAATCGTTGGTGGTCGAATTGGTCTGATCGATGTCCTCCGTCACGTTCATGGTATAATAGACGTAGGGATCGGAAACATCGGCGCCGTTAAAGAGGTGGGACGCCGTATCCTTGGCAAGCAAGGTATCTTCGTCCGTTTCCGTGTTGTACGACCAGAGGTCGCTGTCGTCCATGTGCAGACAATAGACCGTGCCGTCGACTTCCACAAAACGATACTCCGCCGCGGCGTCGTCCGAGCGGAAATAATAGCCGCGCATGGTCTCCTTGCCGTCCAGGCGGCTGCGCTTGAAGTCTACGTAGTTGCTCTCCGTTTCGCCCTGCAGGTTTCTTGCCGTGGTGGGCGTGGCATAATATACATAGTCCCCGTAGATGAAGATGCCCGCGGTATAGTCGTCGGCGACCATCAGAAGGGGCACGACCGTTTCGGCCGCGTCGTAATTGCCGGCGTCCAGATCGCTCACGGCGATGCGCATGAGAGAGCCGCGGGTAACGTCGCCGTAGTCGTTTTCATACGTCTCGGTGACATTGCCGTCATCGTCGGTAGCGAGGGTTTTCACGCCGTTGATGAAGTAGATGTAATCCCCTTTCTGCACGACCCAGCCGCCTTGCGAAGAAACCTCGCCGCTCCAATAATTCCCTTCCAGCCCGGCGGCGGAATAATAGGTGCAGCCGGAAAGCAGAGGCACGGCGACCGCCATCGTCAGGACCGCCAGGATCATCAATATTTTTTTGCCTATTGTTTTCATAAGAAAAAGACTCCTTTTTCTCCCGTCGGAACATGCCGGAATGAAATGATACGGACGCGAGCGTTCCGGCTCGCCATGCTCCCGGTTATATTCGCATGAATTTTATTATATACTAAATTGACGATTTTCGCAATCAAAAACAGCGCGTTTTGATGATTTTCTTGTGAAAAATAATGAAATGAGGAGGAAGAAAATGCAGGATTTTTCCATATTGCAGCTTTTGCGGACGCTGTCCGCCGCGGCGGACGGGCAGGGGCGCGGCGAAAAACAGGGCGGACAAAACGATTCCGCGGAAAAAAACGGCGGCGCCATGCCCGCGGCGAACGACGCGTCCCGCCAAAAGGAAGGGGAAAAAGAAAGCCCCCATGCCCGCAGCGAAAAGGAAAACGCGGCGTTCGCCTACGAAAACTTTCTGACCCGGCACGACCGCGCGGTGCAGCGCATCAAAGGCCGCGGGGGGAAAGACAAACCGTAGTTCCGCGAAAAGAACGCTCCGTGCGCGGGTGGCGGAAAAGCGCCGTCGGGACATGCCCGTTTTTTTCCGCCGAAGCGGGGCGGCCCGAACACCGGATAAGAGAAAGATACGCGGCTTTCCCGACCGACGCCGGAAAAGCCGCGTTTTCGTTTGCTCTTTTCTTCGGTTCCCCTCCGAGATCCTGCCAAGAAAATTTATCTCTTGGAGAACTGCGGCGCGCGACGGGCTTTTTTCAAGCCGTACTTCTTTCTTTCCTTGGCGCGGGGGTCGCGGGTGAGGAAGCCCGCCTTTTTGAGCGCGGGGCGGACATTTTCTTCCGCCTGCAGCAGTGCGCGGGAGATGCCCAGACGAATGGCGCCCGCCTGCCCCGTAAAGCCGCCGCCGATGACGTTGACGAACACGTCGTACTTGGCTTCGGTCTCGGTCAGAACGAGGGGCTGTTTGATGATGTACTGCAACGTACCCTGCGGGAAGTAATCGGCGAGGGCTCTGTCGTTGATGACGATATTACCGCTGCCGGCGGGGATTAGACGAACGCGGGCAATGGCCTTTTTCCTTCTGCCCGTTCCCCAGAACTGAAGTTTTTTCTTCAAATTCGCTTTTGCCATAATGATTTACCTCACCTTAAAATAATTTCAGCTCTTCGGGTTTCTGAGCTGCGTGGTTGTGTTCGGCACCCTTGTAGATCTTGAGCTTTTTGATCATGGCTCTGCCGAGGCTGTTCTTGGGGAGCATGCCTCTGACCGCCTCGTAGAGGGCGACGTCGCTCTTTTCCGCCATCAGCTTTTTGTAGGGCACTTCCTTCAGCCCGCCGATGTAGCCGGTGTGATACCTGTAAAATTTATCTTCCGATTTCTTACCCGTCAATACGATCTTATCGCTGTTGAGAACGATGACAAAATCGCCGCAGTCGACATTCGGCGTATACGTGGGCTTGTTTTTGCCGCGAAGAACGGCCGCCACTTTGGACGCAACTCTGCCCAGCGGAAGCCCGGCGGCGTCGACGACGTACCATTTTCTTTCAACCGTTTGGGCGTTTGCCATATAGGTCTTCATATTACGTACTCCTTGATTTTGCTTGATTTGCTCGGTTATTTCTGTTCCTGATGGATAAGGAAAAACGGCATAACGGGGGGCGCCGCCTTCCTCGAATACCCCTTTATTTTATTATGTATCAAAATTTCTGTCAAGCTGTTTTGCCTCGGCTTTTTCAAGTTTTTTATAATTTTCGGATAATTTTTTGCATTTTTTTCCGTCCGCCCCTTTCGGCTTGTATTTTCACTGATTTTTTCGGGATCGCCGCCCGATTTTGATGATTTTTTACACAAAACGCGCGCCTTTCCCGCAAAAAAACGCCGTTCTCCCCGCCGCGGAAAACGCGGCGGGGAGACTTTCACAAGAACATGTTTTCTCAAAAAAATCATTTTTCAACCGGCCGGTCCCCCGCAGGAAAAGACCGTTCGTTACTTTTCGAGCACCGCCTTTATGCGGCGGACGCCCGCCCCGCAGGACTGCTCTTTGACGATGCGGAAATGCCCGAGCTCGCCCGTGCTTGCCGCGTGCGGCCCGCCGCAGATCTCCTTGGAAAAGTCGCCGATGGAATAGGTCTTGACCCGTTCGCCGTACTTGGAGGAGAACACGCCGACAAAATTCTTTTCGCGCGCCTCGTCCAAAGACATCTCCCTGAACTCCACGGGGATATTCTCCTCGATCTTCTCGTTGACGAGGTCCTCGACGGCTTTCAGCTCCTCGGGCGTGAGGGCGCGGGGGAAGTTGAAGTCGAAGCGCATCCGTTCGTCGTTGATGTTGGAGCCCTTCTGGTTGATGTCCTTGCCCAAAAGGGTCTTGAGCGCGGCATTGAGAAGGTGGGTGGCGGTGTGGTAATGCACGGCGGCGTCCGAATGGCTCTCCAAGCCCCCCTTCGCCTCGGTCACGTTGGCTTTGGAGATGGCCTGGTGCTCCCTGAACGCGGCGGCAAAGCCGTCCATGTCCACGCTGTATCCCCTTTCCGCCGCCATTTCGCGGGTAAGTTCGGCGGGGAAGCCGTAGGTGTCGTAGAGGCGGAACGCCTGTTTGCCGCCGATGACTTTTTCGGGCGTATATTCGGGATTTGACTTTGCCATGAACTCGTTCTTGCGCCCGATGGAAGCAATGCACTTGTCGAACTCCTTCATGCCCTTTTCAAGGGTCGCCTCGAAGCGGTCGATCTCCTTTTGCATCTCGTCGAGGATATAGCCCTCCTTTTCGACGAGCAGGGGGTACGCCTCGTCGTACACCTCTTCGATGAACACCTTGGCGACGCCGAGCATTTCGCGGCTGTCGATGCCGAGGGTGCGGCAATAGCGGATGGCGCGGCGGAGCAGGCGGCGCAGAATGTAGCCCGCGCCCGTGTTGGAGGGCAGAATGCCGGCGGCGTCGCCGATAAGCATGACGCCCGTGCGGGTGTGGTCGGCGACGATGCGCATGGCGCGGCGCGCCTCTTCGTCCCCGTCGTAACTCCTGCCCGACGCCTTTTCGAGATATTCGATCGCGCCGAGGAAGAGGTCGGTTTTATAACCGTCCGTAAGCCCGTTCAGAAAGAGGAGCATTCTGTCCAGCCCGAAGCCGGTGTCCACGTTTTTATGGTCGAGCAGTTCATAGCCGTTTTCCGTCTTGCGGTACTGCATGTACACGTCGTTGCCGATCTCCACATATCTGCCGCAGCCGCAGTTCGGGCCGCAGTTCGGGCCGCAGGGCTTGTCGTGCCGGGGATAAAACCATTCGTTGTCCGGCCCGCAGGGCGTGCCGACGGTGCCTTCAAGCTCCCACCAGTTGTCCGATTTGGGCAGATAGAAGATGTGTTCGGACCTGACGCCGAGCTTTTTCAGATAGTTTGCGGTCTCGTCGTCGCGGGGCACGCCGTCCCCGCCCTCGAACACGGTGGAACAGATCTTGTCCTTATCCAATCCGAACCCCTGCGTTAAGAGTTCGAATGACCAGGCGGTCTTTTCCTTTTTGAAATAGTCGCCGAGCGACCAGTTGCCCATCATCTCGAAAAAGGTGAAGTGGGAAGAATCGCCGACCGAATCGATGTCGACCGTGCGGACGCACCCCTGCACGTTGCAGAGGCGGGTCCCCGCGGGGTGTTTTCTGCCCAAGAGGTAGGGCATGAGGGGCTGCATGCCCGCAACGTTGAACATGACGCCCGTCGACCCGTCGCCGATGAGCGACACCGCGCCGATGTTGACGTGCCCCTTGCTCTCATAAAATTCGATCCATTTTTTTCTGAGTTCTTTTGATGTGATCATATCCTTTTATCTTCCATGAATATTGATTTTTTCTTGACTGCTTGTCCCGCCGACGCGACCGAGGTTTCCAAAGGAGCGCGGCTCCTTTGGTAGGAGTGCAGAGGGCGAAGCCCT
>CAZTND010000054.1:0-8563 GCA_964615285.1 uncultured Clostridia bacterium
ACGGCGTTAATATCATTTCCGTCAAAGAGAACATTTCCGACGGACCGGAAGGCATAATTCTCGAAAGCCTCCTGGAAAGTATGGCGGAATACTATTCCGTTGAACTCTCACAGAAGATAAGGCGCGGAATTGAAGTATCGGCAAGCAAATGCCAATTTTTCGGAGGTGCTGTTCCGTTCGGTTACTGGATCGACGAGGACAAACATTATCAGATCGACGAAAGCAAGGCGGTATTCGTCCGCAAAATCTTTGAGATGTATGCCGACGGAAAGACTATTGTGGAAATCGAAAAGTATTTGCTCGATAACAAGGTTTACAACAACGGTAAAACGATCGGGCATGGTACCGTAAAGCGAATGCTCCACAACCGCCGCTATTTAGGTTATTATATTTTTCACGACAAAGAAGTAAAAGGCGGTATTCCGCTCATATCCGACGAACTGTATGAGACCGTACAGGCGCGGTTAGAGCGAAATACAAAAGCTCCCTCGTCCAAGATATTGCAGGGAGAACTGAAAAACGGCAACGTGCCGCGCCTTGAAAAACTGCTCGCGAGCAATCAGAAAGCGAGCGAAAATCTTATGCAGCTTTTGATGGACGGTAAAGCGAAGAATACGATTCTTGACAAACTCGAACAGCTTGAAAAGGAACGTAAAGAGATAGAACTGCAACTTGAAACGGAAAGGTCCGAAATTCTCGATTATACGCTTGAAGATTTGCGCTACTATGTCAAACGGTTCAAACACTTCGGTTATACCAAAACCGAAAACAGGCAGGCGCTCATCGACACCTTTGTAAACAAGGTCTTTTACTATGGCGATAAAAAAGGAAAAGTCCGTTACAATGTAACAGACTTTTCTACGGGTTCGCTTTACGAACGGGTGGTGGAGATAGAGGGGCTCGAACCCCCGACCTCTTGCATGTGAAGCAAGCGCACTAACCAACTGTGCAATATCTCCAAGCTTTTTTATTATATCATCCTCGCCGTAAAAATTCAACCTTTTTTACCCCGCAACGGAAAAATTTTTTCATCTTATATAAAAAAGGGCATCCGACTGTAAAACATCGGATGTCCTTCTTTGTTCGGACAGCGTAAAAATACCCTTTTACGGTCAATGTCAAGTTCGGGTGGGGGAGGAGGCTCTGCGTCTGTCGAGTACGATATAGACGATCCCTCCGACGATGAAGAGGCCGGCCAGCACATCGATCGCGATGATGGTAATCTGCCACCACGCCAGCCCGTAGACGATGATCGAACCGGGCGCGACGTCCTGCATGCGGTTGGAGTTGGCGACGGTATAGCACATATTTTTATATGCCTGCCGGATCGCCTGCCTGGTCACGGGGTCGGACGTGTCCGCAAAATTCGGACGGCTGGTGTTCCAGGTGAGCTGCAGATCGGTCCCGGCGCGGATGCCCTGGTCGGGATCCATGAAGTCATACAGGTTGAAGTCGGAAATGACCAATCCCCTGAATCCCCATTCATCGCGCAGGACTTCGTGCATCAGCGGAAAACTTCCGCCCGCCCAGGTGCCCCCGATGCGGTTGAAAGAGGACATAAGCGCCGTGCATGCGGGCATGGTACGGGTGGAAACCGTTCCGTTCGCGTCCGAGGTGTACTTCATTTGCACCATTGCGTTTTCCGCGACGTATCGGAAGGGGCTGAGATAGATCTCCCGCATGGTCTGTTCGTCTGCCCAGGTGCAGAGGTTGGTCACGCGTGCGACCTCGGTATCATTGAGCGCATAGTGCTTGATATAGGCGTAGCATCCCTTGGACGCCGCACCCTCCACGACGGCCGCCGCCATTTTGCCGCTCAGCAGGGGATCTTCGGAATAGTATTCAAAATTCCGTCCCGCAAAGGGGCTGCGGTGGATGTTTATGGCCGGGCCGTACCATCCCTGGATGTCGTTGTCCTTTGCCAGTGATTCTTCGCCGATGGCAATGCCCATTTGCCGGGCAAGGTCGGTGTTGAAGGTGGAGGCGATGACCACTTCGGAGCAGTAGGCGCAGCATCCCGTGGAGCCCCAAAGGGAGGAAAATCCCTGTGGTCCGTCAAAGTCCTTGGTCTCCGCTTTGCCCAAAGAATCGACGGCGCCCGTGTTGTACGCCCCGTTGATGAGCACCAGGTTGGCTTTGGTATAGTCCTCTTCGGTCAGCTGATCGAGATAGCTTTCCCAGGCCTCGTCCCCGTAAGGGAGACCGCGCATATTGGAAAGGACCATCGCCTTTTCCCCGTTCGTTTCGGGCATGGATGCGCTTTCATCCCGCATCATTGTTGCGGCGTCGAATGGTTTCAGCATTTCCGCGACCGTGCGGGAGACCGTTTTGCCGTCCTCTTGGTACGTCAGAGTGATCTCCTTCGCCCTGCGCTGTGCCTCCGTCGGGGCAGAGGGGAAGGTGCCGGCAAAATCGCTGCGGCTCATGAGCGCGGCATGCCCCGTGCCGGGCTCGAACATGGCGGAGACATCGTTAAAGCGGTTCCTTGCCGCCTTCGTTTCCAGCAGCAGGTCGCCGTCCTCCCGCATGCCGTTTTGCGTGTAGAGGACATCGTTTGCGATGTGCACGGCGTGCGTCATGTCTTCCCCCGCGGACACGGTGTGCGAATCATCGCGGATCGAAAGGGTGTAGTCTCCCTTTTCCAGCACATATCCGCCGCCGTCGATTTTTATGCCCCGGTAGTCATAGGACGCCATGTCCCGCTTGCGCAGGGTGAGGGTGAGCGTATCCGTCCCGCCCGCCTCGAGCAGTTTTGTCTTGGCGAAGTCGCCGAGGGCAACGGCGGGTTTTTCGATCCCGCCGTCCGTGTAGGGGGCGGAGTAATAGAGCTGCACGACCTCCTTGCCGGGGACGTCGCCCGTGTTTTTCACCGTCACCGTCGCCGTGTACGAATCGGCGCCCTCCGTCCAGGAGACGTTTTTTTCAAACGTTGTATAGCTCAGGCCGTAGCCGAAGGGGTAGACGACGGCGTCGCCGTATTCCAGGAAATTTTCCTGCGCCGCCGTTTCGTAATAGCGGTAGCCGAGATAGATCCCTTCTTCGTAACAGGTGGTATACGCTTCCGCCGTGCCGTAATCCGCGCCGCCGGCAGCCACGTCGCCCTTGCCTATATCCGTATAGCGCACCGCCTCGCCGGCATTGGGAAAGGTGGGATCGGCGGTGAAATCGGCGGCATAGATGTCGACGGTCCGTCCCGAGGGAGTCACCGTTCCCGCCAGAATGTCGCCCAGGGCATTGAATCCCGTGGAGCCGGGGCCGCCCACCCACAGTACGGCGTCCACGCCGTCGTCCGTCTGCAGCGCTCCCAGCTCCATGGCATTGGAGGAATTGATGACGACCACGGTCTTGGCATAGTTTTTCTTGCAGAATTCCAGCCAGTTCTTTTCATAGCGGGAGAGCTCCAGCTGGTGCTGTCCGTCCTCGTAGGTATCGTATTCGGCCTTGCCCGTTCCGCCGGCGATCGCCGCCGCAAAGGTCGTGCTTGCCGCGGCGTCCCGCTTTAAGTTGTTGGACAGGTCCCAGCCCTCGCCCCCGGCGCGGGAAATGACGTAGACCGCCACGCTGCTTTCATCCACGGCAAAGGGCTTTGTCGCGCCCGTTGGATCGGTGTACGCGACTTCGCCGATGAGCCACTGCGAGTCGTTGTATTTGTCCATTGTGATGGAACAGCGCCCGTATTTGCTCTTTTCGCCGTTGAAATAGTTATACGGGGCGGTGTCCATGGAAAAGCCCGCCTGCCGGATGCCCGCATAGGGCGTGACGGCCTTGCCGACGTCCACGTTGCCCGAGCCCGAGCCGCCGTACAGGGGATCGACGGCGCCTCTGCCGATGAGGCTGATCGTGTCGGACGAAGCGGAAAGGGGCAGGGCCTGCTGCCTGTTTTTGAGCAGGACGAACCCTTCGCCGCATAGCTCTTCGGTCACCTTTTCGCCGTTTGCCACGGCGCCCGCCTTGTCGTTCCGATAGGCGGGGGAATAATAATCGGTGTCCCAGTCCTCGCTGCCCTCCACCTTGACGATGGACGCGCTGCCCTTGCCGAGGTAGGTGTTCGCCATGGTTTTCAGCAGGACGCCCGCCACCGACAGGGCGATCGCCAGCACTGCCGCAAGGCTCATGAACACGATGAGCAGCACATGGCTTTTTCTTTCGGTTTTTGCCATAAAAAAATTCCCTCCCGAGCGATACAATCAATCTTCTCATTTTATTCTTTCTCTTCGGGGCGGAAATTATGCGGCGGAAGGGGGAAACGGGGCGGGGATCCGGATAAAGGCAAAACGGCGGCAGGCGATTGCCTGCCGCCGCAACGGTGTGCGAAAAGGTCCGAGACGGTCTGTAAGCCGAGTTCTGTCGTGTACGGTCATCTATCTAGATCCGCCGTCGCCGACGGATTCAAGCGATATTCACGGATATTCCCGGACGGGCAGCCCTGTGTGGGAATATCCCAATCTTGCATCGGACGGGGTTTACATGGCTCGGGGCGTTACCGTCCCGACGGTGAGCTCTTACCTCGCCTTTCCATCCTTACCGTAAAAATTACGGCGGTTTATTTCTGTTGCACTTTCCTTGAAGTCGCCTTCACCTGCCGTTAGCAGGCGTCCTGCCCTGTGATGCTCGGACTTTCCTCATGACGCGAAATGCGCCCCGCGACCGTATAACCGTCTCGGACCTCTTCATTATACCATAAATTCGTAAAAAAGCATACGATTTTTCGGGCCGAAAGTCAAAAACAGAGGAAAAAAAGGGAAGAAAACGCCAGAAAGGTCATGCCCAGACGAAATTTTCCCGCCCCGCGCCGATCTCAAAGTGATATTTCACGATGCCGGGATCGACGGCGGTCAGAATGCCGCCCTTCGCCTCTGCCGAAACGACGTTCCCGTTCCGCCGGAAGAAAAATTTCTGTTGATTCATGGCGGTCGGCGCCAGGAGGGCCGCCGTTATGCCGTTGCGGAACCATTCCGGCATCTCTCCGCCGTCGCAGACCTGTTCGATCGTTTTGGAAGGATGCGGCACGCCCTGCGTTTCGCCGTAACCGAGCGCCGGCACGCACACCGGTTTTTCGTCCTTTTCCACGGCGCAGTTTTTCTTTGCCGTGCCTCTGCGAAAGCTCATCGCCACCCAGCAGGTGTTGAGCCCCAGGGCCTGCGCCGGCAATGCAAGCCTCTCCCCGTAATAACCCGCCCGTTCGTCCGGGTCCTTCGACTTTTTGCCGATCAGGGCAATGTAGTTGCGCACGCCGTAAAATTTTCCGATATTTCTTGAATTCTTCGGCAAGCGACCTTCTCTGCTTTGCGCATTCGTCCATGGCGTTCCCTCCGTCCGCGCGTCCGCGCTGTTCGGCTGTACGCCGGCGGACAGATCGTTTATTTCATTATAGCAAATTTTTTTGCCGATAACACATCTGTAAAGAAAAATGAGACGGTTTGCCCTTCTTTTGCCGGAACGGGGGCGGCGGCAGGGGCTTTTTGCGGCGTTTGATTTTTTTCGTCATAGTACAAACTATCCGTTTCATACCTTATAAAACGCGGGGTGATGTATGATTTTCGATTTTCTCTATACGCTTTTTTCCAAAATCGTCTTTTTCACGGGGGCGGTCGTCGGTAAAAATTCCTTTCCGAAACCGCTGCCCAAGGAGGAAGAGGAGCGCTGCCTGCGCCTCGCCAAGGCGGGAGACAAGGCGGCAAAGGACACGTTGGTGCGGCACAATATGCGCCTGGTGGCGCACATCGTCAAAAAATATGCGGGCGCGGCGGAGACGGACGATCTCATTTCGGTCGGCTCCATCGGGCTCATCAAGGCGATCAATACCTATGAACCCGGGCACGGGACCGCCCTTGCCAGCTATACCGCGCGCTGCATCGAAAACGAGATACTGATGCTCATCCGGTCGAACAAAAAACACAAGAACACGCTCTCCCTGTCCGATCCCGTGGGGGTGGATAAGGAGGGGAACGAGCTGACGCTGATGGACCTTCTCTTTGAAAAAGAGGACGGCGTTTTCGACAAGGTGGAGCGCGGGCTGGTGCAGGAAAAGTTCATCCGCATGCTCAAAGAGAATCTGAGCGAGCGGGAATACACCGTGCTGTGCCTGCGCTACGGATTGAAAGGGGGCGTGCCCATGCCCCAGCGCGAAGTGGCAAAGATGCTGCAAATTTCCCGTTCGTACATCTCCCGCATCGAAAAACGCGCGGTCGAGCGCCTGCGCGGCAAACTCCGCCGCGACGACTTTTTCCCTTGAAATATGACCGGACAGGAGGCGGGCTGCATGAAGGAGATCTATCTTTTGAATCGTTTTACGTTCAACGGCGCGGCGAGTTACGACCTCCCGCTCTGCGGGTTGTCTCTCGCCGAACGGGTGCGGCGGCGGTATCCGTCGGCAAAATTGTATCTGGACGAAAAGCGGGGGGAGAACGGGGAAAACCTTCTCGGCATTTCCCTGAAAAATCTCGCCGATTACCCCTTTGAACGCCGCCGCCTGCAGCAGAAAATATTGCTCGATCTTCTGCGCGGCGGCGTGCTCGTCGAGGATCTGGAAAGCGTGTATATCGAAGAAAGCGTACAGATCGAAGAGGGCGCTTTTATCGGGCATGGGTGCTATATAGAGCGCGATTGTTTCATCGGCGCCGGCAGCCGCGTGGGCCCGTATGCCTACCTTCGGAAGGGCAGCCGCGTGGGCAGGCAATGCCGCGTGGGGGATTTTACTGAGATGAAGAATGCCTCTTTGGGCGACGGGAGCAAGATGGCGCATCTTTCCTACCTCGGCGACGCTTCGGTGGGCAGGAACTGCAACATCGGCTGCGGCGCCGTGTTCGTCAATTACGACGGCAGGGCAAAGCATCGCACCGTGGTGGGGGACGATTGCTTCATCGGCAGCAACTGCAACCTGGTCGCGCCCGTGTTCGTGGGGAACGGGGCGTACATCGCCTGCGGCTCCACGCTCACGCGCAGCCTGGAGGCGGGGGACTTCTGCATCGCCCGCGCGCGGGAAACGGTCAAAAAGGGGCGGGGCTCCGCCTATTATGCCGAGGACAGGGATGCGCCCCGATAGGGAAGAGGCAGCGAACTGCGGTAAAAAAGCAAATTCTTTTTCGTTCCGAACGATTGCCCCGCCGCAGGGAAAGCCCGCGGCGGGGCAGCCATGTCCGGATCTTTTGCCGAAACGGAATGATCAGAGGTCAAGGAACACGCCGCTGATGAGGATGGCGAGCATGCAGAGCGGCGCGATGATGCGCACCATGATGCGGAAATATTTGCTCTTCCGGCTCTCCCGGCGCCAGCCGATCTCGTCCGTCAGCGCCCGCGTGTCCGTGAAGAAGCCTGCCAGCAGGCAGGTGATGATGGCGACGACGGGCATGAGCAGCGTGTTGGAAAAATAGTCCAGCATGTCGAGGATGGTCATGTCGCCGATGCCGATCATGGAGAGCGGGCCGAACCCGAGCGAGGACAGGCAGCCGAGCACGAGCATGAAGGCGAAGGACAGCAGGCATGCCGTCAGCCGTTTGAGGCGCAGGCTTTCGCAGAGCACCGCCACGATCGCTTCCAGCAGGGAGATGGACGAGGTGAGCGCGGCGAAAAAGACGAGCAGGAAGAACACCGCGCCGAGGATCCTGCCGCCCGGCAGCGCGTTGAATACCACGGGGAGCTGTATGAACATGAGCGAGGAGCCGGATTCCTTCATTATGGCTTCTGCGTCCGCGCCGCCCGACATGGCAAAAATGGACGGAATGATGATGAGGCTCGCCACGACGGAAAAAGCGGAGTCGCACACGGCGATCTGTCCCGCCGATTTGGGAATGCTCGCCTTCTTATCCATGTAAGAGCCGTATGTGATCATGATGCACATTGCCAGCGACATCGAATAGAAGAGCTGCCCGAGGGCGGCGAGCAGCGTGGCAAAACTGAACTCGGAAAAGTCGGGCACGAAAAATTTCTTCACCCCTTCAAAGGAACCCGGCTGGCACAGGACGTATACCATCAGGGAAACGGCGATGATCGCCAGCAGGGGCATGAGGATCTTGCTCATGCGCTCGATGCCCTTCTGCACGCCGCCCGCCACGATGAGTACGGTCACGACCGCAAAGATGAGGAAATATACGAGCGGCTGCAGGGGGTCGGCGATGAAGGACGAGAAAAAGGCGCTGCTCGTCTCCGCCGAAGCCCCCGCGCCGATGAGCTGCGCTTCGCCGCCGATGAACGCGACCATGTAGCGCACCACCCAGCCGCCGATGACGCTGTAATAGGGCACGATGATGACGGGGACGAGCAGGCAGACGAAGCCGAACCATTTGAACTTTTTGTTCAGCGCGGTTATGGCGCCGACGATGCTCTTTCCCGTCTTTCTCCCGATGGCGATCTCGAGCATGAGCAGCACGAATCCCACCGTGACGGCGAGCGCGATGTAGCAGAACAGGAAAATACCGCCGCCGTATTGCGCGGCGAGATAGGGGAAGCGCCACAGGTTGCCCAGCCCCACCGCGGAACCTGCCGCGGCGAGCACGAAGCCGAGTTTGGAGGAAAAGCCCTTTTTCTTTCCGCTGCCGTGCCCGGGGCTGTCCTTGGCGCCGTC
>CAZTND010000055.1:0-2324 GCA_964615285.1 uncultured Clostridia bacterium
GCAGCTTTTCGCAGCTTGTCACGTCCTTCTTCGGCGCCATGTACCAAGGCATCCCCCGTATGCTCTTCGTAGCTTGATCTTTTCGTCTCTTCGTCTCTTCGTCTACAAGAAAATTCAATACAATCTTACAATCTTCTTCCCTCGGCTAATTTCAAGGTCTCTTTCAGCTCCTTTGCTTCTTGTCTACGTTTCCGTATCAACCTTTTTACATTAGCTTCTTTCACAAAAATGAATTTTGCCTTCCTGTATCTCTATTTCTTACTCTATGCAGTTGTCAATCTTCTACGATCTTCGCTTCGACAGAAGCGATCTGCGCCTTTTCGGGCGACAGCTTATTTATATTAGCACTATCCGATTGCAAAGTCAAGCGTTTTTTTGAGTTTTTTGAAATTTTTTGCAATCTTTTTCCCGCCTTCTTTTACCATATGAAGAAAAAAGAAATTTTGTGCGCCGCCCCCTTTCCTTATTATATTATAGGGAAACGATACGGGGGATCCCTGCCGCACGCCGGAGAATTTTCGGGATAGCTTTGTCATTGTAGCACAAAAACAGAAAAAATGCAACAATTTTTAAGCATTTTTTCTGTTTTTTATAAAGGCAAAAAACAAAGCCGTTTTCTTATGCCGGAACGCTCAGAAGAGCGGCGCAAACAGAGTCAGGAACGAATTGCAGAGGGAGGCAAAAAAGCCCATACGGAAATTGAAGGGCGTGATCTCCTGCGAGATCGCCAGCGTTTCCCGCAGGTCCGCTTTGATGTCCTGCAGGCACGGAACGTCTATCAGCAACGCGCCGCATTCAAGGTGATGCACCAGGCTGCGGTAATCCATATTGATCGTCCCGACAAAGGCGGCGCGGTCGTCCGCCAGCATCTGTTTGGCGTGGATGAACCCCGGCGTATACTCGTATATTTTTACGCCGGCTTCGAGGAGATAGGGATAATTGGAGCGGGTCATGTTCAGGACGATCTTTTTATCGGGGATATGGGGCGTGACGATGCGCACGTCCACGCCGCGGAATGCCGCATTGCGCAGGGCCGTCGCCAAATTGTGGTCGAGGATGAGATAGGGCGTGGTGATCCAGACATATTTTTGCGCGCCGTTGATGATGTTGATGTAATTGTTTTCCCCCACCTGTTCCCGATAGAAGGGGCTGGGCCCGTCGCCGAAGGCGTGCACGCACCCCGGTTCATCGAATTTTTCATATTCCAGATCCAGATATGCGCGATAGTCGGAGGTCTTTCCCGCCGTCATATCGAACACCTGCAGGAACATCGCCGTAAGATTGCCGACCGCGGCGCCCCGTATTTTGACGACCGTATCCTTCCAATGCCCGAGGCGCTTGTTTTCGTTGATGTACTCGTCGCCGAGATTGACGCCGCCCGTATAGCCCACCCTGCCGTCGATGACGGTAATCTTGCGGTGGTCGCGGTTGTTGTAGATGCCCGACACTACGGGGCGGAAGGGGTTGAATTTTTGGCAGAGTATCCCCTCTTTGCGCAGCGTCTTATCATAATTGCCCGGCACCATGCCCAAAGAACCGATGTCGTCGTAGATCAGGCGCACCTCCACGCCCGCCTTGACTTTTTCCGCGAGGACGGCGTGCACGGCGTCCCACATTTTGCCGGGATCGATGATGAAATACTCCATGAAAATAAATTTCTCCGCCCTTTTCAGCTCTTCGAGCAGGTCGGCGAAGAACAGCTCTCCGAGCGGGAAAAAATCCACCTTGTTGTACAGGCTGCCTTCCGTGTGAGAGGTACGGGCGAGATAATTTTCCGCGCCCGCATATGTGCCCAGGCGCACATCGATCTCCCGGCGCTCCTTTTCGGAGGCGGAAACATATAATTTGCAGACATCTTCGGCCTTCAGCAGGCACCGGGTCTGCCGCACGGAGAGACGCGGGCGGGCGAACAGCATGTAGACGATGACCCCGAACAGCGGAAACACTATGAAGATGAGGAGCCACGGGAGTTTGAACTCGGGCGTTTCCTTCTTGTTGATGATATAGATGAACACGAACAGTCCGAAAATGCTCTGAAACGCCTGGAAAACGATGTAATATCGGTTGAAATAATTCACCACGGCGAAGATGAGCACCAACTGCACCAAAAACACCAGCGCAATGACAAAAATGCGGTTGAAAAAAACTTTGAAAAACTTCATCGGCTTTCCCCTTTCGGTAAAAATTTCCGCCCGCAGGGCACTTTTATTCTACCACACGTGCCCGCTTTTGTCAACAACAAAAAAACCGCCGGACGGCAAATGTCCGACGATCCGATCTTTACAGACAATTCTGTTTTCAGGAAACAGGCAGATCGATCTCCG
>CAZTND010000055.1:2424-8009 GCA_964615285.1 uncultured Clostridia bacterium
ACCCTTCCGCAGAGAAAAACAGGCGGCGATACACGACCGGAAGAGGATCGTCGCGGACACGATCACGAAAGCGCCGAGGAGCAACATGACAGCGCCGGCAGCCATATACCCGACCGCCATCAGAAAGACGGCGTCCGCAAACAGAAACAACACCGCGGCCATGGATATAAAGCCGACAACGGCGTAAAAACGCAAAAACCGCTTATCCCGCCGGTATTTTTCGCGGACATTTTGCTCCCTGCGCTCTTCAAAATCGACCCGATCGCCCATCGCCGCGGCCCTCTACCGGCAGCCGCCGCAGGTTTTGCAGTTGCCGCTGCACTTTTTGACGGGCTTGCCCGTGGCGGTCAGCATGGCGCCCGAGTAACTGCGCACCCCCTGCGCGCCGCAGGCGGGGCAGTAGGCGGGGTCGGCGTGGCTCTTCACCAGCTCGTCGAACTCCTTCCCGCAATGCGGGCATTTGTACTGCAACAAAGGCATGGATGCCTCCTTTTATTCCTTCGGATCCTTTTTCTTCCCGCGCACGCGCTTGATGGTCTTGTTGCTGTCGATCTTGATGGAACTGGTGGCGCGGAAGGTGATGACGGCGACGACCACGCTGATGACGGCGGCAATGGCGATGACGACCCAAAACCCCCACGAAAACGCTTCGAAGGGAACCGGCACGTTCATGCCCCACAAGCTGGCAATGAGCGTGGGCACGCTGATGATGAGCGTGACGACGGTCAGAAGTTTCATGACGATGTTCACGTTGTTGGAGATGACCGACGCAAACGCATCCATGGTGCCCGTCAGAATGTCGCGGTAGATGTTACACATTTCAATGGCCTGCGTGTTCTCGATGATGACGTCGTCGTAGAGGTCGCGGTAATCCTCCTTGTTGACGACGGGCGCGAGCTTTTCCACGCGGGCATAGACGCGCGAATTGGAAGCGAGCGACGTGGAAAAGTAGACCAGGGAATTTTCCAGCCCCAGGAGCTGGATGAGCTCCTTATTCTTCATGGAACGGTGGAGCTCCGCCTGCACGCGCAGGGATTTTTTATCGATCTGGCGCAGATAGGAAAGAAATTTTTTGGCGTTGCCCATCATGAAATTCAACAAAAACAGCACGGGTTTGCCGGTGTCCGCTTTGAGGCGGTTGGAAATGAAATCGCCCAGAATGGAATTGCCGTGCAGGGACACCGTGACGATGCACTTATCGTTGAAAATGATGGAGATAGGCAACGTTTCATAGGCGTCGCCCTCCTCGGTGTCGCGCATGACGGGCGTATCCATCAGGAACATGCTCGCCCCCTCGTCAAACTCGGCGCGGGCCGTCTCCTCTTCGTCCAGGGCGGCTTTGAGCATTTCTTCGGGCACGCCTGTCATGGCGACCAGATCCTCCAACTCGTCGTCCGTCGGATTGATGACATCCACCCAGCAGCGCGCGGCAAACGCCGGCAGCTGCGCCATGCGCATGTTTTTGTCCGTCTGAAAGAACTTTACCATCTTCTCACGCTCCTCTTCGGGGAATTTTATCGGCGTTGGAACGCCGAAACAAAACAGAAAACGCACGGAAAAACTCCCGTGCGTCTGAATATCCCGAAAGGAACTGCCCGTGGAAAGGCTATACGCGCGGAAGGCTTTTCTTGTCGTTCTTGCATCGGTTGTCGGGAACAGCGTCCATTTCTGACTCCTCAAAAAACTCGTTTGCTATCATTATAACCCCTAAACCCGATTTTGGCAAGTGTTTTGACCGAAAAATTTTCCGTCGCGCCGCCTTTTTCCTATATCACCGCCGTCCCCAAAAGGAAACTGTCGAAGAGTCCGTCCACGTCCACGCCCGTCCGGCGGAAGCAGGCGATCATATCGTCGGGCGCGGCCTCCCGGAAACGGTAAGAAGAAAAATAGTTTTTCAGTCCCGAAAAGAAGCGGTCGTCCCCGATCCCCTCCCGCAGCGCGTCGAAGAGCAGGACCCCCTTGTTGTACGCCAGGTTGACGTATTCGTATTCGCTGATGAAGGTGCCGAGGTTGCGGTTCATGGAAGTGTCGCTTTCGCCGAATATCTGATTGTAGATACTGTAATACGCCTTATAGCCCGCCCGCGCGGCGTCCACCAATTCTTCCCGCGTCCTGCCGTAAGAAGCATGATTTTCATAGAACAACAATGCAGAATATTCCGCCAGCCCCTCGTCCATCCAGGCGTATTCCTGCTGGTTGCTGCCGACCATGGCATACCACCACTGGTGCGCCGTCTCGTGCACGACGGTATAGAGGTAATCTTCCCGCTCCAACGCATCGGAGAGGAGCACCATGCCCGGATATTCCATGCCGCCGTAGCAGAAGCCCGTCTGCACCAGCACATAGCTCCCGTAGGCATAATCGCCGAAGGTGTCGGAGAAATACCCGAGCGCCGCGCACGCCGTTTCCAGCGTCTCCGCCGCCCCCTCGTCGTCGTAATAGTAATAGGAGACGGCAACGCCGTCCGCCTGGCGGGATGCCACCTCGAAGGCGTCGGACACGGCGACGGCAAAGTCCCGCGCCGAAGAGAGCGTGTAGCGGTATGTGACTTTCCCGCCCTCCTGACTGGTCCTGCCCGCGGCGGACGCCGCGGCGGTATAGCCCGCCGGCAGGGTCAGCGAAACATCGTAATCGGCGCAGACGCTGTAAAAGGGATCGCCGTCCGAATAGTAGATGCATTCGTAATAGCCGTCCGCCTCGTCGTAAGCGCACAGGACGGGATAAAAATTGCCCATATTGACGACCTTTTCGGTGATGCCCGTGCGGTGCCTGACGCGCGCGAAGGTGACGGAGAAGGAGATGTCGACCGACGCGCTTTCGTCGGGAAAGACGGACGAAGCGAGATAGACGAAGAGGATGTTCTGGTCCTCGCCGCCCACCTCCCAGCGTTCGCACCCCGTCACGCTCTCGATGGCGATGTTGCCGTAACTGTCGCCGTCATAGTAGGCGATGGAATGATAGACCGAAGAGACGGGCTCGTACGCAGCCCCTTCGCGGAAGGCGTTGGGGAAGAGGTTGAACTCCAGAACGGATATTTCGTTTTCGGTGTCGTTGTAATAGTCGAAACGCATGTCGGCGGACAGCGTGCCCGCCTCCGGATCGTACTCTGCGGCAATGGTGTACTTGCAGAGCGTTTCATCGGGCGCGCAGCCCGCTATCACGAAACTGCCGCACAGCAGGGCGCAGCACAGCAACAGGCAGAAAATTCTTTTCATCGCAAAAAATAACCTCCCGATATTCCTCGGTAGGTTATTTTATGTGCGCACAGGCCAAAACATGCCTGCCGGGAGCGGAAACGTCCGCCCGGAGATCACTTCTCTTCGAAGGTCAGATAGTCGGCGGGGTCGACGAGTTCCTCCCCGATATACATCTCGAGATGCAGGTGCGCGCCCGACTTGTATTCGCCGCCCGTCGCCTCCGACACCGTGGCGATGAGTTCGCCCTGCGCGACCGTATCGCCCGTTTCCAGCGTTTCCACGGGATCCACATAGCTGTAAACGATCTGCACGCCGTCCTCGCTGACGAGCACGATCTGCGTGCCGTTCAACACGTCGTGCGTATAGATCGCCTCGACGGTCGCGTCGCAGACGGCATAGACCTCGCTGCCCGCATCGGCGGAAATATCCACGCCCACATGCTCGTAATAACAATCGAGCGTGGAGTTGTAGAAAAATCCCTGTTCGTTGAGCACGGTCATTTCCGCCACGGGATTGACATATGCCACGGTCGTCCCCGTATTGACGTCGTCGTCCGTACCGCCGTCCGTACCGCCGTCCGAACTGCTGTCCGAACCACTGTCCGACGACGGATTTTCGTTGTCGATTGTGGGGGTCTGCACAAAGACGCCGTTCACCGCCAGAACGATGAGCACGACAGCCGCCGCAAACAGCAGTACGCCGGCGCCGAGCGCCGCATACAGCCAGGCTCTTTTACGGATCTTTACGCCGTTTTCCTTCTGTTGATTCTTATCCATGATGAAAACCTCCGTTTTTTGAAAAATAAGTCTGACAGGTTTGATTGTTGCCCTCTCCCCCGCCGTTTATACCCCTGCCGGAAAATTTTTTACGATTTATTCCCGCGGCGACGATTTCCCTTTTCAGAACCCGCCGAAAATGAGGGGCGTACCGACCGCCGTTTCGCCCGCCGCGCCGACGGCGACGTGCAGGTTGACGGCATATGGCCCTATCTCCACGGGCGCGCCCAAGGCCTCCGCGTAACAATAATAACTCGTCGTGCCGCCCGCCGTTTCGGTGAAGAGCAGTTCGGCTTCGAACGACGCCAGGATTTCGGCGGCGGACACCTCGCCCGCCGCGTACACCGTGCTTTCCCCTTTGACGGCGTCGCCCAAAAAGTATTTGTAAAAGGCCGCGAACGCCGGCTTGCAGGTGACGATCGCCGCCTGCGAGGAGGCGGTGCCGCAGTAGAAGGTATATTCCTTTCCGGACGCAAACGCGGTGTGCGTCTGCATCGCCGCGGGCACGAACATCAGCGCCCACGCGCACAGGCCGTTTGCGATCAGGCGCAATGTCTTGAACATAGAAAAGCCCTCCGCCGAACATAAAAAAATTTTTCCCCGCGGGAATGTACGGGGAAAATTTTGGACGGCAAAAATATTTTTTATACCCGCCGCCGGGAAAAAAGTTTCAACCTTTCCCCGTAAGAGAAAAGCGCGGAGGCGCTTTCACGCCCCCGCGCTTCCCGCAAAACGAGGGAAAAATCAGTGCAATGCCCGCATCAGGCCGTCACTTTTTTCACAAAGAACGCTCTGTGCACCAAAAGCACATACGCCGCCGCCATGCCCGCGACCAACGCCACATTGAGCACGACGAGCGCGATCATCCAGTAGGGCGTCAGGTCGTTGACCGCCGTGTCCGCCGCGGAGTTGACCCAGATGTACATGTGCCTGTGGGCGACTTCCTGCAATTTTGCAATGACGGAAGTGTACGCCAATTCGCTGCTCGTCAGGGATTCATAGCCGAGGATCATCGTCGTGCCGCCGAAGAGCGCCCAGAGGATGTCGCTGCCCGCGTATGCCATGTCGCCGTTATAGGCGTCGGTGTTCATGGAACCGTTCCAGCCCCACTCTTCGCAGGGAACGATGTACGAGAAGGCATAGTTGGAGCCCGCCCATGCCGCGCCGACGCGGTTGTAGGCGTTCATGAGCCCCGTCACGGTGACGTCGTCGGGGAAGTAGCCGTCGTCCACCTGTTTCATGGGGATCTCGAAGGCGCGCAGGTAAATTTCGCGCATCGCCTGTTCGTCCACCCAGGTGCATACGCCCCAGCGGTTGGTTTCCTGGTCGTTCAGGGCATAATGCTTGACATAGACATAGATGCCCTTGGACTGAATGCCGTTGACTTCGGCGGTGCACATGTCGCCGGAGAGCAGCGGGTCCTCGGAATAATATTCGCCGTTTCTGCCGCCGAAGGGACTGCGGTGCATGTTGGCGCCGGGCGCATACAGACCGCCCACGCCCGCAGGGAGCCGCCGCGGGCTTTGCGGAGGGAGCCCCCTCCGAAAGACATGAGAAGGGCGGCTCCTTTCGGCGCCGCCCTCTCATTTATCATAGGAAGGAAAAGTATATC
>CAZTND010000056.1:0-7660 GCA_964615285.1 uncultured Clostridia bacterium
CAAAAACCCTTTGGGAACCCGCGTTGCGCAAGCCTTTGGCCTGCTTATAAAGTTCATTATCGAGGGCGCTGCCCCTTGTAAACCCCGTTCAAGGGGGGGCACCCCTTGAAGATCCCATGTTGCGCAAGGCGTTGCCTTGCTTTGACAAATCCGGAAAGGAGAAAAAAAGAATGGTCACATTCGTCGCCACGCCCATCGGCAATCTCAAGGACATCACTCTGCGCGCGCTGGAAGTATTGCGCGGGGCGGACGTCATCTTTTGCGAGGATACGCGGCATACCCTGCGCCTTCTGAACGCTTACGAGATCAAAAAGCCGCTGCTTGCCTGCCATAAGTTTAACGAGGAGGCCGCCGCCGAAAAGATCGTCGGGCGCGCCCGTGCGGGGGAGGAGGTTGCCGTGCTGTCCGACGCGGGCATGCCCGTCATCTCCGACCCCGGCAACGTCGTCTGCCGCGCTCTGCAAAGGGCGGGCGTGCCCTATACCGTCGCTCCGGGCGCGACGGCGTTTGCCTGCGCCCTCGTCCTTGCGGGCATGGATGCCTCTAAATTTACCTTTCTCGGGTTTTTGCCCAACAAGAAAGGGGAGAAACTGCGCTTTTTGGAAAAATATAAGACGCTCGATACAACGCTTCTCTTTCACAGCGCGCCCCAGGACGTGGACGACGACATTGCCGCCATGGCGGAAGTGTTCGGCGACCGTCCCGCCTGCGCCGTGCGCGAGATCACCAAGATACACGAGGAGAGCCGCCCCTTCACCCTCGCCGCGGGGCTGGAAGGGGAGAAGCGGGGGGAGTATGTCCTCGTCGTCGCGGGCGCGGCGGAGCAGGAAAATCCCCTGAATGCGCTCCCGCCCGCCGAGCATATCCGCCACTACATGGCGCAGGGGCTGGACAAAAAAGAGGCGCTCAAGCGCGCCGCCCGCGACCGCGGCGTGTCCAAATCCGCGCTCTATCCATATACGATCGAAGAGGAGTGAGGACAAATCGGGCAAATGCAGGCGCTGCTTGACAAAGTTCCGGGCGCATTTGGTTGCAGGGCGGCGCGGAGTCTGCTATACTTTTCGCAAAAAGATAAGGAGCGTCATATCATGTCCATCGGAAAGGAAATTTATGCGCTGCGCAAGCAGAAAGGGCTGGCCCGGGAGGAGCCTGCCGACCGCCTGCGGAAATCCCGCCGTCTGACGGGGAAAATGCGGGCATGGTCGCCTGCGTTTCGTCGGAGACGGACGAGGCGGCGGAATATTATCTGATTTACAACGTGCAGACGGGGTCGTATGACGGCGCTGCCGCCGCGGGCGAGAATGAGTTTTATTTCCCGGCGTACCGACCCGATGCCAATCTCCTGCATGTCTTTCATTAAAAAATATGCCCGCCGCGCGGAGAAAACCATCTCCGCGCGGCGGGTTTACCGTATGTCCGGGAACTTAAAAACTGAAAAGGCAAAATGTGATTTTTGCGGCAAAATGCATAAATTTGTAACTGCCCCGCTTCCAATCGGAAACGAGGCAGTCACAATATGATAAGGGGGAAAATGATGAGCTTGTTCAGTGGCAAATCGGTCACAACCGATTTACATGGCATATTATAATACGCTCCGTTCAAAAAGTAAAATATTTTTTCGACAAAATCAAAAAAAGTTTTTTTCTGCACTGTTTTCACAAAAAAATAAAAAAGTTATCAAAATTTACATAATTCGACACAAAAGACAGGCAATTATGGCGGCGGCAAAGGAGGATACGAGGGAAATTGCCACGGCGGCGGCGAATTTGTGTTCTTTTACCGTGGCAAAGTAGACCGCGCCGATATAGAACACCGTTTCGGAAGAACCGTAACACACCGCCGCGCAGCGGCAGATATAGCTGTCCGCGCCGTAGCGCTCTAAAAGTTCGGTCAGAAGGGCGGTCGCGCCGCTCCCCGAAAAGGGCTTGATGACCAGCAGTTTGATGATCTCTTTCGGAATGCCGCAAAACTCGAACGCGGGCGCGAGAAGGTCGCAGAGCCTTGCGGACAGGCCGCTCCGCTCAAACAGCTCCGTCAGCATGAAGATCGCCGCCATATAGGGGAAGATGTTCAAAAGCAGGGGGATCGCGCCCTTGACGCCCTGGGTGAAGGCGTCATAGACCTTTACCTTTCTGATCGCCGCAAAGACAAACACGCCGATAAAGAGCAGCGGGACGATCAGGGCGAGGTATTGCATTTTTTCTCCCTGCGGATAAAAATTTTTACGCCGATCACGCCGAGGACGGTGCTCACCGCCGTGGCGAGGAGCGAGGGCAGGATGATGGAATAGGCATCTGTTGCGCCGCAGGAAAGCAGCAGTCCCAGCACGGTCGTGGGCAGCAGCTGCACGCTGGTGGCGTTCAGCACGAACAACATGGAATGGTTGTAGTGGATGTTCTTTCCCCCTGCCAGCCTTTCCGCCGCGCGGATGCCGAAGGGCGTCGCCGCGCCCGAAAGCCCCAGCATGTTGGCGGCAAGGTTCATGGACAGGCATTCGACGGCGGCGTCATCGTCCGTGGCAAACAGCCGGCGCACGGCGGGCCGCAGCCCGCGCGAGAGCATTTTGTTCAGCCCGCACGCCTCCATGACCTGCAAAAGCCCCATCCAGACGCTGTATACGGCGACGAGCGAAAGGCAGACCGTGCCCGCCCGCGTCCCGCCCGAAAGCAGGGCGGGCAGAAAATTTTCGGGGTCGAAGAGGAGAAAATATCCCGCGCAGAGCAAAAATATGACCAGAAAGATGCCGTTCATGATACAATTTTATGCGCCTGTTTTGGCCGATATGTCGTGCGCTACGGTTTTCCGTCGGGCAAAAATTCGGCGCGCGGCAAAAAAATGTTGCGGCGGAAGGAGGGCTGCGGCGGCATTTTTGATTTCGATCATTGTATGACGGAGGGGGCGCCGTCTATAAATTCCCGCTCATCGCCCCGAAAGAGTTGTTTCCCGTGTTCCAATCTGGTTACAATGGGGGCTCCGTATTCCACGATAAGCCATTCGTCATGCCGGGAATCGGGCAGGGAGATATGTTGCAAAGAGGTGCAGTATTCAGCGGCACTCTCCCCGATGGCGGTGACGGAAATCGCGCGGTGCATTTCAACAATTCGGAACAAACGGGCAAAAAATGCCACAAACTGTTTTTTGCGGGGCGGGGCAGGGCGGCTGAAACAAGAATTTTTCCCCACGTCCCCGCAATCTTATTTACAATTTTGCCGAAATAGGATATAATGAACGGGAAAGGACGCGCGCAGCGGAAAAGCAAGGGCGCGTATTGGATCGTAAAGAAATCATTGCCCGGGCGATCGGGCAACGGAAATGTCCGCCGCCGGGTACGGGCGACGGCCGAGGGAAAAAGGGAGATGACGATACATGAAAAAACGAATGTCATTGCGACGATTTTATGAAGGAACGCGGATGAAAAAAGCCGCCGCGCGCAGGCATGCCTGTCCCGAACGGATAGAGAAAATTTATTTCGGGCGGGCAGGCGGAAAACAAGGCAAAACGATAAAACGGAAAGCGCAGAGCCATAAGGAGAGAACGACAGCCATGGAAAAGAAAGGCACTTATTACATTACGACGGCGATCACCTATACTTCGGGCAAGCCGCACATCGGCAACACTTACGAGATCATCCTCGCGGACGCCGTCGCGCGGTTCAAGCGCGCCCGGGGGTACGACGTGTACTTCCAGACGGGCACGGACGAGCACGGGCAGAAGATCGAGGAAAAGGCCGCGGCGGCGGGCGTTTCGCCCAAAGAATATGTGGACAGGGTCGCGGGCGAGATCAAACGGATATGGGACCTCATGAACACCTCGTACGATCGGTTCATCCGCACCACGGACGAATACCATGTGCGCGAGGTGCAGAAGATCTTCCGCAGGTTCTACGAGCAGGGGGACATCTACAAGGGCGCGTATGAAGGGCTGTACTGCACGCCCTGCGAGTCCTTCTGGACGGAGAGCCAGCTCGTGGACGGCAAGTGCCCCGACTGCGGCAGGGAAGTGAAACCCGCCCGCGAAGAGGCGTACTTCTTCAGGATGGGCAAGTATGCCGACCGCCTCATCGGGCACATCGAAAAGCACCCCGAGTTCATCCAGCCCGTTTCCCGCAAGAACGAGATGATGAACAACTTTCTGAAAAAGGGCCTGCAGGACCTGTGCGTGTCCCGCTCCTCCTTCAAGTGGGGCATTCCCGTGGATTTCGACCAAAAACACGTCGTCTATGTCTGGCTGGACGCATTGGCAAACTACATCACGGGGCTTGGGTTCGACGCCGACGGCGATCACGGCGAACTGTATAAAAAGTATTGGCTGGAAAACGGCGGGGCGGACCTGCACCTCATCGGCAAGGACATCATCCGTTTCCACACGCTCTATTGGCCCATCTTCCTGATGGCGTTGGGGCAGCCCCTGCCCAAGCAGATTTTCGGGCACCCATGGCTGCTGCAGGGCGAGGGCAAAATGTCCAAGTCCAAGGGCAACGTGGTCTATGCCGACGATTTGGCCCGCCTCTACGGCGTGGACGCCGTGCGCTACTTCGTCCTGCACGAGATGCCCTTCGACAACGACGGGCAGATCTCCTGGGAACTCGTGACCGAGCGGTACAATTCCGACCTCGCCAACGTGCTCGGAAACCTTGTGTCCCGCACCGTCGCCATGAGCAACAAATATTTCGGCGGTCTGGTGCAGAATGCGGGGGCGGCGGAGCCGTTGGACGAGGATTTCAAGGCTGTCGTGACGGGCGCGAAGGCGCGGGCGGAGGAAAAAATGGACACCCTGCACGTCGCCGATGCGCTCGGGGAGATCATGAACGTTTTCCGTCGGGCAAATAAGTACATCGACGAGACCATGCCCTGGGTCCTGGCGAAAGACGAAAGCAGGCAGGACCGCCTGCGCACGGTGCTCTACAACCTCTCCTGCGCCATTGTGACGGGCGCGTCGCTTTTGCAGAGTTTTCTGCCCGAAACGGCGGATAAGATCGCCGCGCAGATGGGCGCGCCTTTAAGATCTCTCGGCGAATGCGAAAAATTCGACATGCCCGACAGGTTCAAAGTGACCGAAAATCCCGTTCCCCTCTTCGCGCGGCTCGATTTCAAGGCACTCGAACCGGAGATCGAAAAGATTTCCGCCGCGCAGATGGCTGCCGCATCGCAGGCGGCGGGGCAGGAGGAACCTGCCATGCCCGAAGAGAAGGGGGAAGAGGCGAAGGGAAATACCCCGCTCGTCACCATCGACGACGTCGCCAAGGTGGAACTGAAAGTGGGCGAAGTCATCGCCTGCGAGCGGGTGGAAAAATCCAAAAAATTACTGCATGAAACGGTGAAATTCGGCGACGAGGTGCGCTCGATCTGTTCGGGCATCGCCGCGCAATACGCGCCCGAGGACCTCATCGGCAAAAAATTCGTGTTCATCACCAACCTGCCCCCCCGCAAGATGTGCGGCATCGTCAGCGAGGGCATGATCCTTGCGGCGGAGGACAAAAACGGCAAAATTTCCCTGCTCTCGCCCGAGCGGGACGTGGAAAGCGGTTCTCTCATCGGGTAAACGGCCATGTATATCGACGTGCACGCGCACATGACGGACAAGGCGTTTCGTCAGACGGACAGGGTCATGTCCGAAATAAAGGGTGCGGGCGTGGGGCTGGTCGTCTGCTCGGGATACGACCTCGAAACTTCCTTCGCCTCCCGCGATTTGGCGGAAAAATACGACTTTGTGTACTTTTCGGCGGGCTTCCAGCCGCAGGAGCTGGCGAAATACTGCGCGGGAGACCTGGAAAAGCTGCGCCTTTTGTGTCGCCATAAAAAATGCCTGGCGGTGGGGGAGATCGGGCTGGACTATCACTATCCCGACAATCCCGCCAAGGAATTGCAAAAAGAGGTCTTTGCCGCCCAGCTCCGCCTGGCGGACAAAGAGGGGCTGCCCGTCGTCATCCACAGCCGCGACTGCGCGGCGGACACGCTGGAATTGCTACGCGAAAACCGTAAATATCTCGGGCACGGCGGCGTGCTGCACTGCTATTCCTACGCGGCGGACATGGTGAAAGATTTTGAGGATTTGGGGCTGTATTTTTCCTTTGGCGGCACTTCGACGTACGAGGGCGCGAAAAAGGTGCAGAAAAGCGCGGCGCGGGTGAGCGCGGGGCGGATACTGACCGAAACGGACAGCCCGTACCTCACGCCCGTTCCCAAGCGCGGCACTTTCCCCAACACGCCCGCCAACATCCCGTATATCGCGGGGTGCCTGTCGGAATTGCGCGGCGAAGCGGAAGGGGCATTTGTCCGCCGCGTGGAAGAAAACGCAAGGCGGCTGTTTCCCAAGTGGAAGGCGTAACGCCCGTAGGCGGGATAACCGGAGATTTTCAGGAGGCGTTGCCTCTTGAACGGGGTTTATAAGGGGCAGCGCCCCTTGGAATAAGAGGACTTCCCAAAGCGGCGCGCGCGCCGCGCAAATCGTCCGCAGGGCGATAACATGAGATTTTCAAAAGGCGTTGCTTCTTGAATAGGAGTGCAGAGGGCGAAGCCCTTTGCAAAGAAAGCCAATAAACGCGGAGCATCGCTCCGCGCTATATCGCTCGCAGGCGATAGGCGTAAGGCGCAGCCTTGCTGCAAGGGGTCAGATACGGAGGGCTCTGCCCTCCACCCGCCATGCGCAAGGCGAGGCCTTGCGCGGGGCAAGACTTTGCTGAACGCACAAAAAAAGAGGCGCGGGGCACGCCGAAGCATGTCCGCCCTCCCATCTTTTGTGCAACGCGTTGTCAATGGCAGTATGTGCGGGCATGCCGTCCGCTAAACAAGGAAAGTTATGGAAGATTTGCAGGGGCTGCTTGCCCGACACAATTTCAATTTCAAAAAACAGTTCGGACAGAACTTCATTTCGGACGGCAATCTCCTGCGCTCCATCGCCGAACTTTCGGGCATCGACCAAAATACCACCGTCGTGGAGATCGGCTGCGGCGCGGGTACGCTTACCCGCGTACTGTCCGAAAGGGCGGGGCGGGTCGTCGCTTACGAGATAGACCGCGCGCTCCGGCCCGTGCTCGCCGAGTCCCTCCGCGGGTGCGAGAATACCGAGGTGCGCTTTGCCGATTTCGCCAGGACCGACCTTGCCGCGCTCGAAAGGGAGCTCGGTGCATACGTCGTCGTCGCCAACCTGCCTTACTACATCACCACGCCCCTCATCACCCGTTTCCTCGACGAGGGAAATACGGTCGCGCGGCTGGTCGTCATGGTGCAGGAGGAGGTCGCCGAACGGCTCTGCGCCGCCGCCGATACGCCGGAATACGGCGCCATCACCGCATCGCTTGCCCTCCGCGCGAACGCGAAGATCATAAAGCGGGTGCCCAAGACCATGTTTTACCCCCGTCCCAAGGTCGATTCCGCCGTCGTGCGCATCGATTTTTCGGACGGCAGGCTGCCCGTCAAAGACGCCGAAACCTACCGCGCCACCGTGCGCGCTGCCTTTCTGAACCGCCGCAAGACGCTGGAAAACAACATCATGAATTATTTTCATGTTTCACGCGAAACGGCGCAGAAAATTTTGCACAGCGCAGGCGTTGCCGACAGGGCACGGGGGGAAACGCTGTCCCCCGAGCGGCTGGCGGCGCTGTCGGATATTATCTACGAAGAGCTGCGGCGATCCGAATGAGAATTTTTATTTTCGCGGC
>CAZTND010000057.1:0-7535 GCA_964615285.1 uncultured Clostridia bacterium
ATGAAACTATTGTTCAAGCAGAGATTTTTTTCCTGGTTCGACAGTTACGATATTTTTGACGAAACGGGCGCGGTCGTCTTCACCGTCAAAGGGCAGCTCGCCTGGGGGCATTTGCTGAAAATTTTTGACCGCGCGGGACAATATGCCGGCACGGTCCGGCAGAAGATCTTCGCGTTGCTGCCGACCTTTGCATTGTATGAATCCGACGGGCATGGCGGCGAGGTCTGCATCGGCCGGATCCGTAAAAAGCTGACCTTCATCGGGCACAAATATTCCGTCGATTGCGGCGGCTGGACGGTCGAAGGAGATTTTTTTGGCTGGGATTACACCATTGCCGACGGGCAGGGCAAAACCGTCGCCGTCATCGGCAAGGAGCTCTTTCATCTGACCGATACATACACCATAGAGGCTGCGCCCGAAAATGCTCTGCGCGCCCTCATGGTCGTGCTGGCGATCGACGCCGAAAAATGTTCCGCGCAGTGATGCGGGAAAGCGCATAAAAAACCGCGCGCAAACGCTTGTAAATCATTTCCGTTTTTGGTATAATAAGACGGAAATGATTTTATTTTTTCCGGAGGAATGAAAGCAAAAATGAGCAAAATTCAGATGACTACCCCCATCGTGGAGATGGACGGCGACGAAATGACCAGGGTGCTCTGGGGCTGGATCAAGGACATCCTCATCCTGCCCTATGTGGACCTCAGAACGGAGTACTACGACCTGAGCCTCACGAACCGCGACGCGACGGACGACAAAGTGACCGTGGAAGCGGCGGAGGCGAACAAAAAATACGGCGTGGCGGTCAAGTGCGCCACCATCACCCCCAACGCCCAGCGCGTGGGGGAGTACCATCTGAAACAGATGTGGAAGAGCCCGAACGGCACCATCCGCCGCATCCTGGACGGCACGGTGTTCCGCGCGCCCATCCTCTGCAAGGGCATCACGCCCTATGTCCCCGGCTGGAAAAAGCCCATCGTCCTCGCCCGTCACGCCTACGGCGACATCTACAACTCGGTGGAGGACCGCGTCGCCGCGGGCGAAAAGGCGTACCTCGTCATCGAGGACAAGGACGGCAAAGAGGTGCGCCGCCGCCTCGTGCACGACTTTGCGGGCGGCGCGGGCATCGTGCAGGGCGTGCACAACGCGGATAAGTCCATCGAGAGCTTTGCCCGCTCCTGCTTCAATTACGCCCTCGAACAGAAGATCCCCATGTACTTCGCCACCAAGGACACCATTTCCAAGATCTACGACCACCACTTCAAGGACATCTTCAACGATCTCTTCGAGAAAGAATACAAGGAAAAATTTGAAAAAGCGGGCGTCTGGTTCATGTATACCCTCATCGACGACGTGGTCGCGCGTGTCATCCGCAGCGAGGGGGGATTTTTGTGGGCGTGCAAGAACTACGACGGCGACGTCATGAGCGACATGGTCGCCACGGCGTACGGCTCCCTCGGCATGATGAGCTCGGTGCTCGTATCCCCCGACGGCAACTACGAATACGAGGCGGCGCACGGCACCGTCACGCGGCACTACTATAAATATCTGAAGGGCGAAACGACTTCCACCAACTCGGTGGCGACCATCTTCGCCTGGACGGGCGCCCTCCGCAAACGGGGCGAGCTGGACGGCAACAAGGAACTTGCCGCGTTCGCCGATAAGCTGGAAAAGGCGACGGTCGAAACCATTGAGAGCGGCAAAATGACGGGCGACCTCATCCCGCTCTTCCACCGGGAAGGCGTCACGCCCGTCAGGCTCGATTCCAAAGAGTTTTTGCAGGCGATCGCCGAAAGATTGTAAACATTTCCGTATAAAAGAACTCCCCGCCGCATGGCCATGCGGCGGGGAGTTTATTGTATTTGTTGTTCGTGTGCAGCGGTCATCTTCCGGCGGGCGCATCGAAGGTAAGCGACTGTCCGTTTCTGAGCGTTCCGACGAGTGCGCCGTCGCAGTACAGATATACCGGCACCGGCGCGGCGACGGGCTTCTTTTCCCGCGTTACGGTGATTTTGCGCGTTTTTACGGGCATGGGCGGCACGTTTTGGGCGGTTGCCGCCGTCGGCGCAGGGGCTTGCTCGCCCGGATGACCGAAGTCCGGAAGGGGATTTGCCCCGCCGGAGCCGTCCGCGGGCGGCTGATCAATAGGGATAGGGCCGCTCCTGTCCGTTCGGCCCGGGCATGCCCGTCGGCGGTTGGCCGTTCTGCGCCTCCATCTGTAAATTTTTTCATATCTCCCGCATATTTTGTTTTATTTATAGCACGGAAGGAAGATTTCTGCAATACCCTGCGGCAAAATTTTCGGCACGAAAAACCGTTTTTCCGCATAGTATAGAGTAATCATTACAATCGGAGGTAAAAAATGTCATTCTTTTCGAATTTCCAATCGGATAAGTGCCCCGGTCCGCTGACCGGCAATCCGTTGGCGGGACTGACCGAAAAGGTGTGCATTCAGGCGGAAAAGGTATTCGACGCCTGCATCAAGCAGAATCAGCTTGAAAATTATGCGCTCACCCTGACGGACTTCACGCCCGCCGGCCCGACCTATCCGCTTACGTTTATCAGCGCGCGTTCCGTTTCTTCCAAGGGGCGCATCGAAAATCTGAACATCGACCGCCAGGCGGATAAACAGTGCGCCCGCGTGTCCTGTAACGTCGTCATTCCCATGCAGGTCGTGTATGTGGACGCCGCGGGGACAGAGGGGACGGCAAAGGCAACCATCACCGTTCCGGCGGACGTTCTGCTCTTCGTGCCCACTCCGTCCGTCATGCCGTACAACGTGACGGCCATCGTTTCGGCGGTCGCGCCCGAAGGCACGTTTGTGTCGCAGGGGAACATCTTCACGGTCAACTGCTGCGTCACGGTCATCCTGAAAGTTTCCATGCCCGTGGAACTGCTCGTTCCCTCTTACGGTTATTGCGCCATTCCGCCGGCGCAGGAATATTCGCAGGAAGTCTGCGCGGGATTCTTTGAACTGCCTCTCTATCCGCAGAGCAATCACAACTGCTGTAAATAAATCTCTCCTGAAAGTTACATATCACCGCCGGAAGGCGGACAACGCATCATACGTTCTCTTCTGAAGGGGCGCGCCGCGCGGCAGAAAACCGCGCGGCGCGTTTTTTTTGTGGCGCGGATCGTTGTTTTCCGCCGCCCGGAAGACGAAAAAACGCGCCGGAATTTCAATCGCCGCTCTTGGCACAGAAACGCAAAAAACAGCGTAAAATGTATGTTTTTTAGCGTAAACGGAAAAATATGGAAGAATTGCAATGCAAAAATACAAGAATTGCAATTGACACCGGGGGGGGGTGTTGTATAATGAGCATATCAAATTCGGAAACCCTTTTTTATCGGCAACCGGGGACGTTTGTTCCGACGGGGAGGTGGAGCATAATGCGCGGGGCGGTGGAAAAGAGGCTTTCCGAAGTGAAAAAAATCTTTAATTCAGGAGGACAAAAGATGTTTCACAAAAAAGCTTTATGGCACGGGCTGACCTACTTTTTTGCGTTTTTGCTTGCCTTTGCCGTAACCGTGGCGATCGTGCTGGAACAATTCCGCACCAACGTCGACGAATTTTTCGGCACCAGGAGCCAGCTGCTGGTTTCCGAAGATGACGGATCGCTGTACACCACCTACACGCCCGATTCAAAATATCTGAACTCGGACGGCACGGGGAACTCCACCGCCATCATTCAGGAAGCCATCAACATCGGCAGGCAGGAGGGCGCGGAAGGGAGCGTTCTGTTGAAGAATAACGGCGCGCTGCCCCTCGAATCGTCCGCAAGCAACAAGACCAAGGTCACGCTGCTCGGGCTGCGCTCGCATATCCCGTTGCTCGGTTCGGGCATGGGCGTTAAAGTACAGGGCGCCATGATCACGCTGGAAGACGCGCTCAGCCGCGATCAGACAGATTGGAGCAATCCCGACAAGTGGGACGGCACGTCGAGTTACAACAGCGGGGCGGGGATAGAAGAATTTGCGTTCGACGGCGCGAATTACGAGCTGAATCCTTCGACCATCGAGTTCTATGACGACTACAATGAAACGGCGGGCAAAACGTACAACGACCGCGTTTCGACGAACATCAACGAGCCGGCTGCCAGTGATATTCCCACGGAAGATTTTGAGGAATACAGCGACGCGGCGATCGTCGTGCTCGGCCGTTCGGGCAGCGAATCGAGCGACTATCTCCCCGGTGAAACCAGCGGGGAAGGCAACAGCGAGCCGCTCGAACTGACGACCAACGAATTGGAATTGCTCGAACTGGCAAAAGATAACTTCGATAAGGTCATCGTTCTCATCAACACCTGCAACGCGATGGAGATCGACGATCTGAAATATGACGATGAAATTGACGCCATTCTGCACATCAGCTTCCCCGGCGCCTACGGCATGTTGGGCGTGGCAGACATCCTCTCCGGCAAGGTATCGCCCTCGGGCGGTCTGGCAGACATCAACGCGGCGTATCAGATGTCCGCGCCCGCGATGATGAACATGGGTCTGTATCAGTTCACCAACTATACTTCCATCACCCGCAGCAGGAGCTATTATTACATCATGGAAGCGGAAAGCATTTACGTCGGCTACCGTTATTACGAAACCCGTTATAACGACGTGGTCGAAGGCAGAGGCAACGCTTCTTCCTCGACGGGAACTTATGGTTCGACGGGCGGCACATGGAACTATACCGAAGAAGTTTCCTACGGCTTCGGCTACGGGATGAGCTACACGACCTTCGAACAGGAGATTGTCGGCGCTCCGGTCGTCACGCAGGAAGCGCACGAAATCACCATGGACTTCACCGTTCGGGTGACCAATACGGGCAGCTATGCGGGCAAGTCCATCGTTCAGATTTACGGTCAGGCGCCGTATACGGAAGGCGGCGTGGAAAAATCCGCCATCCAGCTCCTCGCTTTCGACAAGACGGATACGCTCGAACCGAACGAGTCCGAAACGCTTACGATCACCGTCGATCTGCAGAACCTCGCGTCTTATGACAGCACCGTGGACAACGGCGACGGGACGGAAGGCACTTACATCTTCGACCGCGGCGATTATTACTTTGCAATCGGCAACGGCGCGCACGACGCGTTGAACAACGTCCTTGCCGCCAAGGGCAGGACGACGTCCGACGGCATGGACTATAACGGCGACGCCGACCTCGCGTACCACTGGTACTACACCCCTGCGGGCGGCGGGCAGACGGATTACCAGACCTTTGCGGTTTCCCGCAACGACACCCGTATCTCCAACCAGATACCCTATGCCGACTTCAATTATTATCAGGACGGGTACGTTACGTACCTTACCCGCAGCAATTGGTCGGGCACCTACCCCACGGAGTATGACAACGTAGAGGCTCCGGCTTCCATGATGGACGATCTGAACGGCTATTATTACGAGGTTCAGACGACGGACGACACGTCCGACTTCACCTGGGGCAGCACGGAAACGGATCATCAGTTCTATCAGATGAGCCAGGCGGATTGGGACGACTATCGTTGGGAAGAGCTGCTCGATCAGCTGACCATCAACGAATCCATGTATCTGGCTGCGTTCGGCGGTCCCACCCTTCCCGGAGCGGAGAGCATCGGTCTTGTGGAAACTTCCATGACCGAAAACAACGGCAACGGCATCGTGTATCGCTTTGACCAGAACCTCGACCCGAATGCGCCTTGGGCCATTTCCGATACGGACGCCAACCACGGCTGGAACGGCCAGGTGTTCGGCTCCAGCCCGCTGCTTGCCTCCACGTTCAACCCCGAACTCTTCAAAATCAGGGGCGAATTCGTCGGCAACGAATCTCTCTTCCTCGGCGTGCCCATCATTTGGGGTCCCGGGCTCAACACGCATCGTCAGGCGTATAACGGCCGCAACTGCGAGTACTATTCCGAAGATCCCGTGCTCTGCGGCGTCATCGCCATGGAATTCTCCTACGGCGCAGCCAACTACGGCCTGATTGCCGCGCCCAAGCACTTCGCCTTCAACGATCAGGAAACCCAGCGCAACGGCGTCGCTCCTTTCATGACCGAGCAGCGTGCCCGCGAGATCGAACTCCGCGCTTATCAGATCGCCATCGAAGCGCCCAAGTATGAAGGCTTCGGCATGTTCGGGCTTATGACCTCCTTCTCCAAGATCGGCGCGGTCGAATGCACCGCCAGCCGCGGGCTGATGACGGATATTCTCAAAAACGAATGGGGCTTCCACGGCTATGCCGTTACGGACATTTACGACGATCTCGATTTGTATTCCGCTTGCATCTATGCCGGCATCACGGGTTATGACATTCGCGGTGCGCAAAACTTCGACACTTCGACGGCGCTCAATCAATATGGCAGCCGCTTTGCGGACGGCACGCAGGTCGACGGGCTTCCTCTCAACGAGAGCACCTACGCCGGCGACGCGACCATGATGCAGGCGCTCAAAGACAACAACAAGAACTTGCTGTGGGCTATCTGCCAGAGCAATCTGATGAACCGTTACAACGCCACGACCCACACCGTATGGCAGATGACTTCCTGGCGCGCCATTTACATCGCCGCCATCGCGGTGACGTCCGTGCTGACGGTCGGCATGGCAGTGTTGTACGTCGTCTCCGTCGTCAAGACAAAGGAGGAAAAATAAGATGTCGGAATTTTTCAAAAAATTAGGCGTTCCCTTCTATCTCAGCCTTGTCGCTTGCGTGCTGACCGCTATCGGCATCATCACGACTTGCGTCGGCAGCGGGGTACAGGGCTATGCCATGTCAAGCCTCGGCGGCATACTCTTCTGCGCCATTGCTGCAATCGTGCTCATGGTGGCGGGGGCCGTTCTCTCCAAAATGCTCGGCGCACATCACTTTATTGTAGTGGCGCTCAACCTCGTGGCTCTTATCCTTCTCTGCGTGGCGTTTGCCAACGTCATTCTGGAACGGGCGGTGCTTGCCTCCGCACAGTTCTCCTATGACTCGGTCAACACCGTCGGCTGGGGCGTGCTCTATAACGGCTTCGCAAGCATAGCGCTCTTCTTGATCTCGGCGGTCCTTCTCGTGGTCGGAGCGTTCTTCAAGGATAAGAAGGCGTAGTACCGCGGCAGATCGGTTTTAGCTCATTCACCCGGACTCCTTCCCCGGGCATAAACAAAAACACCGCCCCGAAAGAAATTTCGGGGCGGTCGTTTTTTACCGAAGAATCAATGTAAATTCGGCAGAGGGGAAAAGGGGCGGGAGGGACCTGAACTTTGTAAAATTTCAGGCTGTTTATCAGAACGATGATCAGAACGGGGCGTTTTTTTCGATGCGGGTCGCCGGAAAACGAAAGATGCGGGTCGCCGGAAAACGAAAAAAGCAGTCCGAAATCGACCCGTTCCGACTGCTTTTTCCTGGCGCGCCGTAAGAGATTCGAACTCCTGGCCTTTGGTTCCGTAGACCAACGCTCTATCCAGCTGAGCTAACGGCGCATATTCCCTTGATAAAGTACAGATAGCCGTAAGAGATTCGAACTCCTGACCTTTGGTTCCGTAGACCAACGCTCTATCCAGCTGAGCTAACGGCGCATATTCCC
>CAZTND010000058.1:0-6955 GCA_964615285.1 uncultured Clostridia bacterium
GGTGGATATTTATTTGCGGGCGTTTGGTGCGGCTGCTGCAATAATTTTCATGCATACCTAACGATAGAAAATAAGTATTTTACATTAGGACCAAGAGTGCGGTATAATATAGACGAAGAAAAAATCGGAGGACCGTCGGAAAAAAGCGTGCCTTTGACGGGCGCGCCCGATCCGTCCGGCGGTATGCCGTCTGCGGCGGGAGGATGCCGTGCGGCAGGCGTCTGAACCGGGTAAGATCTTCATTGAACGGGAGGTAGTTAAATCATGGACAGAGTCAAGAACTGTGAGGAAAAATTCGGCGAACTGTTCGGCGGGAAACCCACGCAAAACGAGGGTAACGACCCCGAATTCATGCGTATCTTGCAGCGGTTCATCTTCGGAGAGGTGTGCTATATCGGCTCGCTCGACAACCGCATGCGCGAACTCGTTACGATCACCGTTTTAACGGTCAATCAGACGCTGCCGCAGCTCAAAGCGCACACGGGCGCCTGTCTGCACATCGGCATTCCGCCCGTGGAGATCCGCGAGACCGTCTACCAGTGCGCTCCCTTCATCGGCTTTCCCAAGACGCTCAACGCCATCGCGGTTATCGACGAGGTGTTCGAAGCGAACGGCATCTCTCTGCCCCTGGAAACGGGTGAAACCGTCACGGAGGCGGACCGCTATGAGAAGGGGCTCGCCTTGCAGACGCCCGTCTACGGGACGGAGATCAAAGAGCGCTATGCCTGGTTGCCCGGGGAATTCAAAGACGCTGTCCCGGCGTTTCTGACCGCGTTCGGCATCGGCGATTTCTCCACCCGCAAGGGGTTGAACGGAAAGGACAGGGAGCTTTTGACGGTCGTCATCCTCGCGGCGCTGGGCGGGGCGGAGATGCAGGTGCGTTCACATGTTGCCGGCGCGCTCAAAGTCGGCAACACCAAGGAAGAGGTCGTCTGCGCGCTCGTACACGCCATGCCGTATATGGGCATGCCGCGCCTGTTCAATGCACTCAATTGCTCCAAGGAGCTGTTGTCGGAATAAAAAAACATCAAGAGGTGGTAAAAATGGATCAGGAATTTGAAAAGAGCAACGTATTCGGATTGGGCAATGAAAACACCGCCTATGCGCAGTATTTCATCGGCAAGTCCTATCTCAATCCGCTCACGCCCGCGGGCGTTTCGCCCTTCTTTGCGAACGTCACGTTCGAGCCGGGCTGCCGCAACAATTGGCACATCCACCACGCGACCAAGGGCGGCGGGCAGATTCTGCTGTGCGTCGCGGGCAGCGGCTGGTATCAGGAATGGGGCAAGCCCGCGCGATCGCTCCGCCCCGGCGATGTCGTCGTCATCCCGCCCGAGGTCAAGCACTGGCACGGCGCCAAGAAGGACAGCTGGTTCTCCCACATCGCCGTCGAAGTGCCCGGCGAGAATACGGGCAACGAGTGGCTGGAAGCCGTAGACGACAAAGAGTACAGCCGTCTGTGACAAAGCAGAAAGACCGTCGCGCAAAGCGTCGGTTTTTTGCCTGTTTTGTCCGATCGCGGTATCGCCGGCGGCGAATATCCGCAAGTGAAGCCCGGCCGCCATTTTGACGCTGCTCATTTTGGGCGGCGTATTGCGCTGCGGCGGGGATGTTTGGGGAGGAACAGAGGACAAGAAATGAAATTGATCGAAAATCAACGTTTCGGAGAGGAAAGGGCGCTCTATCACGCCGAAGATTTGTGCGTGAAAAATTGTCGGTTCGACGGGGAGGAGGACGGGGAGTCCGCCTTGAAGGAGGGGCGTCACATCGCTGCGGAGCATTGCTATATGAATTTGCGCTATCCGTTTTGGCATGTCCTCGATTTGCGGGTGACAGACTGTGTTTTGACGGAAAACTGCCGCGCGGCGATGTGGTACGACAGCGGCGTGGAGATCCGCGCCAGCAGGCTCGACGGCATCAAGGCTCTGCGGGAATGTCGGAACATCAAAATCACCGACACCCGGGCGCATTCCCCCGAATTCGGGTGGCGCTGCGAACAGATCTCGATCGAAGACAGCGAAATCGCATCCGAATACGCCTTTTTTGAAAGCAGGGCGATCGACGCCGAAAAACTGACGTTTGAGGGGAAATATTCCTTTCAATACACGCAGGATGTAACGATAAAAGATTCAAAGCTGCAAACGAAGGACGCCTTTTGGCACACAAAGAACGTGACCGTCACCGATTCCGTTCTCGACGGGGAATATCTCGGCTGGTATTCGGAGGGGCTGACGCTGATCCGCTGTCACATCAAGGGCACGCAGCCTTTTTGCTATTGCAAAGGCCTGCGGCTCGTCGACTGTACCATGGAGGATTGCGACCTGGCGTTTGAGTACAGCGATGTCCAGGCGACGGTGCACGGCGATATCCTCTCCGTCAAGAATCCGAGAAGCGGCCGCATCGTTGCGGATCGCATCGGAGAGATCATCAGGACGGAGGACAGCGTGTATCCCGTCGAGGCGGAAATATCCGTCCGCGGCGGCGGAAAAAAACGGTAACGGAAGCTGTTTCCGTGCCTGTGCGGCGGCGCGGGGAGGGCTTGCGGCGAAAACGCGCCCGCGCGGAAGGCGCGGACGCGCATACGGAAAATTTCAGTTTTTTCGGGCATGGTCGGCGGCAAATCGAGTTCGGTCAGATTGCCGTAACGGGAACGTAGCCGCTTTCTTTAACGAGCATTTGTCCCTCGTCGGAGAGAATCCAGTCTATCAGGCGCGTCACGTTTTCGGAGCATTCGGGGCGGGTGGCGGCAACAATGTCCTCGGTCACGGGATAGCTGCCGTCGCGGATGTTTTCGTCGCTCGCCTCCACGCCGTCGATGGTCAGGAATTGCACGTCGTCATATTGTTCGTCGATTTGGATGGTCAGCGTGAACCCGATGGCGCCCGGAACGTTGCGGAATTCGGTGACGGACTGTACGAATCTGAAGTGATTGGGGACGAACTCGGTGTGGAGCACGCCGTCCGCCAGGACTTCTCCGATATATTCTTCCAAAAGGTCGCCCGGCGTGGTTATGTCGTGATGGGTATACAGCTTGATCTCCAGATCCTTGCCTCCCACTTCCTTCCAATTGGTCACGCGTCCCGTCAGAATATCGGCCAGTTCTTCCCGGGTCAGGTCGGTCACGCCGACGTCCTTGTGCGTGTAGACCGCCACGGCATACCGGCCGATGACCGTGCAACTGAAATCTTCCGCGCCCTCTTTTTCGGGGGCGTTTTCGGCTGTACGGCGGGCGCTGATGAGAACGTCATATGTCCCTTCCAGAACAGAAGAGGGCGCGCGGTCGTAGGCAAGGTAGGAAAATTCTCCGTAACTCGTGCTTTCCGTCTCTTCGTAGACGGCGTTGACGAAGGCGGAGACGAGGGGATAGGTCTTTGAATCGGTCAGAATGGCGGGCGCTTCGTCTGCGGAAAAGCGTTCGCTCGCCGTCTCGGACAGCCGCGCAATGTCCGAGCTTTCGCGGAAGGGCAGGGACTGTTTTTTGACGGATCCCGAAATTGTGTCGTGAATGGTGACGGCGTCTTCGTAGACGACGACTCCGATCACGGAGCATATGGCAATGGCGGCGGCAATCGCCACACATCCGCCCGCACGGGCGACAACCTTGCGCGCCCCTTTTGGCAGGCACCAGCCGATCATGAACACTAAAATCGCGAGGGACAGGGAGAGTGCCGCCGCGCCGATGCGCCAGTCGATGAGATAGGTCGAAAGATAGACGGCCGTAAACAAGAGCGCCAGCGCGACGGGAATGAGCACGATTTTTACGACTGTGCCGAAAAAGGATTTGGTGTAAGAATATAATTTCATGATGTCCTCCTCGGGCGGCGACGGAAATTTTTGCGGTTGTCTGCGCCGCCGTCCTGCAAGGTTTCTTCCGCCCTGCCGTTGCTTTTATTATACCCTCGTTTTGCTTCGTTGACAAGGAACGGCGGGGGAAAATATCGTTCCACTTGCCTCTTTCGGGAGGAAAATATCGTTCCTCTTGTTTCCTTCGGCGAGAAATCAGGGCCGCCCGCAACCGCGGGCGACCCTGTGGCTTTGTTATGCTTTTTTTTCTGTCGTTTTGCCCGTCGAACGCGGGCGTGGGCTGGACAGGTATTATATTTCCTGCAATATGGCGCGGTCGTTGAAGAAGAGCGTTTCCGTCTGTATTTGCTGCCAGTCGCTGCCGTTGGTTTTATAGACCAGTTCCGCCCGCCAATATCCGCTTGTTTCGACGGGCACGGAAATTTCTATGCGCCGAAAAATGTCCAAATTGTCCGAGGCAACGGTCTGCACCGAGGTCATTTCCGCCGTACTGTCGGTCTGTGTATCGGAAAAGTAGAGGGTGAGCCGCACCTGAACGGCGTCGAAACCGATGGCAAAGTTATTGGTCGCTTGCGCGGCGACGTTGCCGTCATAATCGCCCTGCAGATCCAGCCGCAGCCAGACGGCAAACCCCCGCCGTTCGGCCGCGGGAGCGAAAAAGGAATCTTTGCACAAGATGGCGGACAGGCTGCCCGTTCCCACCATGCCCAAAAAGAAGAGGCATATGGCGAGGGAAAACAAGCGCCGCGGCCGCTCTTTGCGCGTCTGTACGGCGAGATAAATGCCGAATGCGGCGAGGGCGAACAGGAGCAGCGCCAGGAGGGCAATGCCGAAGTTGCGCCAATCCAGGACGATGCCGAGGGCGCTGTCGCCGTTTTCCACGGGCAGGTTTTCAATGAAAAAGAGGACGAGGTCAAGCAGGACAAGAACAGTCAAAACGGCAAGAACAATGACCCATGCCTGTAATTTATGCTTTTTTGTCCCTTTTTTCTCCCTCGGCGCCGAGGGGACGGGCACGTCCTCCTGTCGCGCGGGGATTGCAGCGGCCGCGGGGACTTCGTCTGCCGCTTCGCGCCGTTCGTCGTCGGGCGGAAGGGGGGCGGGCGGTTCACTTTCTTTTTCCGTCGGTCTGGGTTCAATGCATTCTCTTTCCCGCAGGGCGTCAAACAGCAATTCCTCCCGGCTCACGCCGTAGAAATCGGCGATGCTGGACAGAATTTCTCCCTGCGGAATGCGTTCGCCGCGCTCGTAATTGGCAAGCGTGCGGACGCTGATGCCTATTTTTTCCGCCGCGGCTTCCCGCGTAAGCCCTTTTTCGGCGCGAAGTTCTTTCAATTTATCCGCAATCATATTTTTCTCCCGCGCGTTATTTTCTCCCGATAAAGAGATTATACCATATTTTTCCGCGAATGTCAACCCCGCGGAGCAGAAAGGGGCATGTCCGCATTTTTCAGAAAGCGTATGAATGCGCATGAAAAATCCCGCCGCACGGAGACGACGGGAAAAAATAAAGGAGAAGGATAATTGTATCGAACGGATTACACCACGCCCTGCGCCATCATGGCTTCGGCGACTTTCTCGAACCCGGCTATGTTCGCGCCGGCAACGTAGTTGCCTTCCATGCCGTACTTTTTGGCGGCGGCGTCGATGTTGTGATAGATGTTGACCATGATCTGGTTGAGCTTTGCGTCCACTTCTTCAAAGGTCCAGAAGAGGCGCTGCGAGGACTGCGCCATTTCCAACGCGGAAGTGGCAACGCCGCCCGCGTTCGCCGCTTTGGCGGGGAGGAACACCACGCCTGCGTTCTGGAACACTTCGATGGCTTTGAGGGTGGAAGGCATGTTCGCGCCTTCGGCGACGTATTTTACGCCGTTCTTGACGAGCAGTTCGGCGGAAGTTTCGTCGATCTCGTTCTGCGTAGCGCAGGGCAGGGCGACGTCGCAGGGGATCGACCAGATGCCCTTACAGCCTTCCGTGTAAGCGGAACCGGGCACTCTTTCGGTATATTCTTTAATTCTGCCTCTCTTGACTTCCTTGATGTCGCGGACGACGTCCAGCTGAATGCCGTTGGGGTCATAGATGTAACCGTTGGAGTCATAGAGAGCGACGACCTTTGCGCCGAGGCTCTGCGCCTTCTGACAAGCGTAGATGGCAACGTTGCCCGAACCGGAGATGACGACCGTTTTGCCCGCAAAGGAATCGCCCCGCTGTTTCATGGCTTCGGCGGTGATGTAGACAAGGCCGTAACCGGTCGCTTCCGTTCTGACGAGGGAGCCGCCATAGGGGAGGCCGCGGCCGGTGAGAACGCCGACGTGCTCGTCGCGGATCTTCTTATACTGTCCGAAGAGGAAACCGATCTCTCTGCCGCCGACGCCGATGTCGCCCGCGGGCACGTCGGTGTCCTGTCCGATGTGGCGCTGCAGCTCGGTCATAAAGCTCTGGCAGAACGCCATGATCTCTCTGTCGGATTTACCCTTGGGATCGAAGTTGGAACCGCCCTTGCCGCCGCCGATGGGCAGACCCGTCAGGCTGTTTTTGAGGATCTGTTCGAGTCCTAAAAACTTGATGATAGAGAGGTTGACGGAGGGGTGGAACCGGAGACCGCCCTTGTAGGGGCCGATGGCGCTGTTGAATTGCACGCGGTAGCCCTTGTTGACCTGCACCTTGCCCTTGTCGTCCACCCAGGGAACGCGGAACATGACGACTCTTTCCGGTTCGACGAACCTTTCAAGCAGTCCGGCCTTTTCGTACTCGGGGTGTTTTTCCACCACGACTTCCAGGCTGGTCAGAATTTCCGTCGCAGCCTGATGGAATTCGGGCTCTCCGGGATTTTGTTTCTTAAGCTTTGCTAATACCTTCTCTACATAGTTCATAAACGTAACTCCTTTGAATTTTTTGCCGAAGCAGATTTATCTTTCATAATGATAGCAGATATTTTTATAAAATCATAGCGTTTTTCATGATTTTCTTCTATGAAAAATGCTTATAAATGATATAAGAATTTTTTATAGGTATTTTTGATTGCCAAACGGAAAAAAATATGATAGAATAGAAAGCAAGACTGCGCCGAAAGGGGATGCGCCTCGGCGCGGCTCCAATGCTTCCGTAGTTAAATGGATATAACAGCCCCCTCCTAAGGGGCCGTTGTGGG
>CAZTND010000059.1:0-6829 GCA_964615285.1 uncultured Clostridia bacterium
AGACGATGCATTTCGGCGATCGGGGCGCGGAGAGTTATCTCCGCGCCCTTTTGCGGACGGAAGGGGCGCAGCGACAAAGACGTGGCCATTTCCAACATGTTCGTCATTCAGATCAACGGCGCACAGCAGCGTTCGGATGTGGTATACAATGCGGCTGAAACGGGAAAAACTTATTATGACTGGCAGGAACAGGACATCTGCAAATTCGACCTCGTGCAGGGCAAGAACACCATCGTGTTCAGCAAAATGCAGCAGGGTTCGGTCGGCATGAACTTCGACTACATGAAGATCGTCACCGAATCGAAGGTCGAATGGAACAGCGAGCACGAGGCCGGCGGGCACAACTATGAATGGAAAACGACCGCTCCCACCGAGGAGGCTGCCGGTTCCGCCACAGGTTACTGCACGTACTGCCGCGATTATCAGGAAGTTACGCTGCCCGCGCTCTCCGAAGAGAACGGCTATACCCGCAGCGAGGACGGCAACGACGTGACCTGGACGTATACGGTCGAGGAGATCGCGACCAAGGACGGTCCCGCAACCTTCACGTTTACGACCTATCTCACTTCGCAGGATTTCAAGTTTGAATGCGAAACCATGGAACTCGCCAACATCGAAGATAGTGCGATGGGGCCTACCGATACGGTCAGATACGGCACCGAAGGCAATGATCCGAGCGGCGGACTGGTCGTCATGGGCATGAACAATGCGCACGGTACGATCACGCTCACGGTCAATTCCAACGCTGATGTAACGGCAACCTTTATCCTCTGCATCGGACAGCAGAGTGCGAGTTATCAGTTCAATGCCACGCATACGCTGACCGTCAACAACGAGCCTGTCGCCATTGCGGACGATGTGGTGATCGCATCTGCCACCAGCAACGTATGGGTCGATTGGGCGGAATATACGATCGCCGAGATCGAACTCAAAGAGGGCGAGAACGTCATCGTGTTGGCAAACAACAGCACGGCACCCGGTGTGGAAGGTTCGGCTCCGTCCGGCAACATGGACTACTTCATCCTGCGCGTGTTTGACGAGACTACCGTCCTCACGCAGGTGGGTGCGATCACTCCGGATGTATAACCGATAAAGTTTCCGCCCGAAAACGGCCGAAGAATTTTCGGCGGCCGTTCCCGAAAATCCCAAAATATCCCTTTCGGCAACATCCCGAAAGGGATATTTTTTTGTCGGATCGTTTTGCCGGCGTATAAAAACAGGAAAAATACGCCAAATTACAGGTATATGAAGAGAGTGAAAGTCAACGATTCGCCCAAGACGCGGGACGAGCGCGAGAGCTGTTTTACGGGCAGAAAGGAGGAAGGTTTCCGTGACGGGCAAACATCGGGAGAATTATAACCGCAACTATCTCAATTACGTCAATTCTTTCGATCCGCCGACGAAGCATTTCAAAAATTGCTACCGCGCGTTCATGGTGGGCGGCTTCATCTGCTGCATCGGGCAGTTTTTCCGCTATATGCTGCAATATCTTTTCGGGCTTTCGGGGGACGAGCTGGCGGGCACGGTGTCCGTTTTGCTCATCTTTCTCGGTACTTTTTTGACGGGGCTGGGCGTGTACGACCGCATCGGGCGGAATGCCGGCGCGGGGTCCATCGTGCCCATCACGGGGTTTGCCAATTCGGTGGCGTCTCCCGCCATGGAGTTCAAGACCGAGGGGTTTATCTACGGCATGGCGGCAAAGATGTTCACCGTTGCGGGGCCCATCATCGTCTACGGCGTGCTGGCGGGGGCGCTGACGGGGATCGTCTACTATATCATCGGATCATTCGGAGTATTGTGAAATGGGATTGCACACCGTTACCTTCAAAAGAAAGCCCCGCATCGTCGCTACGGGCACCATTGCGGGCCCCAAGGAAGTGCAGGGGATCGTCGGAAAATATGTGGACCGCCCGTTGCAGGACGATACTTTCGGCGAGGATACCTACGAAAAGGCGGAGTGCAAAATGCTCTCCTATGCCATCGACAAGGCCATCGAAAAGTCGGGTTTCGGGCGCGACAACATCGACCTGATGGTCTCGGGCGACCTTCTGAACCAGATCATTTCGGCGTCCTTTGCGGCGCGCGATTTCGATTTTCCCTTTGTGGGCGTGTACGGCGCCTGCTCGACCATGGCGGAGGCGTTCGCCCTGGCCGCCTGTTTCATCGACGCGGGCTACATGAAGCGCATCGTTGCCGCCACGGGCAGCCATTTTTCCTCTGCGGAGCGGCAGTACCGGTTCCCCCTGGAACAAGGCACGACCCGTCCGCCGCAGTCGCAGTGGACGGTGACGGGCGCGGGCGGCGCGGTCATCGCCGACGAGGGCAGCGACATCGGCATCACTTCCGCCACCTTCGGCAAGGTCGTCGATTACGGCGTGACGGACGTCAACAACATGGGGGCTGCCATGGCGCCCGCCGCCTGCTCGACGATCCTGCGCCACCTGCAGGAGCGGAAGCTGGGACCCGAATATTACGACCTCATCGTCACGGGCGATCTGGGCGCGCTGGGCAGCCGCATCGTCAAAGACCTCACCTGGGAAAAGGGCGTGGATATTTCCGCCAATCACATCGACTGCGGGGAGATCATCTATAAGGTCATCGAGGACGAGTTCCAGGGGGGCAGCGGCGCGGGCTGCAGCGCCGTGGTGTTCAATTCCTATCTGTACAACGAACTGAAACGGGGCAAACTTGAAAAAATTCTGTTGGTGGCGACGGGCGCGCTCCTGTCCACCGTGTCGTCGGGGCAGGGCGAATCCATTCCCTGCATCGCGCACGCCGTCAGCATCGAACGGATAAAAGAAGATACCCATGCCCGGGAAAAAAGGCAAAAAGGATCGAAGAAAGGAAAGGAGGCGTAAAATCATGTTTGCGGAATATGCGGAGATCGGAATGATGTTTTTGAAGGCGTTCGTCGTGGGCGGGCTGATCTGCGTCGTGGCGCAGGTCATCATCAATTTCACCGACCTGACGGCGGGCAAGATCCTGGTCTATTTCATGCTTGCCGGCGCGTTGTTGCAGGCGCTGGGGGTCTATCAATACCTCGTGGATTTTGCGGGCGCCGGCGCGACCGTTCCCATTTCGGGGTTTGGGTATTTGCTCGCCAAGGGCGGCATGGAGGGCGCGCGGGAAGGGCTCTTTGCCGCGGTCACCGGGCCGCTGATGGCGGCAAGCGCGGGCGTGACGGCCGCGGTCATATTTTCCTTTCTCGTTGCCGTCATCTTTCGTTCCCGCACCAAATACAATTGACCGGACAACTGCATCCAATGAAAAGGAAGGGCGAAGGCTTTGGCTTTTTGCCCTTTTTTGTATGCAGGACAAGGTAGGGGCATGTAAGCGCCCGCCTTGAAAGGTTGTATTTGACTATAAGGACGGCAATTATCTCAAACTCAACGATACGGAGCGGGACGTGCCGACCAATCTCGTCGCAGAGCGTGAAAAAGGCACCATTGAAACGGTCATCGTGCTGCTCAACATGACCAACCAGGTCCAGCTCGATTTTCTCGAAGACACAGACGTGGACGGCGTCATGTGGGTGGGCTCCATGGGTTCGCAGGGGGCATATGCCATCGGCGTATGATGCATACGGCGCAAAGACATTCATCATGGACGCGGGGGATTACTATATCGCCGCGGCGAAGGACGCCCATGCTGCCGTGAACAACATTCTTGCGGCAAAGGGCAAGACGGCGGCGGACGGCGCGGGCGCCACTTACTTCACGATAGCGTCAGCGTCGGGTACGATCAATCTCGACGAAGGCATCAACGTCATCGAGATCACGAAGAGCGGCGGCAATCCGGACTACCTGAACATCCGGACTTCCGCAACGCTCGTGGATAACACGGTGCCGTTCTGGTCGGGCGAATATGTGCCTTCGTTTGAAGTTTCGACGGGGCCGACCGGAACGTCGCGCGGGGAACTGACGGTGTTCTGCCCGGATGCGGATTGCAGCAAAGGAGGCAGCCGCGTGTTCAATTACGGTTCTCTGCCCGAGCTCGGCGACGATTGTTATATCTATCAGAACGGAGCGTATTATATCGAATTGTTCGGTCAGTTGATTCAAGTCGCGTGATGCGGCGGGATCGGCTGCGGCAGACAGCAGCGCAAAATACAGGAAAGCCGTCCCGGATCATCTTCCGGAACGGCTTTCTTGTATAAAGAAATGAGCTCGGCAAAACGCCGAGCTCATCGTCAGACAATTTCATTTTACCCCGCGGAAAAAGGGCTTCAAGCGGGGCATGCCTTTCCCTTTTTATTCAATGACCTCGATCCAGCCCTTGGGTGCTTCGATGCGGCCCATCTGGATGCCCGTGAGCGTGTCATAGAGCTTCTGGATGACCGGTCCCATTTTCTCCATGCCGGAGGGGAAGCAGATCTCTTTGCCATGGTCATAAATCTTACCGACGGGGGAAATGACGGCGGCGGTGCCGCACAGGCCGCATTCGGCAAAGTCTTTGACTTCCGAAAAGAGCACTTCGCGGTGTTCGACTTTGAGCCCCAGATAGTGTTCCGCCACATAGCAGAGCGAACGGCGGGTGATGGAGGGAAGGATGCTGTCCGATTTCGGCGTGACGACCGTTCCGTCCTTGGTGACAAAGAGGAAGTTGGCGCCGCCCGTCTCTTCCACCTTGGTGCGGGTGGCGGGGTCGAGGTACATATTCTCCGCAAAACCTTCCTTGTGCGCCGTTATGATGGCGTGCAAGCTCATGGCATAATTCAGTCCGGCCTTGATGTGCCCCGTGCCGTGGGGCGCCGCGCGGTCAAAATCGGACACCTTGATGGTGATCGGTTTCACGCCGCCCTTAAAGTAGGGACCTACGGGCGTGGTGAATACGCGGAACTGATATTCGTTGGCGGGCTTGACGCCGATGATGGCGTCCGAACCAAACATATAGGGGCGGATGTACAGGGTCGCGCCGCTGCCGTAGGGCGGGACATATGCCGCGTTGGCTTTGACCACCGTCCTGACCGCCTCCACGAATTTATCTTTGGGGTAAGCGGGCATTTCCAGCCGCAGAGCGGTGTCGTGCATGCGCTCGGCGTTCAGGTCGGGGCGGAAACAAACGATGTTTCCGTGCTGCGTGGTGTAGGCTTTCAGCCCTTCAAAGCAGGTCTGCGCGTATTGCAGCACGCACGCGCATTCGCTGATGACGACCTTGTCGTCTTCGATCAGCGTGCCTTCGTCCCATTTACCGTCCTTGAAGTTGGAAACAAAGCGGTAGGGGGTCTTGATGTAGCCGAAGTCGAGATTTTCCCAATCGATGTTGGCTTTTTCCATTTGAACTCCTTCGGGTACGGGAAACGAAACGGCTTGCCGTATCCTTGTGATAATAATGTCATAAACTTTTTCTTTTTATTATACCCCCGTTACGCGTACTTGTCAAGAGTTGCGGGGAAAATATTCTGAAAAAAACGGAGAAAAGGCGGCGGAAATCATTGAAAAAACAGTTGCTAAAACGGAAAGTGTTTGCTATAATGTATAGGTATGCAAGAAATCCGAGGCGTAGCGCAGTTTGGTAGCGCGCTTGGTTCGGGACCAAGAGGTCGTGGGTTCGAATCCCGTCGCCTCGACCAAAATTGCAAAAAAAGCGGGCTTTTGCCCGTTTTTTTTGCTTTTTTTCTCTTTTTTTACGGGTCCGAAGGATTGTTTTTGTCAAAAAGTACTTGCAAAAAAGCCCGTTTTAGGGGAAGAATTGGGGAAAAAGTTGGGGTTTATTAACGTAGTTAATACCGTACTTTTTCCATTTCTTTCAGCATAAAATCGTCCGGAAAATGCGTGTAGTGCTTGCCGATGAGCTTGTCCGGAGCGTCGCCCAGCCAGATATTGACGATCTCCTGCCGCACGAACATCTGGCAGCGCGTCGCAAAGGTGTGCCGCAGACAATATTGCGTATACTTCGGAAAGATCCGTTTGAAACGGTCGTTCAGGACGGCGGTGGAATGCTGCCCGAAAATATGGCTGCGATTCAAATATCGCCGCGCCCGTTCGGAGAGCGGTATTTTTTTATATTCCACTTTTCCGTGTTTGCGTTTGCGGTTGCGGGCGACCAGGAAATCGCCTTCAAAATGCACGTCTTTCAGCTCGCAGGGTCGCAGTCCGCAAAAAAGCATGGCGAAAATATCGTCCTTAACGTCCGCAAAAAACGGATCCGTTTCCAGCTTTTCGATTAAAAAGTTTTCTTCTTCGATCGAAAGGCTGTTTTTTGTTTCTCGGTCATATCGGACGAAGGTCGTCGCCCGGATCGGGTTGCGCTCGATAAAGTCATTGTCGGCGGCAAAGTCAAATATGCCTTTCATGACCGTTCGCACCGATTCCCGCGTGCGGGTAAAGCCTTGATCTTCTATGTCGTCCAGGATTTTTTGCAATTCATAGGCTTTAATGCAGTTGATTTTTCTATCCGGGAAATGGGGCAAAATATATTTTTCATATTGCCGATACGTGATTTTATAGTTTTCCGGCGTCCACTTTCTTTTTTTGAAAGCAAACTATCTTTCGGCGATCTCGCTGAACGGGAAAGATTCTTCCTTCTTTTCCTGTGGTTTGGCATGCAGCAGGGCTTTTAAGAATTTTTCTTTCAGCTTTGCTTTTGTCTTTGCCCCAACGCTGATATTGTATCCGTTGCGGCGGTAGCGCAGTTCATACGAAAAGGAAGTTTTGCTGTACTTCTTTCTGATGTGGGTTTGAAATCCGTAAAGATTAAAATCCGTCTGTACTTTTTTTGGCATTTTTGAAATCTCCTTGGGTGTAAATTTCAAAAATTCCGTCGTTTCTTCCTCTTTTTCCGATTGTTTGTTCATCACCTCCTTAACGCCGGGGAAGAAGATCACGTT
>CAZTND010000060.1:0-6754 GCA_964615285.1 uncultured Clostridia bacterium
ATCGGCGCGGGATGTACGCAACCGACAACCGCACGCAGGCGTGTATGACCGATCGGTCTTTCCGGACGTAAAAAAGAGCGGCAAAACGCCGCTCTTTTTTTGTCTTTGAATTTTTTTCCGATCAATAATTTTCCTTTCTGATCTCGAAATATGCCTTGGGATGCGCGCAAACGGGGCAGACCTCGGGCGCTTTTTTGCCGATGACGACGTGGCCGCAGTTGGAGCACTGCCACACCCTGTCGTCGTCGCGGGAGAACACGATGCCCTCCTTGACGTTCTGCAACAGTTTCAGATAACGCGCCTCGTGTTCCTTTTCGATGGCGCCCACCTTTTCAAAGAGGAAAGCGATGTGGTCGAATCCCTCCTCGCGCGCCACCTTGGCGAAACCGGCGTACATATCCGTCCACTCGTAGTTCTCGCCCGCCGCCGCATCGGCAAGATTTTCCTCCGTGGAAGGAATCTCCCCGCCGTGCAGAAGTTTGAACCAGATCTTGGCGTGTTCCTTTTCGTTCGCCGCCGTCTCTTCAAAGATGGCGGCGATCTGCTGATAACCGTCCTTCCTCGCTTTGGAGGCGTAATAGGTATACTTGTTCCGCGCTTCAGATTCCCCCGCAAACGCTGCCTGTAAGTTCTTTTCCGTCTGACTGCCTTTCAGTTCCATTTGTATCTGACTCTCCTTGTCTTTTTTATATCTGTATTATATCATAAATGATAATGAATGTCAATAAGAAAAACGAATTATTTTTACAAATTTCCGAAAAATTTTCCATGAATACCGGACAGCGCCCTCCGTTCGAACTCACAGGAAAGGCAGCAGTAAAGTGAGGAGCGGGATGGTGAGGATGCAGGACGCCGAACTCAGAAGCACCATATCCGCGGCCGCTTCCTGTCCTTCGCCGATCATCTCGGCATAGCTCTGCACGACCGCCGCCACGGGGCAGCAGGACATGACGAAGAGGCAGATCTTCAGATCGCCGTCGATGGGCAAGAGGAACAGAACGGCAAAGACGGCGAGCGGAAAAACGACCTGTTTGACGAGGATGACCGCATAGTGCTGCCAACTCAAAAAAAGTTTTTTGAGGTCTGCCGTCGCCAGGCGGAAGCCCATGACCAGCATGCAGACGGGCGTACTCATGCCCGCCAGGACTTCAAACATGCCCGCGAACGGCTCGGGGATCTTCCAATCGAAGAACACGTCGACAAGCCCCAGCAAGACGGCAGCGACGAGGGAGAGCGTGGCGGGATTGAGAAAGATCTTCTTCGCCGAAATGTATTTTCTGTCCCGCGTGATGATCGCGCTTGCCACCGTCCAGCCGAGGGCGGACATGGCGAGGAAGAACACGATGGAGTATGCCGCCGCCTCCGTGCATTCCGGCAAAACCGCTTCCAGAATGGGAATGCCGATAAACGAGGCGTTGCCGAACGCACAGGCGACCGTCGCCACGCGGTAGGTGACGTCGCAGTGTTTTTTGCCGGTCAAAAGGAATAATACGCCCAAAAAAAGCCCCATCGCGCCGAGCGCAACGGCAAAACAGATGAGCATGTTGACGGCAAGAGTCGGCGTGAAAGTGATCTTCTGAAAGGAATGAATGGTCAGGCAGGGCTGCAGCACATACATCAGCACGACGGAAAACGCGGAGATGGACTGCGCGCCGACCAGTTTGCTCTTGACGAGCAGGAAGCCCGGCACGGCGTACAGCAGCATGACCAAGATGGTCAAAAAGACGGTGTATGCCATAAATTACCGCTTGTCCTCTTTCCCCGTCTCTGCCTTTTCCGCCTGCATCTCTCTCTTTAAGTTTTCCCGCGCGGTGGCGAGCATGAGTTTGATGCGGTTTTCCTGATTGACCCGCGTGGCGCTGGGGTCGTAGTCGACGGGCACGATGTTCTCGTCCTTATACATATTTTTCAGCGTGCGCACCACGCCCTTGCCCGCGATGTGATTGGGCAGGCAGCCGAAGGGCTGGGCGCAGACGATGTTGTCCGTGCCCGTCTCGGCGAGCGCTGCCATTTCGGCGGGGATAAGCCAGCCTTCGCCCATCTTCACGCCCTGGTTGATGACCTTGTCGGCGCAGCGGCGCAGATGCTCGAAGTCGTGCAGGGGCTCGAACGTGCCGTCCTCTTTGAATATCTTGATGATCTCCTTCTGCATGTGGTACAGAAATCGATAGACGATCTTGTACGCGAACGCCAACAGCACGGAATTGCGCTTATAGAGTTTGCGGTCGTTGATGGTGTTGACGACGCAGTACAAAACGAAATCCATCAGCCCGGGAATGACCGTTTCGCACCCCTCGGCGTGCAGGAAGTCCTCGAGGTGGGAATTGCCCAGCGGGGAATATTTGACATAGATCTCTCCGACCACGCCGACTTTTACCTTTTTTTCGTCCGTCCGCGGGACGGCTTTGAAGGTTTCGATCATGCGGCGGGTCATCCGTTTGTACTTTTTGTACCCCTTGCCGTCGAACGATTCGTACACCATTTGCAGGCATGCCTGCCGCACCTTCTCCGCCGCCCCCTGCTCCTTTTCGTAGGGCAGGGTCTGGTTGTACAGGGTCATGATGTTGTCCCCGTAAAAAATGGCGTACGCCGCTTTGAGGAGAATGGGCAGGGTCATGGGGATGCCGTTCCCCTTTTCCAGCCCCGAAAAGTTGATGGAGAGCACGGGCACCTGGGGAAACTCGGCCTTGAGCGCCTTGCGGATGAGGGGCAGATAGTTGGAGGCGCGGCAGCCGCCGCCCGTTTGGGAGATGAGCACGGCGGTGTGGTCCACGTCGTACTTGCCGCTCTTCAGAGCGTCGATGTATTGCCCGATGACGCAGAGTGCGGGGAAACAGGTGTCGTTGTGGACGTGTTTGAGCCCCTCGTCGATGACGGCGCGGGAATCGTTGTGCAGGATCTCGATCTTATACCCCTCCTGCACCAGGATATATTTGATGATCTCGAAATGATAAGGCAGCATGTCCGGAATGAGAATGGTATGCGTCTTTTTCATCTCGGGCTTGAAGGTGGGATAATCGTCGGTAAAATCGGCCACGCCGACGCCGCAGCCGACGCAGGCATATCCCTTTTGCTCTCTCTGTTCTTCGGGCAATTTGTTTTCAGGCATTTGCCGCACCTCCCTTCCCGGCGTTCTGCTCTTCGATGGCCGCCTGCATGGAGCGCAGGCGGATCTTGACAACGCCGAGGTTGTTGATCTCGTCTATCTTGATCTGCGTGTATAATTTGCCGTGGTTTTCCAGAATGGCGCGCACCTCGTCCGTCGTGATGGCGTCGATGCCGCAGCCGAAGGAAACGAGCTGCACGAGGTTGATGCCGGGCTTATCCAGAACGTACTCCGCCGCCCGGTAAAGGCGGGCATGGTACGTCCATTGATTGAGGACGTTGACTTTGACGAGGTCGGCCTTTTCAAAAACGCTGTCCTCGGAAAGGACGGCAAACCCGAGGGAGTTGAGCAATTTGTCTATGCCGTGGTTGATCTCCGGATCGACGTGATAGGGCCGCCCCGCCAAAACGACGGTCTCCTTGCCCCGGCGGCGCGCCTCGAAGAGGATCTCCTCTCCCTTCTTGACCACGTCCGCGTGATAGGCCTCCATGCGCGCAAAGCCCTCGTCCAGTCCGCGGTTTATCTCCTGCGCCGAAAGTTTGTATTTTTTCAGCGCCTTTTTGAGCGTTTCGACCGTGCTCTTGCGGATGTTGGGGTCGATGTACGGCATGATGAAATTTTCGTCGTTCAGCCGCTCGTTGTTGGCCTTCAGAAGTTCGGGATAATAGGCGACCACGGGGCAGTTGTAGTGGTTCATGGAGTCGTGTTCGTCCAGGTTGTAGCTCTCGCAGGGATAGAAAATGAAGTCCGCGCCCATGTCCAGAAGGCTTTCGATGTGCCCGTGCATGAGCTTGGCGGGATAGCATGCCGTATCGCTCGCCACCGTGTGCTGTCCCTTGAAGTAGAGGCGGCGGGAGCTCTTTTCACTGAGCACGACCTCGAAGCCGCAGCTCTCGAAAAATCCCGCCCACAGGGGGAGCTGTTCATACATGACGAGTTGCAGAGGAAGACCCACTTTTGCCCTGCCCATGCCCGCGTTTTTGCCCGTGACGCACCGCTGGATGCGGTCGTATTTATAGGCATAAATGTCCAGCGGATCGGTGGGAACCTTCAAGCCGGCGCCCCGCTCGCACTTGTTGCCCGAGATGAACCGCCTGCCGTCGTTGAAGGTAATGATGTTGATGTTGCACTTGCTGGTGCAGGCGCGGCAGTTGGTCGAACGGGAGGAGTAAGTGAACGCCTCCAGCTCGTCCCGCGTTGCCAGCGTGGACGCGCCCCCCTTCTTTTCCATGTTTTCCTTGGCGTAGAGCGCCGCGCCGAAAGCCCCCATCAGCCCCGCGATGCCCGGGCGGATGACGTTCCGGCCGATCTCCTTTTCAAAGGAGCGCAGCACGGCGTCGTTGAGGAACGTGCCCCCCTGCACGACGATGTTTTTGCCCAGCTCGTCGGGCGTCTTGGCGCGGATGACCTTGTAAATGGCGTTCTTGACGATGGACGAGGAGAGCCCCGCGGAGATGTCCTCCACGCTCGCCCCCTCCTTCTGTGCCTGCTTGACGGCGCTGTTCATGAACACCGTGCAGCGGGAGCCGAGTTCCACGGGCCGCTTGGCGAAGAGCCCCAGCTTGGCAAATTCGTCTATCTCCATGCCCATGGCCTTGGCGAAAGTCTGGATGAAGGAGCCGCAGCCCGAGGAGCACGCCTCGTTGAGCATGATGGAATCGATGGCGTGATTTTTGACCTTGAAGCACTTGATGTCCTGCCCGCCGATGTCGATGATGAAATCCACGTCCGGATTGAAGTGCAGGGCAGCCTTGAAATGCGCCACCGTCTCCACGATGCCGAAATCCACTTTGAGGGCCGCCTTTATGAGATCCTCGCCGTAGCCCGTCACCGCGCCGCCGCGGATGACGATGCGGTCGCCGATGAGGCCGTATATTTCCTTCAGTTTTTCCACGATGATGTCGAGGGGCTGGCCGTTGTTGTTCTGATAGTGCGAATATAAAATTTTACAGTCGGGCGTGATGAGGATGACCTTGGTCGTCGTGGAACCGCTGTCGATGCCGAGATAGGCGTCGCCCGTATAGGTTTTGATGTCCCCGAAGGCGAGGTCGCTGCGGTTGTGCCTTTCGACAAATTCGTCATATTCCTGCGCGTCTTTGAAGAGCGGGTCTCCCGTCGCCACGTCGTCGCTCTCCTTGACGTTCTCCACGCGGGAAACGATCTTTCCGATCGGTTCCGGATCGGCATTTTCCGCATACAGCGCGCAGCCGATGGACATGAAGCAGGGCGCGTTTTCGGGGAACACGGCGTGCTCGTCATCCAGCTTTAAGGTGTCCTTGAACGCCTTGCGCAGCCCCTGCAAAAAGTACAGCGGCCCGCCGAGGAAGAGCACCTTCCCCTTGATGCGGCGGCCCTGGGCAAGCCCCGCGACCGTCTGATCGACGACCGCCTGGAAGATGGAGGCGGAAATATCCTCTTTCTTGCAGCCCTGGTTGATGAGGGGCTGAATGTCCGATTTTGCAAACACGCCGCAACGCGAAGCGATGGGATAGACCTTTTCCGCATGCAGGGAAAGGGCGTCCATCTCCTCCACGGAGATGTCCAGAAGGGTCGCCATCTGATCGATGAAAGCGCCCGTGCCGCCCGCGCAGCTGCCGTTCATGCGCTGCTCGGTGCCGCCCGTGATGAAGATGATCTTGGCATCCTCGCCGCCGAGTTCGACGGCGGCATCGGCGTCCGGATAATATTTGCGGATGGCGATGAAGGCAGCCTGCACTTCCTGCACAAAGGAAATGCCGCTGCGCTGGGCAAGCCCCAGCCCCGCGCTGCCCGTGATGCAGGCGCGGTATTCCCCTTCGCCGAACTGTTCGCGCACCTTTCTGAGTTCCGAAAGGACGCATTCCTTGACGCGCGCGAAGTGGCGTTCGTAGCTCTTATATAAAATTTCGTCCGTCGCGGGATCGATGACTGTCACTTTGACGGTCGTCGAGCCCACGTCGATGCCGAGCAATTTATACATATCGTTCGCTTTTCCTCTCTTTTCTTTTTCGGTTGTTACAATATTCGGAATGTATTATAGCACAAAACTCTCCAAAAGACAAGATTTCGGCGGGGGGAAAACAAAGAAAAAATACGGATGATTTATCCGTATTCCCCACTATTTTCTTGCGTTTTCATATTTTCGCCGGGTGGCGATGCCGCCGCGGATGTGCCTTTCGTTCAGATTCTTATCCAACACTTTGCGCACCCGGGCATAGAGCGCGGCGTCCACCGCCTGCAGGCGTTCGGTCACGTCCTTGTGGACGGTCGATTTGCTGGTGGCATAATGCGCCGCGCACGCCCGCACCGTGCAATTTGTTTCCAATATGTATTCCGCATGCGCGCGCACCCTTTCTTCAATATATTCCCACACTTAAAAAAAGCCCCCTCGACGTTTTTTCGGTATGCTCTAATCTATGTCGAAGTTTGCCTTTTTATGTATTGTATTTCCCCTGTCCGTCCGCCCGCCGTAAAATTTTTTACCGTGCAATGTATTGCACAAAAAAAGGGATGCCGTTGCGCATCCCCTTTGTGCCGTTCAGATATACCGGACGGGCAGCTGCAATATGTTTTCGCGCAGCGCACCGGGCTGCGGGCACATGCATATGATCGCGCCCGTGCCTCGCTTTTTGTTTTCGATCCTGTCCAGAACGGTGAAAGCGGCGGGCT
>CAZTND010000061.1:0-6716 GCA_964615285.1 uncultured Clostridia bacterium
CGTAATTGCCGTTCATAAGATAGTCCAAAGCATCGGCGCCGTCATACACGGCGTCGACGGAATAACGGTTGTATTCCAGAATGGCAACCAACGCTTTCGACAAACTTTTTTCGTCTTCGGCAAGCAGCAATCTCATGCGAATTTCCCCGCCTCCTCTTTCTTTAATGATAACGCCGGACCCTGTCACGGACTTCCGTCAGTCGCCGAAAGAACCGAGCTCGTCCAGCGTTACGGAATAGGCGTCGATGAAATGCTCGAAAAAGTAGCCGATCTCGGGCATGGTGCGCGCCCTTTTCTTCAAATCCGCTTCAATGGTCTTTTTGGCGCGGGCAAATTCCGAATTGCCGCTGCGCAGCTCTTCGAGGCACTTGATGTACGCCGACAGTTTGTCCGCCGCCTTGACCAATTTATATTCTTCGCTCTCCTCGTCGCTCAACACATAGGGAGAGAGTTCTCCGCGCAGCTCTTCCGGCAGCATGGAGAGCATTCTTTCGCACGCCTGCTTTTCCAGCTGCTTGTACTCCCCCTGGATGCCGCGGTTGAAATATTTGATGGGCGTGGGCAGGTCGCCCGTCATGACTTCGGCGGTCTCATGATAGAGCGCGTAAAGCACCGCCTTGCCCGCGTCGATGCTGCCGCCGAATACCTTGTTGCGGATGACGGCGAGCGCATGCGCGAGCAGTGCGACGCTCTGGGAGTGTTCCATGATGTTCTCCTCCCGCACCGAACGCATGAGCTGCCAGCGCCTGATGTACTTCATTCTGTCCATGTAGGCATAAAAATTATATTTCACGGCTGTTTCCTCCCGATTTTTGCGCTGCCGGATCCGCTCTCCGTTTTCGGACAGCGCCCGCCTGCTCCCTCATTATAGCGTAATTTTCCGAAAAACTCAATGAATTCGTTTGACTTTGCGGATTTTTTATACTATAATTCCCTTATCAACAATAAATATCCGTCGTGGGTGCTGTAACAGGCTGAGATCATACCATGGAATCGGCAAGGTAATACTTGAGCGAGAGACTGATTTGACGAAGGTCGGAAACTATCCCCACGCACTTTTGCGCGGGGCATTTTTTTGCCTTTGCGGCGGACAAGGAGGCTTTTACTTATGTCATTCGATTTGCTTTTGGCGTCGTCGTACGCTTTCGACGCCGCCGAACCCGTAGCCATATGGCTGACGGTGGGCATTGTCGCGGCGCTCGTCGTCTGCGGGATCGTCCTCTTTTTTGCAAGGAAGAAGATCTTCGGCAAATACGTCAGATTCGCGTCGATCGGCTTCACCTTTTACGCTTTGATTTTGGGCATGGTCATGCTTATCCTGGGGATCATCAAACATTCGGACGCCGACGGACTCGCCGAAAACGGCGTCAGCGAAGAGGTCGTCTGGTTCGTGTTCGTCCCCCTCGTCGCCCTGTTTGCACTCGCCCTCGCCGCGGGCATTCTCCTCTTTTCCGCCTCCCTGCTCGGCGCGAAAAAGACTTTTAAGGTCATGTCGATCGCCTTCGGCGGGCTGTTCCTTGCCGGCGTCATTGCCGCAGGCGTATCGATTGCCGTCTATTATTTCCGCAACATTGCCGACGACGGCTATTACAATTCCGACACGGCAAACGTCAATCAGGTCGCCCTCTACGTCTGTGCGGCGGCGCTGGTCGCCGTGCTCGTCGCGGGCGCCCTCTTCTTCGGGCGGAAAGACAGGCGGGGCTTTGACAGCCGCTGCATAGCCCTCGCCGGCGTGTGCGTGGGCATGAGTTTTGCCCTATCCTATGTCAAGCTCTTTGAGATGCCCCAAGGCGGCAGCATTACGTTGGTCTCCCTTCTCCCCCTCATGATCTTTTCCTATATCTACGGCATAAAGAAAGGCGTGCCGGCAGGGTTTGTATACGGCATCCTGCAAGCCATTCAGGGCGCGCAGTATATCATCCACCCCGCGCAGCTGCTGCTGGACTATCCTCTCGCCTTCGCCATGATCGGCTTTTCCGGCTTATTCGCGGGCATGGACGCCGTCAAACTGCCGCAGATACGCTTCGCTCTGGGTGCGATCGTCGCCACGCTTCTGCGCTTTGTTTCCCACGTTCTCTCGGGCGCGTTCGCCTTTGAGGCCTACGCGGGAGGCGCCAATGTATGGATGTACAGCCTGGCATACAACTCCTTTGTGTTCGTCGACATCGCGCCGGTGCTGGTCGCGGGCGTCTTCGTGTTCTCCTCCCCCTCTTTCGTGCGGCGCGTGGAAGAATACGCAAACCGCTCCCTGCCCGTCCCCGCAAACACGACGGAAAAGAAGTAATCCGCGGCGCCCCGCCGAAGTCACGAACGCCTGCGGGCGGCGGACGACGACGGATAAGCGCCGACGCGCCGACGGCGCGGCAAAATCAATCATACACAAAAAAACGGGGACGCTGTCATCAGCGTCCCCGCTCTTTTGTCTTTCCTCAAAGGGTCGTCTCCTTGCAATAAGCGACGATATCGTCGTGCGAAACGCTCTCTTTAATGGCATCATAGGCGTCCAGCATTTCATAGTAACAGAAATACACCGCTTCCTGCACGGACGAAGAAACGTTCAGCGATACGCCGCTGCTCGGCAGGTAATCCGCGTTGGCTTCGTAGAAATCGTCCTCGAATTCGTCCAGATATTCTTCCTGTATGAAGATCATCGGAATCTCGCAGGAAACCGATTCATAGCTCCCGTCTTCGGCATTGTACATGTAGAAATACATCGTTTTGAACTCGATGTCAAATCTTCTGGAAGTCGCTTTCAGCCCGCCCAAAATGCCGATCAGTTTGGTGTGTATGGCTTCCGTCGCCCCATTGATATAGATGGTGTCCGCATTCAGACCGTTCGCTTCGTCCACCTTTCGGATGGAAGAGATACCGGCGACATTCGCCAACGGATACCAAAGCGTGTTGAACGTCCCCATTATCTCGACGGTTTCCCGCACTTCCGTGCCGCACAGCTGCCCGTCCGAATTGCGGTAAACTTCACAGTTCCTGCCGTCGCTCGTCAGGACAAAATCGCCCTTGGTGCCGATGACATAGGTGTACTGCTCGCCCACGACGAGCAATGCGCTCGTCGCCACCAGCTCGGTTTCCCCCGCGACGAGATATTCATACAAATATCCCGCGACCGTGTCGCCATCGCGCACAAATTCTATCTGCGCGGAGGCCGTATCCAGAATATCCATGGCGACTTTCAGCGTGGACGAGCTGACGGTATATTTGAAAATCGTCCCCTCGGTCAACTGCACCCGCGCTCCGTATGTTTCCGCCGCGGGCGAAGAAGTCAGTTCCACGCTGACCGATCCGATCGAGACCTTCATGGCATAGGCGTCTTCCCCTATCACGAGCGTAAAGGAAAGCCCGCTCACCGTGGCGGTAAACGTCTTGTAGTCCTCCGGGTTGTTATCCAGGAACTGCGTATACAGCGTTTTGACCGTATTCATGACGGCATACACCTGATTGACATAGGGCAGGACCGCGGCGGTCTTCGTCAGCAGTCCGTAGACGACGTTCATCTGTTCGCCCAGGCCGTTCAGGGGAATGGAAGAAACGCTGACGAAAGACGTATAGTCCGGAACCGAAGCGATCGCGCGGTTTTCGGGCGCGAACGACTCGGGCAGGAACTCCCACAGATCGGGAACGGAGCCGAACGAATCGACGATCGCCGCCGCCAGAGCCGCGGCGTCTATCTTGACCGTATAGGTACAATTCAGCACCAGATCGTTATAATTTTTTCCGCTCAACAGCACTTCCACGTCATACTTTCCGATTGCGCGCACGCCTTCCGCCTCTTCCCCGTCGAAGAAGAACGTTGCCTCCACGCCCTCGGGAACCCCCGTCAGCGCGGGCGCATGATAGTCGCCGTCATAGACGGTTTCGCCGTCCTGTTCCAGCGTGACGCCGGTGATGTCCGCCTTTTCGATGGTCAGGGTCGCCTGCAAATCGAGCGGTTCATAGCCCTCCCCCGTCAGGTGCGCCGTCGCCGTATACGTCCCCGCGTCCGTTCCCTTGTTTCCCGAATATGTACAGGTCACGCCCGCGGGGATATTGGAAGCCGTGACGCTCTTTTCCGTTCCGTCGTAGACGAACGTGACGTCTTCGAACACGACGCCCTCGATTTCCGCGTTTCCGCCGCCGCAGGACGCAAGAGCGAACGAAGCGCAGGACAAAGCCACGGCTGCAAGCAATACCAGCAGTAATTTTTTTGTCTTTTTCATAAAAATCCTCCTTTTTATCAACAACGGATCTCAAAAGTCCGTTCTTTTCGATTTTCGTTACTGTTTGGCGTCGGGACCGATATTGACTGCGCTTTCACGGAAAGGCAGATACCGTACGGCGGCCGGAATGAAAGTGAACGGGCTGAGCAGGAGGGCGATCAGGCAACCGCCCAGGAAGACGACCAAGGGCAGAAGCAAACGCCCCACAAAGATGATGAGCTTCGCCACGATCAAAAAGAGACACCCCTCCGGGCTGCATTCAAAGATGACGCCCGGTCCGCCGAACCGATGCAGGCTGAACAGCACAGCCTCGACTACAAAGCCGTCCCAGAAGAGCTGCGCGACAAAGGTGAAGGAACAGACCGCCAGCAACAATCCCAGCCACCATTCGCAGACCACGCCCGCAATGATGCCGATGAGGACGGCGACAATGGACGCAACGATGAAAGATGCGACGACGCGGCGGCTGTGCTTTTTTTTCTGAAATTTTACCGTGGCGACAATCTTTTTCTCGCGCGCCGCCAGGCAATCCTTACAGAGCAACCGGGGACCGCTCTTTCCCAGATTGTCCGGGCCGATCGCCTTGCCGCACCCGGTGCAGACGCCGAGAAACGAAGCGCCGTCCTGCGTGCGGGCGGGCGCGGCGGCGGGCGCGATCTCCTCGCCTTTCACCATTCTGGAAAAATCATCCATTGTAATATGGAACAATTCACAGCATTTGCACAACGTTTCGAAGTCGGGCTGCGAAAGCCCGTTCTCCCACTTGCTGACCGCCTGGCTGGAGACGTTCATCTTCTCTCCCAGCTCGGCTTGCGTCATGTTTGCCTGTTTTCTCAACTGCCGAATCGCTTCTCCGTAATTCATACAAAACCTCCTTGATTTTCAAGTCAAGAAAATTATAGCGCACTTCCCGGAAAAATGAAAACGAACTCAATCAACCATTGGTTGTATTTGCTGTATCTTTGGTTGATTTTGACTTTTTTGACCTGAAAACGAATTTTTTTAACCGAAAAATCTTATTTTTTCCCCTTTTCGGACGCAGCGGAACTTTTTGAAGTTCTTCGGCTTTTTCACCCGCCGGTTGTATCGGAACGCATCGGTTTTCCCCCACGCAACCGACGGAAGAGTCCGCCCGCGCCCAAAGAACAGCCCCCGGGCGGCAGCGCCGTAAAAACGGCCGGCAACGGCCTCTGTTTCAGCCGTTGCACCTCCCGAAAAATTTTTTCTTTTCCTTCCTTTTCCGCCGCTCTGCCGCTGCAAAAATAAAGGTATTTCTAAAAGGTATGTCTATTATACTACCCCCCCCCCCGATGTCAAGCGTTTTGCGTGCGGTTTTTGAAAATGAAAATTCCGCGACAAAGAAACGGCGCCCGCCGACGGAAAGCGGCAACGCCAAAATTTACCGCCCCCGAAAAGAGCGGCTTTTTTCCGCAACCCCTTGCATTTTTGCGCAAGGTGCGCTATACAAAAAAATATAAAAAAAGCAAAGGTGAAAAAAATGAGAATCCGGCAGGCGGTCAATCCCTTCCTTCCCGGTTACGAATATACCCCCGACGGGGAACCGCACGTATTCGGCGACCGCGTGTATCTGTACGGGTCGCACGATAAATTCAACGGCGTATCTTTCTGCCGGGGGGACTATGTCTGCTGGTCGGCGAGCGTGGACGATTTGACCGCGTGGGACTATGAGGGCGTCGTCTACCGCCGCCGCCAGGATCCCGAAGCGCGCCGCGCTGTACCTGCCCGGACCGCCGCCGATGTCCGGAACGGTTTTTCCCTGCAAGTGCTTCCGCAAATAATGCCTGGCGATTTCAAACCCGAAGTGAAAACCCTCCAACCGCTCCCATGCCGCCTACGCGTTTTTGTCGTAATTTTCCCGCACGATGTTCCGCATCGTCGGGCCTTTTGAAGGTACCCATGTCCGTCATTTCCCCCGCAGACGTTCCATCATTTTTGCAAGGTGCGCGGCGTTCTGTTCGTCGGACACCGTGGGGTCTTTGGTGAACTTTTCGCAGGGGAGCCTGTCGCACGCGCCGCAGTTCTTCTGCCTTTTGCCGTTGACGCAGCAATCGTAAACGGCGCAGACTGTCTACCCCGTGTATGTAAGCCAATACACTTTGCCCTCGATTTTTGCGCACCCCGCGCACTTTGACGGAAAAAGCCCGCATTCGACGCAGACGGCGCCGCAGGGCGAAGGCTCGACAAATTCGTCTTTCCAGAACCACCATTTGCATTTTTGCGGATCGGGGGAAGGCGTATTGACGAAGTAGGCGACGGCGCGCAAAAGATAGAGCTGACACCGATCGAGGGTGACGCCGCGCAGGGCGCATTCCTCGGCATAGAGCTCTTCGCCCGTCTTGCCCTTTAACGATTCCGCGGTGGTATAGCCCATTGCGAGCAGGTCCTTTTCCGTCTGTTTCCCGACGTTGGGAATTTTTTTGAGTTCGCTCATGACTTTTCTCCTTTTTCCGCCCGCCGCGCGGGCTTTTCTACACTATACCATAT
>CAZTND010000062.1:0-6519 GCA_964615285.1 uncultured Clostridia bacterium
TTTTTATCTTAAAATGCAACTCCATGAGCAAATCTCCGGAAAATTATTTTCACGCACAAAAGTCAAACCGCAATCGGAACTGTTTTCTCTTGAAATTTGACCGCACGGCAACTTCTTTTCCCCCGTTCCCGCCCAAACGATCCCTTATCTGTAATATTTTATTGTATATCCCGAGATCGGCGCCAAACATACCCTCTGCCCGAAACAACAAAAACTGCCGCCGCCCGCAAACGCGGACGGCGGCCCCGATCTCATTCTTCCATTTCCGCCTGCGGCGGCTCATGATTGTCCTCGCCGGTGAGCGGATTGACGTGCACCATGCAGTGCTTTATATTTTCGCCGATCTCGTGTTCGACGCGGGCATGGACCCGTTCGGCGATGCGGTGCGCCTCGATGAGCGACAGGTCGGCGCAGACGGCTATTTCCAGATCGACGAAAATTTTATTGCCGTATTGGCGGGTGCGCAGCACGTCGATGCGTTCAACGCCGTCCATAGAGAGGACGGTCTCTTCGATCGCCTTCTCCGCGGCGGGATCCGCCGCCTTATCCACGAGCTGGTCGACCGCGATGCGGCAGATGCCCCACGCCGCGCGAACGATCATGACGGAGATGAAGAGGGAAGCGACGGGGTCGAGCACGGCGACGCCGCACATGGCGCCCACGATGCCCACGACCGCCCCGACCGATGAAAGCGAATCGCTCAGATGATCGACCGCCATGCCGTGCAGCGCCGAAGAGTTCAGCTTTTTGGCGCGACGCTCGGTATAGATGTACAGCCCGCCCTTGACGAGGATGGACCCGACCGCCGTCAGAAGCGCGACGAACGAAGGCGCCGGGGGCACCGTTCCGCCGACGATCTCCGCAATGGATTCCGCCGCCTGCAGCGCGATGACGATGGCCGTGGCGGTGCATACGGCGGCAAGGATGAGGGCGGCGATGCACTCCATGCGCTCGTGCCCGTAAGGATGACCCTTATCCGATTTACGCGCCGAGATGCGCACGCCCACGATGACGACGGCGCCCGAAAAACAATCGGTCAAAGATTGCGCCGCGTCCGAAACGAGCGCGGCGGAATGTGCGAATACCCCGCCGAGCAGTTTGGCGACCGCCAAAAAAGCGTTGCCCGCCAATGTGACCGCGGAGGCGCGATTGACTTGTTTTACATATTCCTTTTCGGACATGGTATGCCCCTCACTCGTCGGCGGGTGGTTCCTCCGTCCCGTCGGGCAGATCTTTCGGTCCGGCGGCAGGCGGGGTCTCTTTCTCCGTCGCCGCAGGCTCCTCCTGCGCCGGAGGGGCTATCCCCTCTTCGGCCAATGCCGCGGCATAGTCCTCCCGGGAAATTTCCCCGCGGGACAGCAGCGCTTCGGCATAGCTCATTTCCGCCGTTTCGCCGACGATCTCGTATTTTTCGCCGCGGATCCCGCGGACGAGGGCGGTCACCAGAATGGCGACGTCGGAGAAGAAGCCGAACCGCGCGGCATATTCCCGCTCCGCCCGGAACAGGTCCTCATACGTCACGCCCGCATCCTTATCCGCGGGCAGAACGGACGGATGAAAGTAGCCGGGCCGCACGGAAAAGCGGGCGTAATCCTCTTCCGTCACGAATTTCTCGTCGACGGGGGAGAGCGCCCACCCGCCCACGAGGCTGGTGCGCAGGGTGAGGAGATCGAACACGGCGGGCAGTTTTTCGATGCCCGTCCGGTGCAGGACCGCCCCCAAAGCGGTATATTCCCCGTTCAGATCGTCCCTGACGGTGAACGAATGGAGCGCGACCTTCTTTCCGTTCTTCCCCGCGACGATGCGGGTGGAAAACACGCTCTTGTATTCGTTCGTCTTTATCATATGCGCGCGGGAGAGCGCGATGACAACCAGCCACACGGGCGAAGTGACGAGCGTCGCCACCAAGCCGCACAGAAAATCGAGTATATTTTTGAACACCAGGCGGTACGTGACGGCGACGATGACCAACACAATGAGTATGTCGATGAGCACAAACAGCAGTACGCCGTACCATTCGGTCAGAAAATCGCCCAGGTCGGCGGCAAGTAAAAATTCGTTCATAGGTCCCCCTCGTTCGGTCCTCCGTTGTTTATTGTAATGACTTTTTCTATTTTTCCGAGCAGTTCCTCCCTGCCGGCGCGGGTCTGGGAGGAAGTAATAAGAACATTCAGCCGCGTCAGGCCGATGCTGTCCGCGATCTGTTTGGCATGGCTCTCCGCACGCATGCGGGAGAGTTTATCCGCCTTGGTCAGCACGGCCGTAAACGGAACGATATAATAATTGAGCAACTCGATCATGGCGACGTCGTCCTCGGTCGCGCCGTGACGGATGTCGATCAGGACAAAGGCATGGGCTATATCTTTCGGCCGTTCAAAAAATTTCTGCAAGGTGACGCCCCACTTCTCTTTTTCGGCCTTGGACACCGCCGCATAGCCGTATCCCGGCAGATCGGCAAGCAAAAAATCGCCGAAATCAAAGTAATTCACCAGCCGCGTGCGGCCGGACGCCGCGCTCGTCCGGGCTAAATTTTTTCGGTTCGCCAGCATATTGATGAGCGAACTCTTGCCGACATTGGACTTGCCGCAGACGGCGATCATGGGTTTGCCGGGCGTCAAAAATTGCTCCGCCCGCGCCGCCGATGTGACGAATGCTGCGTTTTTAACGATCATTTATAACCCCGGAATGGCGTTGGAGAACACCGCCTGCACGGTCTCCGCCGCGATGAAATTCATATCCGAACGCACCGCCTCGGGAATTTCGTCCAGATCGCGCGCGTTCTCGGTGGGGATGATAACGTTGCGGATGCCGATGCGGTGCGCCGCCAGCGCCTTCTCCTTCAACCCGCCGATGGGCAGCACCCTGCCGCGCAGCGTGATCTCGCCCGTCATGGCAATGTCGTGCCGCACGGGCTTGTGCGTGAATGCCGAAAGCGCCGCCGTGGCGATGGTGACCCCCGCGCTCGGCCCGTCCTTGGGCGTCGCCCCCTCGGGCACATGAATGTGGACGTCCGTCTTTTCGAAGGCGGCGGCGTCGATGCCGTATTCCTCCGCGTGCGCATGGATATAGGTGAGCGCGGCCTGCGCCGACTCCTTCATGACGTCGCCGAGTTTGCCGGTCAGGCGCACTTCCCCTTTGCCCTCGGAGAGCGCGACCTCCACGGTGAGCGTGGTGCCGCCGACCGCCGTCCAGGCGAGCCCCGTCGCCGCGCCCACTTCGTCCGCGGGGAGCATCTTGTCCTCGCGGTAATGCTTCTTGGGCCCGAGGTATTTTTCCACGCCCGCCTCGTCCACGGTCACTTTGGGCATGCTCTGATCGTCCGCAAAGGATACGGCGATCTTGCGGCAGCTCGTGCCGATGTTGCGCTCCAGGCTCCGGACGCCCGCTTCGAGCGTATAATTGTCGATGACCGAACGGATGGCACCGTCCGTGAAAGAAATCTGCTCTTCGCTCAATCCGTTTTCTTCTATCTTCTTGGGGCACAGATACCGCTTGGCGATCTCGATTTTTTCGGGCATGGTATAGCCGTTCAGCTCGATGACCTCCATGCGGTCGAGCAGGGGCGCGGGAATGGTTTCCAGGGTGTTTGCCGTGGCGATGAAGAGCACTTTGGAAAGATCGTACGGCTCTTCGAGATACCGGTCGCGGAAAGTGGAGTTCTGCTCGGGGTCGAGCACCTCCAGAAGGGCGCTGGCGGGGTCGCCGCGCATGTCCGAGGACACCTTGTCGATCTCATCCAGCAAAAACACGGGATTGATCGTTTCCGCTTCCTTCATGGCGTACAGAATGCGCCCGGGCATGGATCCGATGTAAGTGCGCCTGTGCCCGCGGATCTCCGCCTCGTCCTTGACGCCGCCGAGGCTCATGCGGACGAACTTGCGCCCCAGCGCATGCGCCACCGAATGCGCCACCGAGGTCTTGCCCACGCCGGGCGGCCCGACAAAACAGAGAATGGGCGCGCGCAAGTTTCCCGTCAGCTTGAGCACGGCGAGGTATTCGGTGATGCGCTCCTTGATCTTTTCCAGCCCGTAGTGATCTTCGTCGAGCACTTTGACGCAGTCGCTCAAAAGTTCGGTATCCTTTGTCTGCTCTGTCCAGGGAAGATCGAGGATCCAGTCGAGATATGTGCGGACGACGGTGTATTCGGGAGAGGCGTTCTGCATCTTATCCATGCGCGAAAGCTCTTTGAGCGCCTTCTTTTTGATCCCCTCCGGCAGGTTTTTCTCTTCGATCTTTTTTCTGAGTTCCTCCCGCTCGTCCTCATCCTCGCCCAACTCCTTGCGGATGGCGCGCATCTGTTCGCGCAGGTAATACTCCTTCTGCGACTGGTCGATGTTCTTGCGCACGGCGGCGGAAATTTTGCGTTCGAGCTTGGAGATCTCCAGCTCGTCGTTCAGGCAGGTCTCGAAGAGGCGCAGCCTGTCCGCCATGTGATTTTCGGCAAGCAGTTCCTGCTTGACCTCCTTGCGGATGCGCATGCCGCCCGCGGCGAGATTGATGTAGCGGTCGATGTCGCCGCAGGTCTCGAGCTGCGACCAGACTTCTTTGGCAAGCCGCCCTTCCGCCTGCTGTATATCGCGCACGATGGCGCGCGCGGAGCGGAAAAGCGCCTCTTCCAGCATATCGTTGTCGTGCACCGAACGAATCTCTTCGCATTCAACAAAGAAACACCCGTCCGAAAGTTCTGTTTCGGTCGCCCGGGCGCGGTACATCGCCTCCACCGTGATGCGATTGGGCAACAATCCTCCCGCACGGCGGATCTGACACACGCATCCGACAGTGTACAGGTCGTCCGCCGTAAGATTGTTTTCCGCGTCTCCGCGCTGGGCGCAGACGAACACCGTCTTGTCCCGCGCGTCCGCCAGGGCGATCGCCTTGACGGAGCACTCCCGTTCGGCATCCACCGTGACGATGGTGTCGGGAAAAATGACTTTGTCGCGCAGAGGTATGACGGGCAATGTCCGTATTTTCAGCTTTTCTTTTTCCATTTTTGTCTTTCCTTGCGTTTCCATACGTCTCTGAGAACAGTATACTTCAATTCTTATTCTTACTTATAAACTTATTTTCTGTAATTATAACATAATTAAAAAAATTTATCAAGATTTTCAGAGACTACAAATCCCGGCGACCTTCATGTCTTACGACACGATCCCCTAAATCGGGGGCGGCTTTTCAGACTGCTGCCGTTTTTCGGACGGTTTCAGATGCAGCACGCGGCACAGAACGTTCAGCACGCGCTTTTCAAAGGGCGCGAACAATTTATACCCGATCAAAAGAAGAATAAAGGTATAAATATAGCAATCGAGAGGTGTCGAAAGCGTCAAATTCAATCCGACCACCCCCGACAGGGCCGAAACGGACTCTTTCAGAATATATTCGCTGCCGCATAGATAAAGCGTATTTTTCCCGATATTGCAAAAAAGCGCGACATTCCTGCAACAATAAGAGATCAAGACCCAAAACCAGATCAAAAGGATCGCACGCACCAGCTCGACGACGGCACCCATCCAAAAAACAAGCCCCCGCAACCGATCGAGCGGATCCATTCCCCAAAACACCGCCAACGCATAGCCGGCAAGCAGCACCCCGCTGAGCAGCAAGGGGATCTTTACCCTCTTCCTTTCGCTGTCGAAACCCCTTTGAATGAACGGGAACAAAACATATCCGAACGCGTAAAAAATCATATAATTCAACGCGCTGTCCACATTGTAATACCATTTCGGCGGCGAAATAAGATAATACGAAAGAAAATAAAGGGCCAGACAGATCAACAGGATCAGCCACCTGAATTTTATTTTCTTTATGAACCAAAACAAGACAGACATTACGAAAAGACAGGTAAGGAACCAGAGCGTTGCCGCCAGAAAGGTGTTGCGCACCGCCCCGCGGAGAATGACCTCTGTCCAAGCCACGGCAAATCCGTATGAACCGTTGGTTCTGATGATACAAAGCAGGAGCGAAACGAAGGCAAAAGCAAAAAACGGCAACAGCAGTCCTGCCGTCTTTTTTCGCAGATAAACAAAAAAATTATCGTCGCGGTTCAAAAATTCCGTACACCCCGATAAAAAGAAAAAAAGCGGGACATGATAAGAAAAGACAAAATTCAAAGACGACCCGTTTTCCACCGGAAAATGACCGAGATAGATGGCGAAGATCCCGAAAAATTTTGCCGCATCTATCCATTGTACCCTGATTTTTCCCATAAAATACCTTTTGTTCTTTATTTGAATGACGCTATCCATTATACCGCAAATGACTGCCGGATGTCAATATTCCAATCGCTGTGCGCCGATAAAATTTATTTTCCGCTTTTGTTTTTATTGACAAGCAAGAAGAATTATTGTATAATGAATAATGTTCTGCAGGTGTCGCCTAGCGGTATGGCGTCAGCTTCCCAAGCTGATTCCGGCGGGTTCGACTCCCGTCACCTGCTCCATGTCGCCACACGGCAAAATTTGCAAAATCCGGCAGAAGACTGCCGGATTTTTACTTGCTTGCGGCAAAACGGACGCCTTTTTT
>CAZTND010000063.1:0-6378 GCA_964615285.1 uncultured Clostridia bacterium
ATTTCCCGCCGGACGGCAGAAAAAAAGGAGGTCACGCCTTCCGCCGTGCCTCCCGCGGGATATTTTTATTTTGCCGGCGCTTTCTCGCCGCCCTGCGCGAAAGTGAACGTGAAGCGGGTGAATTTGCCCTCTTCGGACGCCGCCGACACGGCGATGCCCGACTTTTCGCACGTCTTTTTGACGAGGTACAGCCCCATGCCCGTGCCGCCGCCCCGCCTTCTGCCCGCACTGCCCACGAACCCGCGCGCAAACACGAGGGGCAGCTCGTGCGGGGGAATGCCTTCGCCGTCGTCCTCCACGATGAGCCTGCCGTCCGCCGCCGTGATCTTTACATGCCCGCCGCGGCAGTATTTGGCGCAGTTGACGAGCAGCTGTTTGAGGGAAAACACGACCGCCTGCATGTCGGCCGCGACGAAAAAATCCCCTTCCGTCTCCACGCTGACGTTCGACGCCAAAAGCAGTTCCATTTCGCTCCTGACCGCCTCATCCGCCGCGGCACGGACGGAAAAACGGGAGATGCGCACGTCCGAACCGTCCGCGCGCAGGCGGGCATAGAAGAGGACGGACTCGGCGAGATTGTCCGCACGGCGCAGTTCGGTTTTCAGCTTTTTGATCTCGCCGCCGTTTGCCAGAATGAGAGAACAGGCGGTGAGCGGCGTCTTGATTTCATGCACCCAGCTCTCCACATAATCGACGTACTCGTCAAGATCGCGCCGCAGCGCCGACACGCGGTCGATGGCGGCGTGCGAAACCGTCTTCATGACCGAAAAATACGCCTCTTCGACGGCATTTTCGGGACGGGGCAGCACTTCGCCCAAAAGGTACGGCTCTTCCATTTCGCGCTGCAACCGTCTGAGGTGCGCCATGCGCCTGCGGAAAAAATAATACGACAGACCGATATACAGCCCCGCGCCGAACACGACCGCCAGCGCGGTCAGGAAGATTAGGAGCCACACCGCGCCCATGAATGCCGCAGCAATGCACCAGGCGACGAGGAAAAATAAAACGATGCAGCAAAAGAGCGCGTGCGCGCGGAGGAAGCGGAAAAAGTTCATAGCCGATACCCCACGCCGCGCACCGTGCGCAAATACCCGTCCGCGCCCAAACCTTTCAGCTTTTCGCGCAGGCGGTTGATGTTGACGTACAGCGTGTTTTCGTCCAGATAACAGCCGTCCGCCCACAGCTCTTCGATGAGATCGTCTTTGGTACAGAGTTCCCGCCCCATCAGGCTATGCAAAATGCGCACCTCGTTTTTGCTGAGTTCAACGCTCTTTTCCCCGAAATGCAGCGTAAAAGCACCTTCGTCCAGCGTCAGCCCCCGCACCGTGAACACCGTGCGGGGCTTGTGCAGGAGCCGCGCGATGCGCGCCAGCAGCACCTCGGCGTTGTACGGTTTGCGCACATAATCGTCCCCGCCCGCGCCGAAGCCTGTCAGTTCGTCCTCCACACTCTCCCGCGCCGTCAGAAAAATGACGGGGAGGTTATTATATTCCGCCTTCAGTTTCCGGCAGAGCGAAAAACCGCTCTCCCCGGGCAGATTGACGTCCAGAAGCGCCAAATCGCAGGGCGGTTCGAATACGGGAAGATACCCCCGCGCGCCCAGCAACGCGGCGAGCTCGGTTTTGATGGATTCGTCGTCTTCGGCGATCAAAATGCGTTCCATACGCACCTCCCTGCTATACTATATCAAAAAAAAGGGAAAAAGTAAATACTCCCGCGAAATTTTTCACGGGAATATTTCGCGCACCGCCGCGGCGACGGCGGCCGTATCGGGACATCGGAAGAGGCGTTCCCGCGCGGCGGCCGCGCCCTTTTCGCCCTTTAAGTAAAAAGCCGCCATTTTGCGCATGTAGACCGTGGCGAACCGTTCGCCGAAGAGTTCCCTCGTCTCTTTCAGCTGCGTGAGGACGACTTCCCGCTTGCTGCGGCGGGGCATGCCCGTAAAATCACAGAAGATCTGCGGATCGTACATGGCGGCGCGGGCGAGCATGACGCCGTCCGCCCCGGTGTTTTCGAGCATCCTGTCGGCGTCCGCAACCGAAAAGATGCCGCCGTTGGCGATGACGGGGACCTTTCCTTCCGCCGCCCGCACGACCGAGGCGATGGCATCGTAATCCGGTTCCCCCGCGTAGATTTTATCCCGCGTCCTGCCGTGCACGGAGAGCATGTCCGCCCCCGCGTCCAGCATGGCCCCGGCAAAGTCCGCCGCCACCACGCTTTCCGCCGTCAGCCCGATGCGCATTTTGACCGTGACCCGCTTGCCCGACCTCTTGCACTCCGACACGATCTTTGCCGCCAGCGCAGGGGAAGAGAGCAGCGCGCTCCCCTCGCCGTTGTTGAAGATCTTGGGCATGGGGCAGCCCATGTTGATGTCCACGATGTCAAACGGCGCGAGACTGTCGCTTTCGCACGCCTCGCGCAAAACGGCGGGGTCGCTGCCGAAGAGCTGCGCCGCCTTGATCTTTTCCGCATCGCCCGAATACAGCAGTTCCCGCGTGTTTTCGCTGCCGTAGTGCAGTCCCTTGGCGCTGACCATCTCGGTGCAGGTCAGCCCCGCGCCCGCACCCAGGCATATCTTGCGGAAGGGATAGTTCGTGTATCCCGCCAGCGGCGCTAAAAATACGTTGTTTTCCGTGCGGATGCCGCCGATGTCGATGGGGTGTAAACGCATGTCCGCGCCTCCCGTTCCGAATTATTTTTCCTTGCCGTCCGTCTCCGCCGCCTTCACCTTGCGGTAATACCCGTCCAGCTCGGCGGGAGAAAGGGCGGAAATGTCCCTGCCGTCGGCGATGACCGACGCTTCGAGCGCGGTGAAGCGGCGGGCAAATTTCTGCACGCTCTCTTTTAAGGCGAGTTCGCAGTCCACGCCCGCGAGCCTTCCCGCGTTGACGACCGAAAAGAGCAGGTCGCCCAATTCCTCCTGCACCTTTCGTTCATCCCCTTCCCTGCGGGCATGCTCCCATTCTTTGAGTTCTTCGGTGATCTTTTCCGCCGCCGCCTCGACGGAGGGAAAATCGAACCCGCTCTTACCGGCGCGCTTTTGTACCTTCTGCGCCCGCATGCAGGCGGGGAAGCAGGCAGGCACGTCGTTCACCGCCTTGGAGAAGGTGTCCTGCCCCTTCTCCTTCTTTTTGTTCGCCTCCCAGACGGAGAGGGCGGACGCCTCGTCCGTCGCCTTGTCCTTGCCGAAGATGTGCGTGTGGCGGTGGATGAGTTTTTCGCACAACTCGGTCAAAGCGTCCGTGAGGTCGAACGCCCCGCGCTCTTCCTGCATGACGGCGTGAAAGACGGCCTGCAGCAGCACGTCCCCCGTCTCCTCGCGGATCTTGTCGGGGTCGCCCGCGTCGATGGCGTCCACCAGTTCGTACGCCTCCTCCACCATGTTCATGCGGATGCTCTCGGGGGTCTGCGCCTTGTCCCACGGACAGCCGTCGGGGCGGCGCAGACGGCGGATGATGTTTTGCAGATCGTAAATGTCGAACCGCGATTTTTTCAGAAGGGGCAGTGCGGGCACGACGACTGCCGCCGTTTCGTCGTATGCCTTCTGCCTGTCAAGTTCGTATATCCTGATTTTTTTTGCTTTGCCGCCGCGCACGAAGAACACTTCGTTCTCTTCGCCGACGCGGTCGCCCAACAGGAGTTTTACGTCCCCCGCCAGAAATTCGTCGTCGAGATCGTATATGACGGCGGGCAGGGTGAGGTTTTCCGTATCTTTGAGCTCGTATGCCGACACCCGCGCGCACACCGTGGCGGGAAGGCGGGCAAGCTCCGACGCCCGTTCCGCCTTGCCGACGCCGCCGACGATCTTTGCGTTTTTGCAGCGCTTTGCTATGTATTGCGCGCAGCGATCCTCGCCCACGCAGCCCGCCGTGCAATAGGCGATATTTTGTGTTTTGCCCGCGCGCAGCACGTATGCCGCCGCTTTTTTGTACCACGTTTCAAAAGAACGGGTGCGCGGAAACGCGCCCTCCAGCGTTTCATATGCCGCGCCGAGCGCGGAGAGCGTTTGCGCAGCGCTCCCCTTGCCCGTGCGTATGATGACTCTGTCGGCGGCGAGGATGGCTTCCCGCCCCGCCTCCGTCAGGTCTCCCCTTTCCGTGCCCAAACCGACCAATACGATCATTGCCGCTGTCCCTCCCTGCATGATTTCCGCCGCCGTGAAAATGTCCGCAGGGCAACCCCTTGCGGACCGAAGTTTTCATCGTTTTTTTCGTTCGCGGCGCAGACTGCTGATTAAGTTTAACACAAACGCCGCCAAAAAGCAACCGTTTGCGGCGATCGCCATGCCGAGCACCGAAATATTTTCCAGCCGCACGAGGAAGAACACCAGCGCGATTTTCAAGAGGACGGCGAACGCCATGTTGCCCGTCGCCCTGAGCGCCCCGCCCCTGCCGATGAGACAGGCAGACAGGGTCTGCGCGCAGGCATGGGTGACCGCCGTCGGCGCCATGATCTTGACCAGCATTTCGAGAACGTCCAGCCGTTCCGCACTCAGTTTCTGAAAAAACAGCCCCCCGAGCGGACGGGCGAAGAAGAAGAGGACGAGCGCGCAGGGCAGGCTGACGAGCAGGGTGAAGCCCAGGGCTTTGAGCACCTTGCCGCGCGCGCCCGCCCTGCCGCCGAGGCGCGGAATGATGGATACGGCAAAACCGTAACAGACGGAGACGGGCAGCCCCACCAGGGTCACGGCGCCGCCCGCATACAGGCCGTACAGGGCGACCGCCTCTTCGCTGTACCCGCGCATCAGCCGCACGCCCAGCCAACTGTCGACGAACTGCGAAAGGGGCAGGATCGCCGCCGCCAGCGCGACGGGCACGGTGCGCGAAAGCAGTTTGCCCCAGGCGGGCGGCGCGGTCTCGTACAGCGGTCTGACCCCGCGGGCGGCGCGGTACCGGCGGAACATATAAAGCAGCGCCCAGCCTTCGCTCAGGGAAACCGAGGCGAGAACGGCGACGACGGCCGTCAGCGTATTGGTCTGAAACACCCACGCAAACACGATGGAAAACAACCCTTTGACGAGCTGTTCGGTGAGCTCGGATACCGCCGTGGGCAGCATGTCGCACTCGCCCTGAAAATAGCCGCGAAAGACGGACAGCAGGGACACGAGGAGCACCGAGGGGCAGAGGGCGACATAACACCACCGCAGATCTTCCCCCTGCAGGTCGCTGATGACCCCGCGCAGGAAAAACATCGCAAGGGTGCCCACCATGCCCACGAAAAAGAACAGGGAGAGGGCGGAACGAAACACCGCTCTCCCGTCGCCGCCGCGGTGCTCTTCCCCCGCCACGATGCGGGAAATGCCGGACGGCAGTCCCGCCGAAGAGACGGTGAGAAGCAGGCAATAGAACGGATAGGCAAGCTGATAGAGCCCCACCCCTTCCGCGCCCAGAATGCCCGTGAGCGGGATGCGCGCCGCCGCGCCGATGACCTTGGAGAGAAAACTGCCCATGGATATGATGAACGCACCGTGCAAAAAGCCCTGTCTTTCCCGTTTTATCTGCATAGCCGATCCCCCTTCCGCCTCTGCCTTCTTCGCCCGACGGCGGAAAAAAGGACGGTCCCCCGCCCTTATCCGTCCGCTTGCCCGTTCCGCCGAAAGCTCAGTTGAACTGGTTTGCCAGCATTTCCGCCGTGAGCTGCGCAAGTTTGATGGAAGCATTTTCGATCTTCACCCCTTCATTGACAGAGAGAAGCACCACCGCGCCGAGGCAGTCGCCGCCCGAAACGATGGGAATGATGAGTTGGGCATAGTAGGCGTCTTTTTCCTCCCCCTCGGTGATCGGCAGGATCGTGCCGCCGTCGGCCCGGTCCGCAAGATAGCTGCGCCGCTCACGGAGCACCCTGTCCATTTCGCGGGAGAGGTGCCGCCCGAGCCCCCGCTTGCCCTCGCCGCACGCCGACAAGATCTCGTCCGTGTCGGAGATGAGCGTCAAAAGCCCGCTCAAATCGTTGAGCGTGCGCGCCGTGGCCTCGCTGAACTTATCCAACGTGGCGATGGGCGAATATTTTTTGAGCATCAGCTCGTCCCGTTCGGTAAAAATTTCGAGGGGATCGCCCTCTTTGATACGAAGCGTACGGCGGATCTCCTTGGGAATGACCACCCGCCCCAGCTCGTCTATTCTTCTTACGATTCCTGTTGCTTTCATAAAGACCTCCGCAAGAAGTATGTGAAAGTATTGCCGCTTTATACTTTCAGCCGCTATATTTTCTTTTTTTGGAAAATTTACCTTGTACTTTCGGCATTTTCCTTCATCCTCGTCCGCAAAAACGTTTCGGACCATGGAAAACGAAAAATGAAAAACCACCCGCAAAGCGGGTGGGTCTTCATTTTCGGGCATAGCCCTAATCACTACCGGCTGCGCACAAGTGCGCCGGAGA
>CAZTND010000064.1:0-6348 GCA_964615285.1 uncultured Clostridia bacterium
CGTGGAATATGAATGATCGGACGGTATAAAAGAATGCCCCTTCCCGGGATAATGCAGGAAGGGGCATTCTTTTTGTATAAAGAAAACCACGCGATAGTCGCGTGGTTCAAAAGAGTATGGCGACGGTCAGTGAAACACGCAGACGGGCGGAAATGTCTCTCTGCTTGCTTTTCCGGATCTGGAAGAGGTGCTTGTCTACGAAAATTTTGAATACGATGCGGAGACAAAGAATTACGTCAATCTGGCGGAGGTCGCCCTGCCCGAAGTCGGGGCATAAGACAAAGAAGGCGCAGGAGGAATTTTCCCGTTGAAAGGAAAGTTCCTCTTATTTCTTGAAAAACCTCCGTAAAATGCTTGACATATCCGTCCGAAAAGCATATACTATCATTGAACAGTTGAAAAAACGTTCAAATATCGGGAAAGGGAGAAGCATGGGAGAGAACGAAAGAAGGGGAAGCGGTCCGGCGGAAGAGATCCGAAAGGCGCTGCCCGACGAACAGACAATTTACGAGCTGGCAGAGCTGTTCAAGATGTTCGGCGATCCCACGCGCGCCAAGATCCTCGGCTGTCTGCAGGTGCGGGACCTGTATGTCGGCGAACTTGCCGAAGTGCTGGGCATGAGCGTGTCGGCGGTCTCCCATCAGCTGCGCGTGCTCCGCGGCGCCAAGCTCGTCAAGGGCACCAAGGAGGGCAAAGAGGTGAAATATTCCCTCGACGACGACCATGTCACAAAGATCATGGAATATGGCCTGACCCACGTCAACGAAGACAAATAAACAGGGCATGCCCCTGTTTTTTAAGGGACAATATTTGAATATTTGTTCAATAAACCAATTGTTCAACGGGAATTTTCAAAGGGGCAATATCCGTTCCACGGGAGGGTGCTTTGCCGGCCGCGGCACGGAAAAACATATCAAACGATCGTTTGGAGGATTTTTTTATGAAGAAGGTATACAAGCTGGAAGATCTGGATTGCGCCAACTGCGCGGCAAAGATGGAACGGGCGATCGCCCGGATCGACGGCGTGGAGGCGGTAAACGTCAGTTTCCTGATGCAAAAGATGTCCATCGAGGCGGACGAAGGGCGGTTTGACGAAATCATGGAACAAGTCGTCAAGACCTGCCGCAAGGTGGAACCCGATTGCAGGATCATCCGGTGAGCCGAGGGGGCTTTGGCATGAAAAGTTCCGTCCTGAGCCGGAAAGAGAAGAGAAATCTCGTCCGCATCATCGTTGCGTTGGCGCTCTTTTTGGCCGTATTTATCACCGATAAGGTCATCTATCTGGGCGGCGTGTTCGAAGGACCCGCCGCATGGGTGTTTCCGTTCGCGCTCTATCTCGTCGTCTATCTCATCATCGGCTACGACGTGCTGTGGCGCGCCGTCCGCAACATCGCTCACGGGCAGGTGTTCGATGAAAACTTTCTCATGTGCGTGGCAACGCTCGGCGCGTTTGCGCTCGCCATCTATCGGGGCGTGACCGAACCGGACAACATCGAGGGATTCGACGAGGCCTGCGCCGTGCTCCTCTTCTATCAGGTCGGCGAATTTTTCCAGAGTTACGCCACGGGCAAATCCCGCAGATCCATCTCCGCGCTCATGGACATCCGTCCCGATTACGCCAACGTCAGGCGCGGGGAGAGTGTGGAAAGAGTTGACCCTTCCGAGGTCAAAGTGGGGGAGATCATCGTCGTCAATCCGGGCGAAAAAATTCCGTTGGACGGCACGATCGTCAAGGGCATGTCCGCGTTGGACACCAAAGCGCTCACGGGCGAATCCCTCCCGCGCGACGTGGCGGAGGGGGGCGAAGTCATCAGCGGCTGCGTCAATCTCACTTCGCAGATAGAAGTCCGGGTCGGCAAAGAGTTTTACGATTCAACGGTGTCGAAAATTCTCGAGCTCGTCGAAAACGCTTCCGAACAGAAATCCAAGGCGGAAAACTTCATCACCAAATTCGCAAAATATTACACCCCCGCCGTGGTCGGCGTGGCGCTGCTGCTTGCCGTGGTGCCGGGAATCGTCACGGGGGAGTGGTCCACCTGGGTCTACCGCGCCCTGAGTTTCCTCGTCGTGTCCTGTCCCTGCGCGCTGGTCATCTCCGTCCCGCTCTCCTTCTTTGCGGGCATCGGCGCGGCGTCGCGGTACGGCATTCTCGTCAAGGGCTCCAATTATCTCGAAAAATTCAATAAAGCCGACGTTTTCGTGTTCGACAAGACGGGCACGCTGACCAAGGGCAACTTTGCGGTCACTGCCATTTTTCCCGCGCCGGGGGAGAGCGAGACGGAAGTTTTGCGGCTGGCGGCGATCGCCGAACGCGATGCAAGCCACCCCATTGCCAGATCCATCGTGGCCCGTTACGGCGGGGAGACCGAAAGCGGCTACACGCTCACGAACGTGGCGGGGGAGGGCGTCGTTGCCGTCCGCGGCAAAGACGTCATCTGCTGCGGCAATGAAAAGCTTATGGCGGCAAACGGCGTCGAATACGCGAAAGCTGCGGGCATGGGTACCGTCGTGTATGTCGCACGGAACGGCAGATTCGTCGGTTCGCTGCTCATTTCCGACGAGATCAAGCCCGAGTCCGCAGAGGTCGTCGGTTCGCTCAACGCCATGGGCTGCCGCACGGTCATGCTGACGGGCGACAACGAATCGATCGCCGGGAACGTCGCGCAGGAGATCGGGCTGACGGGGTATAAGGCCTCTCTGCTCCCCCAGGACAAGGTGGCGGAAGTGGAAAAACTGCTCTCCGAAAAGAAGAAAGGGGAAGTTCTCTGTTTCGTCGGCGACGGCATCAACGATGCGCCCGTGCTCATGCGTTCGGATGTCGGCATCGCCATGGGCGGCGTGGGCAGCGACGCGGCGATCGAGGCGTCGGACATCGTTCTCATGAAGGACGACCTGCGGGGCATCCCGCTCGCCAAGCGCATCGCAAAAAAGACCATGGCGATCGTCTTTCAGAATATCGTGTTCTCCCTCGCCGTCAAAGTCGCCATTCTCATCCTTTCGGCGTTCGGCGTGTTCGGCTCTTACGGCATGTGGGTCGCAGTGTTCGGCGACGTGGGCGTGGCGGTGCTCGCCATTCTCAATGCCATGCGCGTCAATTCCAGATACGATACCGGCGCGTCCGACGGCAGCGCCCGCTGATCGCTGCAATGTCTGGTGCCCGCTCCAAAGCGGTCTATCGAACAGGGTTTGCAGGAGTTTGATGAACGGACGGGCAGAAAAGAATGAACCAAACGGCAGGGACGCCTCGTTTCCCTGCCTTTTTTCTCTTCGTTACCTCTCCTTTTTCATATTTTGGGCTTGCCCTGCATTCTTTAATAGTATGAACCTTGCAGAGATCAAAAACGGCGAAAGCGCCATCGTCATCCGGGTCGACACCGAGGAGAATATCCGCCAGCGCCTGCGCATGCTCAACGTGTATCCCGGCGAAAAAGTCAAAGTGGTCAGGCGTTCCCTCCTGAAAAGCAGCCTGCTTTTGGAGGTGGACGGCATTCGTCTCGGGCTTCGCCGCGAGCTGGCAGAGCGCATCCGCGTGATCAGAAAGGAAATATGAAAGGCGCGGCAAGATACGGGCGGGAGATCGTTTTCACCGGCAATCCGAACGCGGGCAAGAGCACGCTTTTCAACGCGCTGGCGCATGCCCACGCCCATACGGGCAACTGGCACGGGGTCACGGTGGGGGCGGCGTCCCGGCTCGTCAGGGGGCGGCAGGGCAATTTTCTCTACACCGATCTCCCCGGCATTTACTCCCTCGACGGCTATTCCATGGAAGAAAAGGCGGCGCTGTCCTATCTGAAAACCCACAAAAACGCCCTGTTCGTCCATGTGGCGGACGTGCGCACGCTGCCCCGCTCCCTCCGTCTGACCCGCGCCCTGCTCGACAGGGGGCTTTCCGTCGTCCTCGCGCTCACCATGGAGCGTTCTTTTTCCAAAAACGGCGGAAAGATCGACGTTTCGGCGCTCTCCGCCCGCCTCGGCGTTCCCGTTTTTTCCGTCAATGCCTTTCGCCCGCAGGAGGTAAAGGCATTTCGTGCGTTTTTGCAGGGCGAATCCGCTCTTCCCGCAGCCCATGCCCGGGAAGAAGGGGAAACAGCGAGAAGAACGGACGACGAAAAAACACTGCTGAAAGGCATATATCGTCCACAAAACAGGCGCGAGAGCCTTGCGGAAAAGATATGCTATGACCGCATTTTCTGCCTGCCGCTCTTTTTTGCGCTCATGGGACTGGTGTTTTTTCTGACCTTCGGCGGTGGCATGCCCGGAACGGTGATGAAAGACTGCCTGGAAGAACTGATCTGCGAACGGCTGGCGGGGCTGGCGGCGGACTGCCTTTCCACGCCCGCCGTGCGCGCGCTCGTGTGCGACGGTTTTCTCCGTTCGGCGGGCGGCGTGCTCGGGTTCCTGCCCCAGCTCGCCATGCTGTACGGGTTCCTTCTGTTCATGGAGGAGAGCGGCTACATGAGCGCGCTCGCCTTCACGGCGGACGGCGTGTTCCGGAAATTCGGGCTGAACGGCCGGGCGGTGTTCTGCGTATTGCTCGGCTTCGGCTGTACGGCGCAGGCGATCCTGTCCACCCGCGGGTTCGAGCGCAAGGCGATGCAACGGCGCACCATTGCCGCCTTGCCGTACATCTCCTGTTCGGCAAAACTGCCCGTCTATCTCACGCTACTCTCCTCCTTCTTCGCCCGTCCCTTCCCGGCGGTGGCGGGGCTGTACGCCCTGGGCGTGGCGGTGAGCCTTGCAATGTTCGCCCTGCTGTCCCGCGGGGAAAAGGGGGAATTTATCCTCGAATTGCCCGAAATGCAGCTGCCCGATCCGATTTTTTTCGTCAAAACCTTGCTCTTTCGGCTCAAACAGTTTATAATAAAGATAGTGACCGTGGTCACGGCGTTCACGCTCGCGGTCTGGTTTTTCTCTTCCTTCGATTTTTCCCTGCGGTATGTCCCGACGGAAGAGAGCATGCTGGCATTCTTTTCGGAAGGGTTGAAGTATGTCTTTTATCCCGTCGGCGTACGGGATTGGCAGACGGCGTTCGCCCTGTTCAGCGGGCTGGTCGCCAAGGAGAACGTGGCGGGGCTTCTGAACCTGTTCTATCCCGAAGGACTGCCGTATTCCGCACAGACGGCGTTTGCGCTGGCGGTATTCGTGCTCTTCTGTTCCCCGTGCATTTCGGCGATCGCCGCTTCGGCGCGGGAGATCGGCTGGAAGGAGTCCTTGACGAACGCCGTCCTGCAGACGGCGACCGCGGTGCTTGCCGCCTATGCGGCATGGATCTTGTACGGGGCTCCGTTCCTGCTCCCCGCCGCGGTCCTGCTGTTCCTTCTGCTTGCGGCAATAAAGAGGTTTTGTTTTGAAAGAATTCATCGTAAAAAACGCAGACACACTCCGAAATTTCACGGATAACACCTATCCCCAGGGCTCTTTTTACCTCACGTCCCTGCTCAAAAAAAGGGACGTGCGGGTGAACGGCGTCAAAGTCGGCGCGGACATGCCCCTTGCGGCGGGGGACAGGGTGTCCTATTACACCACGCCCGCGCAGGAGGCGAAAGAGGCGTTCCGCATCGTCTGGCGGGACGAAAACGTGCTGGTGGCGGACAAGGACAGCGGGGTCAACGCCGAGGCCGTGTTTTCTGCCTTGAACGCGGACATGCCCTGCCGCTTTATCCACCGTCTCGACCGCAACACGCGGGGCTTGATGATCTTTGCCTTGACGGACGGGGCGGAGGAGTGCCTGCTGGCAGCCTTCCGCGCACGGCGGGTCACGAAAATTTATCATGCCGTCTGTACGGGCGTTTTCCGCAGGGAGCGCGCCGTGCTGACCGCTTACCTGCAAAAGAACGCCGCCTCCTCCCTCGTGGAGGTCTCCGACCGCCCGGTCGGCGAAAAGATCGTCACCGAATACCGCCTGCTCGCGCGGGAAAGCGGGCTGAATTTTGTGGAAATCACCCTGCACACGGGCAGAACCCATCAGATCCGCGCCCACCTGGCGCACATCGGCTGTCCCGTGCTGGGCGATACCAAGTACGGCGACAGGGCCGCCAACGCAAAGTACAACCGCACCCGCCAGTGCCTGGTGGCAAAAAAGATCGTTCTGCAGGCGGGCGGCGCGCTCTCCTATCTCGACGGGCGGGAATTTACCTCCGCCTTCGACGCGTTCGCGCCCTTCCGCGGCAAATAACGCCCGTTTCCGGCGGCAGCCTTCCGCCCGCCGGCGCGGCCCGGACGGTTCGGACGGACTGAAAACCGAATACCTTTCCGGGACGGCGACCGCGCCGCCCCGTTTTTGTCGATATATCTCCTCGTGTCGGTACGGCACGGGGATTTTTTGTTTGTATAAAGAAAACCACGCGA
>CAZTND010000065.1:0-5855 GCA_964615285.1 uncultured Clostridia bacterium
GAAGCGGAAGAACCTGCCGAGATTGAAGAAACTGTAGAAGCGGAGGAACCCGTCGAGGCTGAGGAAGCAACGGAAGATGAAGCGGATGAAAGCGAAGTCTTCCCCTTCCCGGAGGATTTAGAGGAATCGGCGGAAAGCACTGAAACAGAAACAGAAGTAGAAACGGAGCCAACGGAAGAAGTTTCCGAAGAGCCCGTTGAGGACGAGGAAGAAACCGCGTCCGAACCGGAAGAGGAGGCGCAAGCGGAAGCGGCGGAGCAAATCGAACTGCCCCCCTTTTGCGGAGCCGCGGAAAACGCGGCGGAACCGGAAGAGAAAACGCAGGCGCAACAGGAGATAAGCATCGCAGAGGCCGCAGCTGAAACCGAGGCTATGCGCGTGACCGCGCGGGAACTTGGTAAGACTGTGCGTTTGAAGCGGAGCTATGAGTGCAAACTGAGGCAGGCTTCGGACGAGATCAAGTACTATTACAGCGAAATCAAGAACGAGTTGCTTGCATACAGCCGTGTGAGGTCCGGCATGTCCTGGAACGGAGACCGTTTCAATCTGGGTCGGGAAACCATCGCCAAGATGAACATCAACGGCAAGACGCTCTGTCTGTATCTGGCGCTCAACCCCGATGAGTATTCTCTCACCAAATATCACCATAAATATGTCGGCGACGTCAAGGCGTACGAAAGCACGCCCATGATGGTGAAGGTCAAGAGCAACATGGGGCTGAAAAAGGCGATCTCGCTCGTATTTGAGATGATGGAGACCCTGAAAGCACAGCGCAAACACAGAGCGCCCGTCGACTACGTTGCGGAATATCCGTATAAGAGCGACGAGGAACTGCTTGCCGAAGGGCTGATCAAGGCGAGCATCACCGAAAAGAAGGATCTTGAATCCTTCTGATAGGGCCTGCGGCAAAAAGAGTAAAGTTTGAATGGAAGAGGGCTGATATTCATCGGCTCTCTATCCATGTTTAGGGGTTAGAAAAACGGTCAAAAAACAAATACGAACGGAAATGAAAAGAGAGAAAAATAAACAGTCGCAAAAGGAGTAATTTGTTTTGAAGGAACAAAAAACCAACCTGCGCTCCGCATCGGAGCGCAAAGCGCCGCAGCGCGGCAGGCGCGAGCAGTTTCCGCGCGGCGGCGAGTCTGCAGCGGAACCCCCCGCCGCACTGCGCAGGGGCATGCGCCGCATCGTCCGCAAAGGCAATCCTTCCGCAGGGACGGAGATCCGCCGTGCAAAGTCGGCGGCGGAATGGGCGGATCCCGCCGTGTCGGCGGAATACTTTGACCGCAGCGGAGCGGCAGATCCCGCCCGGACTGCCCGCGGTAGCCGCGGCGACGGCGCAAAGCCGTCCAAGGGAGAAAAAGCCGGCAGCATGCCGCAGGGCAAGGGCAAAAGGAACAAGAAACCCGTCCGCATTCTCTTTCTCGGCGGCGTGGGAGAGATCGGCAAGAACATGACCGCCATCGAATACGGCAATGACATCATTGTCATCGATGCGGGCGACACGTTCCCGGACGAAGAAATGCCGGGGGTCGATCTTGTCGTCCCCGATGCCTCTTATCTGGTCGAACGCAAGAACAGGATCCGCGGCATTTTACTGACGCACGGGCATGAGGATCACATCGGCGGCCTGGCATATCTTTTGAAGGAGCTCAATCCGCATACGCCCGTTTACGGGACAAAACTGACCCTTGCTCTGGCCGATAACAAGGTGCGCGAACACCGTCTGCAGAATCTGGAGTTCCGCACAGTCGAGCCGGGCGATACGATCAAGCTCGGCACGTTTTCGGTGGAATTCGTCAACGTCAACCATTCCATTGCGGGCGCCGTTGCGCTCGCCATCCGCACGCCGTACGGCATCATTTACCACAGCGGCGACTTTAAGATCGACATGACGCCCGTCGCGGGCGACCCCATCGATTTGCTTCGTATCGCCGAATTGGGGCGGGAAGGCGTGTTGCTGTACATGGGGGAATCGACCAACATCGAGCGCCCCGGCTACACCATGAGCGAGACGGTGGTCGGTACCACGCTGGACCATCTGTTTTCCGAACATGCCACCCGCCGGTTGGTGATCGCCACGTTCGCTTCCAACGTGCACCGCCTGCAGCAGATCATCGATCTGGCGGTCAAGTACAAGCGCCGCGTCGCGCTTTCGGGCAGGAGCATGCTCAACGTCGTGGATGCCGCCACGAAGATCGGCGAACTGCACATCCCCGACGGCCTGCTGGTGGACGCGGAGAAGGCGCGCAATTATTTTGATCGGGAGATCGTCATTGTTTCAACGGGGTCGCAGGGCGAGCCCATGAGCGCGCTCACCCGCATGGCGAGCGGCGAGTTCAATAAGATCAGCATCGGCGAAAACGATACCATCATCATTTCCGCCAACCCCATTCCGGGGAACGAAAAGATGGTCTATCGGGTCATCAACAACCTGTACAAAAAGGGGGCGAATGTGGTGTATGAAAGTCTGGAAAAGATACACGTTTCCGGGCATGCCTGCCGCGAAGAGCATAAAATCATTCATACGTTGCTGCGTCCCAAATTTTTCATCCCCGTGCACGGGGAATACCGCCACTTAAAACTTCATGCCGACCTGGCGCACGAGCTCGGGATGCCGCGGAACAATATTTTCCTGCCGGAGATCGGCAATTGCGTGGAACTGACCGACGCGACTTTGCGCCGCGGCGAAAGTTTCTCCGCGGGGGCTATGATCATCGACGGCACGGGATCGGAGGATTTCGACACGTCCGAGGTCATCCGCGACCGCAGGAAGATCGCATCGGAGGGGGTGTTCGTCATCTCCGTCATTGTCAGCGGCGGCGCACTCGTGGGCGATCCGCGCATCGAAAATATCGGCATCCTGTTCGGCGATGAACGCGATTATGAACGGGAGATCAAGGGCGTGGTCATGAATGCCATCACACAGTACGATCTGCAGAACGGCAGCAAGGAAGGCCTTGCCAAGGCGATCGAAAAGATGCTGAAGGGGTATCTCTATAAAAAGACCAAGCAGTCGCCGCTCATTCTGCCCGTCGTCATGGAAATTTAAGGGAACGGGAAGCACGTGAGCATCGGCGATCGGAAAGAAAATACGGATAAGATCTATGCGGCAGGTCTCAATGCGCCGCGCATCGGCGAGCAGCTGCGCGCCCTGCGCAAGGACGCACAGGCCCGCCGCATTCCCGTCATCGGCGAGGCGTCGCTGCAGTTTCTGCTCGTTTTGCTCGCCGCGGTCCGCCCCCGGCGGATCTTGGAGATCGGCACGGCGGTGGGGTTGAGTGCGGCGGCAATGCTTCTCGCCTGTCCCGAGGCGCATCTTACCACCGTGGAGATAGACGAGGGGCGCTATACGGAGGCAAAGGACAACCTTGCGGCGCTCGGGCTTTCGAACCGAGCCACCTGTCATCTGGGCGACGCGGGGGAGATCCTCCCCATGATGGACGGGAAATACGATTTTGTGTTTTTGGACGGGCCAAAGGCGCAATACGGGCGATACATGTCCGAATTGAAGCGGCTCTTGGAGAAAGGCGGCACGGTCTTTGCGGACGATGTGCTGCTTTTCGGCTGGCTCAGCGGCGAAAAGCCGGCGCCTGCCAAACACAGGCTCTTTGTGCGCAAGATGCGCGCTTATTTGGAGGAAGTGTCGCGCGATGCGGATTTTTCGACCGTCGTGGTCGATGTGGGCGGCGGCGTAGCCGTGTCCGTCAGGAGGTGAAGGGGATTTGAACGAGGGCAAAGTTGAATTGCTGGCGCCGGCGGGCAATTTTGAAAAATTGAAGATCGCTTTTCGCTTCGGTGCAGACGCCGTCTATGCCGGCGGCCGGGCGTTCTCTTTGCGCGCTTTTGCCGATAATTTTACCGACGATGAATTACGCGAAGGGGTGGAATACGCCCATGCCCGCGGCAAAAAAATTTACGTCGCCGTCAATGTATATCTGCGCGGGGACGACGGGGAAAAGCTCGGACGCTATTTTTCCTTTTTGCAGGACATCGGCGCCGATGCCGCGTTGGTCAGCGATCCCGGGGCGGTATATATCGCAAAAACCGCCGCGCCCCGCCTGCCGCTTCACCTCTCCACACAGGCGAACACCACCAACGGCTATGCGGCAAAATTCTGGCGGGATCGGGGCGTTTCCCGTGTCGTGCTCGCGCGGGAACTGTCCCTGCAGGAGATCGCCGCCGTTCATGCGCTCTGTCCGGAAATGGAGCTGGAGGCCTTTGTGCATGGCGCCATGTGCATTTCTTACAGCGGCAGATGCCTGCTTTCCGATTATCTGGACGGCCGTTCCTCCAACCGCGGCGCATGCGTACAGGCCTGCCGTTGGGGGTATGAACTGCGTCCCGTTTCGCCGGTCGCCAGGGAAGAATGCCTGCCCGCAGAGGAGGACGGGCGGGGGACATATATCCTCAACAGCAAAGATTTGAACATGATCGATCACCTCGGCGAACTGCGTGCGGCGGGCGTTTCCTCGTTCAAGATCGAAGGACGCATGAAGAGCGGTTATTATCTTGCGACGGTCGTCAATGCCTATCGCCGCGCTTTGGACGGCGGCTCGCCCGCCGTCTGCCGCGCGGAACTCGAAACCGTCGATCATCGCGCCTATACGACGGCATATGCCCTTGGCAGGAATACGGAGACCGTCAACCGTGAAAATTCACAGATCAAGGGGACCTGCGAGTACATAGCCGATGTGCTTGCCTGTCGGGAAGGCAGGGTAACGGTGGAAATGCGCAACCGTTTTCATGCGGGCGATGTGCTGGAAGTGCTGAGCCCGGGCGGGGCTTTCGGCGCGCGGGTCACCGTCTCCGACTTGCGCGACGGCGACGGGAATGCCGTCGACGATGCCAAATTTGTGCAGGGGAAATATACGTTCCGTACGGACATGCCCCTGTCGAACGGCGATTTTCTTCGCCGCAGGCGATGACTTTCAAGCGGAAATCGGTTCTATTTGCGGCAGTCTGTGCATATACACACAATGTATGCAGAGCCGATACGTTCTTCTCGCCAATCGAAAAAAATTTATCCGGAAAATGGTCTTTATTACGGGCATGGGTATCTTGTTTATCCTTGTTATCGTTGTGGGAGCCGTTTCCTGTGCCGCGGGCGCGGAATCCTATGTCGTGGACAAAACGTTTTATTTTTTGGTCCTGTCCGTCGGGGAGGAAGATGCCTCTGATCGTGCGCAGGATGTGTATGTGAACGGCGGCGCGGGGTATGTGTTCTCTTTGGAAGGCGCGGAATATGTGGGCATCGCTTCCTATGCCGACGAGGCGTCTGCGGCGGGTGTGCGGGACGCTCTGGCGGAAAAGGGGAAGCAGACGGAAATTCTGCCCCTGACGGTGGATACGTTTTGGTTTTCCACCCGCGGGCAGCGCGCCGTGCGGGCGCAGGTGGAAGGTTGCGTGAATACCCTGTTGCAGTGCATCACGCTGCTTTATAATGCAGCCAACGGTTTGGACAGCGGTGAATATACACAGCGCGAAGTGCGTGCCGCCGTCACGGAACTGCGGACGGTTCTGAACGGATTGCTGCGCGATGCGGCGGCGGAAACGAAGGAGTTGCTCCGCGGTGCCGCCCGGCAATGCCTCGGCATGATGAGCAGCGCCGTCTATGCCAAGGACCTGCGCTATCTGCAGCTTTATCTTTCGGAAGGGATCTGTTCTTGGCAGAATATTTTTTGCAGATAATCGAAAAAAATTATAAAATCCATATAAAAAACGCTTGCGTTTCGGGCGTTTTTTTCTTATAATAGAAAGAGCGTTCGGGTGATTTTATTTTACCCGGCAGACAACGGAAAAGATGCTACTGTGGCTCAGTTGGTAGAGCAGCTGATTCGTAATCAGCAGGTCGC
>CAZTND010000066.1:0-2325 GCA_964615285.1 uncultured Clostridia bacterium
ACTACTTCTTGTACCGGTTCTTCCGCAGCCTCTTCTTCTGCCACCGCTTCTTCCTCCGATTCGACGGAGGCGACGGCAACGGGTACAAACGGCTTTTGTTTGAGCAACTCAATGACCTCTTCCACCAAAGCATTGGTTCTGCCGCTGCTCTCCTCTACCGCATTGATGACGCGGTCGGAATCATCCGTTGCGCTCACTTCTATGCCGCGCTCATTGAGATACGTTTCTACGTCCTCTTCGTTGCCGTTCAGTTTGGCCGCCAGCTTTTCCGCTATGGCGTCATAATCCAGCGCCTGCGCGACCTTATCGGCGATCTCGGCGAGTTCGTCCGTCTCTTCCGCCCCTTCGGCAGTTTCGGAGCTTTCGCTTTCGCTCTTGGCAAGTTCTTCCTCGGCCTGTGCCGTCCAGATCGCATCGAGCTTTTCGGAAACTTTTGCCGCCAGCTCATCGGCATCCTGCTCCTGCGGCAGCGCGGCCGTCACACCCGCAACGACGGGAGCGGACAGCGCTTCATAATCCACTTCGGGCAGCGCGTCCATGATCTTTTCCGCAAGCTGATCGTAATCGAATTCCGTAGAAGGAATAATGATCTTTGCGGAGATGTTTTCCGCCAACTCATCGGCGTCGATCGCCGGCGAAGAAACGACCATCCTGCCCGCCACATTCTCGGCCAATTCATCGGCATTGAACTGCGCGGCGGGAACTTCTATCTTCTCCGCGATCTTCGCGGCAAGATCTTCAAAGTCCACTTCCAGCGGCGGCATTTCGATGCGGCCCGCCAGGTCGCTCGCCAAAGCATCCACATCCACTTCGATGGGCTTCTCCTGCAGCTTTTCGACGACGCCATTCACAATGGACTCGGTATCGACGGGAGTTTCCGTCGCCAAAGCCGCGGACATTGAAGCCGCCGCCACCTTTTCGGCGATCAGCGCTGCAAACGCGTCGTTATCCATCGCGGCGATGCCCGCCACGACTTTATCCGCAACGGCGTCGGCCAAAGAGCCGGCTTCGCCGTTCTCCGGCGCTTCCTCTTCGGTTGCGAGAACCTCTTCTTCCGCCGCGGGCGCATCTTCGGGCGCAAATGCATCTTCCGCCGCGGACACATCTTCTTCGGACGCGGGTGCATCTTCCGCCGCGGACATTGAAGCCGCCGCTATCTTTTCGGCAACCAACGACGCAAAGGCATCGCCGCCCATCGCGGTAATCTCCGCCACGACTTTCTCCGCAACGGCGTCGGCAAGGACGCTGCCATCGGCGCGGAGAGACGTTTCCTGCAACTTCGCCACGACGCTGTCGGCAACGGCGTCGGCGATCTTCTGCGCCCCCTCTGCCGCGAGCGTTCCCTGATCGAACGCCGTCATATTGTTGACGATCTTGCATGCAAGGTAATCGTAGTCGACGGGCCGGATGTTATCGGCGATCTTTTCGGCAAGCACATCGTAATTGAAGACTTCCTCTGCGCCGAGCTCAGCAACTGCGGACGATCCCTCCGCTTCGGTGCTCTCCTCGTTTTCCGTCTGCTGCGTCTTGCGTTCGAGGCGAGCCACGATATCGTTTGCAATGCGTTCGTGGTCCACAACGACTTCCACGGAAGGCAGTCCGCCGTCATCGCCGACGGAGGAAATCGCGGATTGCAGGGCGCCGAGTTTTTCTTCGAGCGCGGCCTGCGACTTCTCGAGCGCGTCGCGGACATAAGCGGTGGTCATGTTATAGACCGAGAGATTCTGCTGGTTCAGATAGGCAAATTCGCGTTTGATGTTTTTGAGCTGTTGCTCTAAATTCTCAAACATGGCGGTATTCTGCTGAGAAACGAACTTCATCTCCCTTACCACCGCATCTATCCGATTCTGCAAAGCCGCGTTGTCAAAGCCAGACGCCCCCTGTGCGGCTTTCGCCGCAGGTACGTTTTTCTGATCACTTGCCATACTTGGTTACCTCACAAAACAAGATTTATAGTGTCCTTGTCTACTATTGTACAACAATATTTCAAAAATGTAAATAGTCTTGGCGAAAATTTTTTCGATTTTTTTTAATTTTTTTTAAATTTTTTTTATTTTCGGTATATTTTTGACAAAATTTCCCTGCGGCACCGCCTTTTTCCCCGTCATGCCCGCGGCGAAAACGACCTTCCCCGCCTTATCCCTTCCGCGGGCGCACGGGAATTTTGTTCCTTTCCGCCCGATATATTCGCTTGCAAAACCCAAAAAAAAGGTATATAATATATTTTAACATCGATACAAGGTGGGGATATTTTATATTTTCACTCCGTATCCTTTCACTGCGGCCGAAAAAATTTGACGGATATTATAACAAATCACCAATAAT
>CAZTND010000066.1:2425-5457 GCA_964615285.1 uncultured Clostridia bacterium
TGACGGATATTATAACAAATCACCAATAATATTGAAGGAGCAATATCACTATGAGAGCTTACAATTTCGCAGCAGGTCCCTCCATCCTTCCCCTGGAAGTGCTGGAAGAGGCGCAGAAAGAACTCCTGGATTTCCAGGGCACGGGCATGTCGGTCACGGAGATCTCCCACCGCAACAAAAAATTCATGGCGGTGGTCGAGGAGGCGGAAGATTCTCTGCGCCGCCTCATGAATATCCCCGACGACTATGCCGTCCTCTTCGTACAGGGCGGCGCGTCCCAGCAGTTTGCCGCCGTCCCCCTCAACCTTCTGCACAAGGGCAAAGCCGATTACATCGTGACGGGCAACTTTGCCAAGAAGGCATACGAGGAAGGCGTGATCTACGCCGGTGAGAATGCGAAATGCGTGGCTTCCTCCGCCGACAAGAATTATACCTATATTCCCGACGTGGATGCGATCGATTTCACGCCCGACGCGGATTACGTGCACATCACGTCCAACAACACCATCTTCGGCACGCGCTACATCAAATTCCCCGAAACGGGGAACGTGCCGTTGGTCGCAGACATGTCCTCGGATATCCTCTCGCGCGAAGTGGACGTGTCCCGCTTCGGCGTCATCTATGCCGGCGCGCAGAAAAACATCGCGCCCGCGGGCGTGACCATCGTCATCGCCAAGCGTTCGCTGATGCAGGATCCCCTGCCCATCTGCCCCACCATGCTCAAGTGGAAGACCCAGGACAAGGAAGGGTCGCACTCCCTCTATAACACTCCGCCCTGCTTCTCCATCTATATGGCGAACCTCGTTTTGCGCCGGCTGGTAAAACTCGGCGGCGTGAAGGAGATGGAAAAGGTCAACGAATACAAGGCGGGACTCCTCTACGACTTCATCGACAATTCCTCCCTCTTCAAAAACTACGTACAGAAAGAATACCGCTCGACCATGAACGTGCCCTTCGTGACGGGCAGCGAAGAACTGGACGCCAAGTTCGTCAAAGAGGCGACGGCGGCGGGCCTGGTCTCCCTGAAAGGACACCGCCTGGTCGGCGGCATGCGCGCCTCCATCTACAACGCCATGCCCGTCGAGGGCGTGCAGGCGCTCATCGCCTTCATGAAAAAATTTGAAACGGAGAACAAATGAATATGAGAAAAATACTGAAACTGAACGCGATCAGCCCGGTCGCCGACAAAGTCATCCCCTCTTCCTACGCCTATTCGGACGCCGAGACCGATCCCGACGGGATATTGGTGCGTAGCGCGGCGATGAAGGAATACGATTTTGCCGCCAACCCCTCCCTGCTCGCCATCGCGCGCGCGGGCGCGGGCGTGAACAATATTCCCTGCGACGTATGCGCCGAAAAGGGCATCGTGGTGTTCAACACCCCCGGCGCCAACGCCAACGCCGTCAAGGAACTCGTGCTCTGCCAGCTCCTTCTGGGCGGCAGAAAGATCACCGACGCCGCGGCCTGGGCGCAGACCCTGGAGAGCGATGGCGCCAATTACGCCAAAGCGGTGGAAAAAGGCAAGTCCAAGTTTGTCGGACGGGAGATATTGGGCAAGACGCTGGGCGTCATCGGACTGGGCGCCATCGGCGCGATGGTCGCCAATGCGGCGCTCGATCTGGGCATGAACGTCATGGGGTACGACCCCTTTATTTCGGTAAATGCCGCGTGGCGGTTGGACCACCGCGTGAAACATGTCTACGAAACGGCGGAAATATTCAGAAACTGCGACTACATCACCCTGCACGTCCCCTTGACGAACGATACCAGGGAAATGATCAACAAAGACTCCCTGGCCCTCTGCAAGGACGGCGTGGTCATCGTGAATGACGCCCGCGGGGAATTGGTGAACAACGCAGACATGCTTGCCGCCGTGGAGAGCGGTAAAGTGGGCCGTTACCTGACCGATTTCGGCGCGCCCGAATTGCTGCATACCCCCAACGTCATCGTTTTCCCCCATCTCGGCGCGAGCACGCCCGAGGCGGAGGACAACTGCGCCTTTATGGCGGCAAACGAGCTGGTGGACTACATCGAGAACGGCAACATCATAAACAGCGTGAATTATCCCGCCTGCTCCATGCCCCGTTCGGCGGTCGCCCGCGTCACCGTACTGCATCGCAACGTGAAGGAGATCCTCTCCAAGATCACCGCCGCGGTATCGGCCGAAGGCATCAACATCGCCAACATGCAGGACACCTCCAGGGGAGAATATGCCTATCTCATTCTGGAACTGGACAGCGATCCTTCGGAAAAACTTCTCTCTGCCATTGCCGCACCGGAAGACGTCATCCGCGTGCGCCGCGTCTGATGCCCGCGGCGTTTGCAAAAACGAGCGGCGACACAGGCGGCGCCCCTGCGCGCTTACCGCCGGGAAATTTCGGTTAAATCGCAATAAAAGAAAATCGGACGCGGCTTCATGCCGCGTCTTTTTTCGACCTGAAAAGCGAATGAGCGGACCGAGGGCCCGCGTCGATCGTCTGTTTTTCTCTTTCGATATGGTATAATGACTTATGCGGCCATCTTTACGTCAGCATAAAATATTGCCAAAATATTGATTTTTTTGCATTTTTTTAATATAATAAATTCAATCAAACCCCTTATGCCCTACCGCAAAACATCCTTGGAACGCAAAGACATCGAAAAATTATTGACTCGGGAGAAAACGCCCATGCACTTTCTCTTATTTCTCTTTCATTGTTTGTTTGCCCTCTTTTCTTTTTATGTGACCGGAGAAAAGGAAAATGACATCGAATTACTGGTCGGATTCTTGCTCCTGCTCCTCATCATCGCATTGTATCTCTTCTTTTACGCTGCCTCTTGTTCGGAAGTAAAACGATCCAAGCAAAAGATGGACTTTCCGCTGTGGGTCGCGACGACCGTTCGGGCTACCGGCAGATTTTTATTGTGTTTCGGCACTTTCTGTATGATGGTAACTATTGTGGGAATGTTTTCTTCCGCGGTCAGGATGATCGCGCAGTTAAGCGGTCTATGAGTCCGCGACGGTTGAATACACGCCCCTTCCGCTCCACAAT
>CAZTND010000067.1:0-5440 GCA_964615285.1 uncultured Clostridia bacterium
CATACCTCGTAAAACAAAAAACAGCCCGTTTTGTTAGGCTATCTAACATTATTATATTTATTTCCCCGGAATTGTCAACGAAAATAAAGCATGAAAAAATAAATTTTTTTCACAAAAAAACAGCTGTCCGCGGCGACGGACAGCGTTTTTTTACACCCGATTCGGTGACCGTACAATCGACATGCGCCGCCCGATACCTGTCCTCAATATATTTCTCAAAATCTTTCAGGATGGTATTTTTCTGTTTTTCCGAAAGTTCTTCGGTGACGGGCGCAACCGTGTATTCGATCGTTTCCGGTTCCGCCCCGTCCTCCGTGACGACCTGCAGGCTGCCGTTCCTAAGCGCCGCGATATGCCGCAAATCCTCTTCGCCGATCACGCCGCCGGATACGAGCGCCTCCAACGTGCGGATCCTATCCGCCGAAGCGCAGGCCGAAAGCGAAAACAGCGCCGCGGCAGCCAGAGCGCACACACAAAAAATAATTCTGCTACAAATTTTCATTTCCATGTCCTCCTTTACAGACAATTTCTTTCAAAAAAATATTCCCCGCACCTCTCTTCGGGCGGCACCCCCTCATCCGAGGGGCGCATAGCCCGTCTTTTCGACGAGTTCCTGCCCCTGCGGGGAGAGGATCCATTCGATGAGCCGCGCGACGTCCCCCTCCGGCCGGCCGTTGGTCACCGCGTAAAAGTCGGCGACGAAGGGATAGGCGCCGCTCCGGATGTTTTCGTCGGTGGGCGCAACGCCCTCCACGGACAGCAGCTTGGTGTCCGGATTGGCATACATGGTCTGCGCGAAATAACGATAGGAATAGCCGAGCGCGGGCTGCACGCCGTTATACCACACCGATACCTGCTGCATGAGGCTGTTGGAACCGACGAGCGAGGCATCCGGCAGGGGCTGGGGCGCCTGAATGGGCATGTCGCCCATCACGTTCTGCAGCCCCGTCTGGCTGCCCGAGCCTTCGGGCCGCTGAAAGGCGATGATGTTTCCCCCTTCCGCCCAGCCGAGGGTGCTCCACTTTGCCGTCTTGCCCGAGTAGATATTACGGATCTGCTGCACGGTGAGATCTTCGACGGGGTTGCTCTTGCCGACGATGAACACGAACGCCTCCCGCCCGATGGGCGTGAAGCACAGATCCGCCCCCGCCGCCTGCGCCGCCTGCAACTGCTTTTCCGACGGCCCGGCGACAAAGATCACATCGACTTCGCCCGCGATGATCGCCGCATAGGCGTTGGAGGTGTTGGTGCAGCGCACGGCGTCCTCCGTATAGTCCGCCTCCTCGTAGACCGCCTGCGCGAAGGCGGCATAGAGCGGATAGAGCGCGGTCGCGCCGTCCAGGACGGGCAGGTCGCCCGCAAGATGCAATTCCGCCTCTTCTTCGAGCCGCGCCGCCTCGGAACCCTCGGCAAAGGGAGCATAGACGGAGAGGTCGGGTCCCGCCTCTTCATCGGAGGCATGCCCGTAATCGATCCACCAATTGCCGCGCAGGGCGTTGGGGAAGAGCGCCGCCGCCAGAAAGACGAAGAGCGCCAGGACAACGGCGACGGGCGCGGTGCGTTTGCGCCAGCGGATCCAGAGCAGGGCGGCTGCCCCGCCCGCAAACAGAAAGGCGAAGGCGACAGGGATCGCGCCGACGATGTTGTCGATCTGCGTCCACTGCTGCCAATACTCATACCGCCAAAGCACCCAGAAGGAAAGGCCGCATGCCGCCGCGGTGAGGACCGCGCGCAGGACGATGAAAAATATCCTTTTTGATTTCCCCTTCTTTTCGGTCATGGTACCCCTCCTTTACATCAAAGAGATGACAAACACGCCCGTACTGAAGAGCGCGATGACGGTCACCAGCGCGACGATGGGCAGGACGATGGCGGCAATGCTCAGCCCCACGCCCCAGGCGCCGATCTTCTCCCTTCCCTGCCCCAATGCGGCAACGGCAATGACGATGCCCGCGATGGGCGCAGCGATCGCCGCCAGCAGCAAGAGAAGTCCGAGCGGCGTGAAAAAGGAGGAGACCACCGCCAACCCGCCCAAAAGCGCGAGGGGCACGCAGGCAAGATCCGCCGCCAGCGCGAAAATGGGCAGCACGGAGCGCGGCCTTTCGAGGGACGCCAATTTGTTCTTCAGCCCCACACAGAAAAGCACGATGCCCGCGACGGCGGGGAGAAAACAGAGGAGCATGAGCGCGCCACCGCCGCCGAAGGGCACCAGGCAGACGACCGCCAAAGCCGCAACGCCCAGACAGACGGCCGCCGCGGCGAACAATTTTTTGCCCTTGCGCGCACAGCTCTGTTTCCGCTGCCATTCCTTCCAGAACGCGTCTTCAGGGGGCTCTTCCTCCCGCGGCGCTCGGCCCCGGGGCGCGGGATTCTCCTTCTCCGCTCCGGCGGGCGGCCGGACCGCCTTTTCTTCCCCTTTCGCTTCATTGAGATCGTCTTGATCTTTCAACATATCGTTACCTCCTGCGGCGGCGCGCCCGTCCCGAAAGACCTGCGGCGCCCGCCCCTTTCCGGCGCGGCTCTTGCCCCGCCTGCCCCTCTATTGTACGCCGTCCAACGCCCGATGACAAGGCACAAAGGAGGAAAATATCGTTCCTCTTGCCCTTTCGACAGGCAAAAATCGTTCCTCTTGCCAAAAAATCGCCAAAAAATGAGCCCGGATATACTTTTTCCGGGCTCACGCAAGAAATTCGGTTGTCTTTCGCGTTTCGGCGATCCACAGGGTTCCGGCCCCGCGGACGGGCGGCGTATTTGGAGAAAAAACGGCGCAATCGGAAGGTCCCGAGGCGCAAAGCACCTCTCTTGCATCAAAAAAAACGCCGCTTGCAAAGCGGCGTCTGTCATATATCGCTCTTTCGTTATAAAAATTGCAGGACGTCCACGAGGACGGCAAAGCCCAGAATGAGCAGGAACCCGACGGCATGGATGACGGCTTCCACCTTGCGGTTGACGGGTTTGCCGCGCACCCATTCGATGGCGGTGAACACCACCTTGCTGCCGTCGAGAGCGGGAATGGGCAGGAGATTGAACACCGCAAGATTGACGCCGATGTACGCCGCGATCTCTAAAAAGGGCTGCAAACCGCGGGCGGCGATCTGCGACGTGACCGTGATGGTCGTGATCGGCCCGCCGAAGGCGTCCAGCCCCAGGGCGCCCATCAGGAGCTCGCCGAGCACTTGAAAGATCGCGCCGGCGATGCGGAAAGAGTAGAGAAAGGCGTTGCCGATCGTCTGAAAGAAGCCGAACCGATAGGACGTGGAATAGATGAGGTAGGTCGGGTTGCCTTCCCCGTCCGTCGTCACGTTCCCCTCGCCGTCCGTCTGCTTGGCGATGCCCAAGGCTTCCCAAAGACGGTCGGTGTCGGCGCTGTTTTCAAAATCGGTCGCACGGCGGAGCTGGATCATGACGTCCGTCTCCTCCCGCGCGCCCGTTTCGTCCGCGATGCGCGACACGCGGAAAGGCACCAATTCCCCCTCCTGTCTGTCTTTGACGGCATTCATGAGGTCGGTGGTCATGTATATCCCCTTGCCGTCCGCCTCCAGAATGATGTCGCCGTTTTGGAAACAGTATTCCGCCGCGACGGAATCGGTCGGCTCTACGGCGTACGTCATCAGCATCAGCTGCCCGAAGGCGAAAAAGGAGATAAAAATAAAGAGGAGCGCCAGCAGATAATTCATGGCGGCGCCCGAAACGAGTACGATGATGCGCTTCCAGGGCGCCTGGTCGCAGAACCGGCCGGATGACTTTTTGTCCTGCGGCTTCGTTTCTTCCGCCGCCGCGGGCATTGCCGCCGGGCGAAGGGCCTCGTCCGTAAAGACCTCCGCCATGCCGTTATCCTCGGACATGGCGTCCTTCTTTTCCGCCTTTTCCCGTTCTTCCTCCAACCCGTCCTCGTCCTCGAACGCGCAATAGCCGCCCAGGGGGATGAGGCGCAGGGAAAACGTTTCGCCCGTCTTTTTGCTCTTGCGGCGGAAGAGGGCGGGGCCGAACCCGACCGAAAACTCGTTGATCCTGAATTTCAATATCTTCCCCGCGATATAGTGGCCGAACTCGTGCACGGTGACCATGATGAGCAGGATGAGGACGGCCAACAGCACCGAACCGACCCCCGCCCAGAACGAGGAAGCCGCCAAAAGATTATTCAACATGCCGGATGATCTTTCTTGCCTCCTCCCGCGCCCTGCGGTCGACGCCGCAGAGGCTGCCGTAATCGTCCGCCCGCGTCCTTTCGGTGCGGGACAGCACCTCTTCGATGACCTGCGCGATCTGCGTGAAGCCGATCTCTTTCCGTAAAAACGCCCGCACCGCCTCTTCGCCCGCCGCGTTGAGCGCGCAGGGATAACCGCCGCCCGCTTCCCCCGCCGTCAGGGCGAGGTCAAAGCAGGGAAACGCCTTGCGTTCGAGGGGCAGAAAACGTATCTCGCCGAGGGCGGCGAAGTCGGGGATCTTCAGCCCCGCGGGCAACCGCTCCGGATAGGTGAGGGCGAGCTGGATGGGCACTTCCATGCTGGGATACCCCATCTGCGCCAGCACGCTGCCGTCAGCAAACGCGACCATGGAATGGACGATGCTCGTCGGCTGGACGACCGTGCGGATCCTGGAAAAGGGCGCGCCGTACAGCCACTTCGCCTCGATGACTTCAAAGCCCTTGTTGAGGAGGGTGGCGCTGTCCACGGTGATCTTTTGCCCCATCTGCCAAGTGGGATGCCGCAGGGTCTGCTCCACCGTCACATGTTTCAATTCTTCCGGCTTTTTTCCGTAGAAAGGGCCGCCGCTCGCCGTGATGATGAGCTCTTCAAACTTTGCGTGCCGATCGAAATGCAGCGCCTGCCAAATGGCGGAATGCTCACTGTCCACGGGCACGAGCTCGACGCCCTTCTCTTCCGCCAACCGCATGACGAATTCGCCGCCGCAGACCAGCGTCTCCTTGTTGGCGAGCGCAAGTTTTTTGCCGCACCCGATGGCTTTCAGCGAATATTTGAGCCCCGCGAACCCGGATGCGGCGACGAACACGACGTCGCACTCCTCGATGCAGGCAAGCGCCTCTTCCTCCCCTTCCGAAAAGGAAACGCCCTCCGGCGCGGGGGGCATGCCCGAAAGCAAGCCCTTTTGTATCAATACGGCGCGGCGGGGGCGGAATGCGGCGACCTGCCGGAAAAACAGTTCCCGACTGCTGTGCGCGACGAGCGCGGAAAAACGAAATTTATCGGGATACCGCCCGACGACGTTGCAAACCTGTCTGCCGATGGAGCCCGTGCAACCGATCAAAGCAATGGAAATCATCTCTTCTTTTTCTCCGGTAAATAACTGTTCCGGCGGGAAAAACACGCCCTTGCGCAGTAGGAAATGCCTGCCGCGGCGGCAAGCATTTTTTCTGCAAATAATATTTTTTCTGCAAATAATATATGTCTTTCACAAAACATTTATGCCGATGAGGATA
>CAZTND010000068.1:0-5190 GCA_964615285.1 uncultured Clostridia bacterium
TATTAAGGGGCTTTTTCTCGGGCGAATGGAATTTCGCCCTCGGTCAGCAAATCGCCTTGCGTATGCGATTTGCCTTGCGCTGTCGGAAAACGATCATTGATCGTTTTCCGAGTAGCTCACCCTTGTACCCTGCCAAAGGGTCAAAAACCCTTTGGGAACCCGCGTTGCGCAAGCCTGTCGGCTTGCTTGGGGTGGAAAAAAAAGCTTAAAAAAAGAAGACAGAGAGTATGGAAAAGATAGTATTTACGGACGGCACAAAAATTTGCCTGCTGGACGAAGCGGGACGGCATGAACGGGAGAGCGGGTTCATTGCCAAATACAAGGACAACGCCCGCCGCATCGCCGCGAACAGTTCCTGGAAAAAATCGGGCAACAATGCCCTTTTGCGCGGGGAATATGATTTTTCCGATCCGCATGAAGGGGAAAACGCCCCCGCTTATCTCAACGGCGTCACGTTCACCGACCGCGAAAACGTCGTGGCGTATTCCTTCACCGTCGGGCAGAGTTCGGGCGTTTATTACAAGGATTTTTCCCGCGAAAAGGAGGACGAAGCGCACATCGTGCACGACAGCGACCGGGAATATCTGTCGCTGTCTTTCGATAAAAAGAGCGGCACCATGCTCGCGTCCACCTGCAAAAACGGAGATGTCTGCCGACAGATCGCGCAGTTCATACGCGACGGGGACCGGCAGGGGCTGACCGACGGCGATAGCCGCGACGACAATCCCGCTTTTTCACCCGTGGACGGCAAGATTTTGTTCGATTCCGCGGGCGTGGGCAGGGACGCGCAGGGCGGTTTTGCCGGGTATGCGCCCGCGGCGATCTACGCGCTTGATCCGTTCACTTTGGACATGGACTGCTTGAAAGAAGATGTTGCCCATTCCTATTGCAAGCCCGAACGGGACGAGAAGGGAGAGCTGTATGCCATAAAACGCCCCGCAAAGGAGAGGGCGGGCGGCAATCCGCTGTTGGAGATCGTGCTCATCCCCGTGCGCATCGTCGAGGCGATCGTCGGGTTCGTGCAGTTCTTCGTCGTCACCTTTTCGGGGAAATCCCTCGTTTCGGGCAAGGAGGGCGGCTCCAATCCCGCCAAGGGACGGAAGAAAAAGGAGCGGGAAATTTTCATCGAAGGCAACCGCATCCGCGTGGACAGGGAACTCAAACGAAACAAACGGTTCAAGGAAAAAGATTACGGCTTCATCCCCCGCAGCTGGCAGCTTGTCCGGTTGAACAGAGACGGGACGGAGACCGTCTTGAAAAGCGGCGTGGCGGACTATGCCGTCGGCCGGGAGGGGATCTATTGCACGGACGGCAGGCACATCTATTGCATCGGCGAGGGCGGCTGCCGCAAGCTCGCCGACACCGATTTTTGCCTGCACCTCGATGTGTATACCGAATAGAGCCTCTGCAGGGATTCTGAGAAATTTTTTTCGGCGCTTAAAAAAGAAAATCAAAAAAACACCTCTTTGTTTTTTGGCAAAGGGGTGTTTTTAATACAGAAAAAAGAAAATTTTTGAGGACGTTTGTCGGAGATTTTCCGCTCTTTTGTAAGGGCGGGCGGGATATGTATAGAAAATTACAGGCTCTCCACATGCACGACCTCGCCCGTATCCGCATCCTGAAAGAGAACGAAATAGCCCCCGCGCTCTTCGTCAAGGGGATCCAGAGGGATAAAACAGGCGTCCTTCAGCTCTTCGGGCGGCGTGCGCTGCTGTCCCGCGGGCAGGGCGTAGGCGACGTATTTTACCAGCATCTCCTCGTACACCACGCCCACCAGGCAGCCGCCCGCGTCGGCCACGCGCACCCATTCGCTCCCGGGCAGCGCCCCTTTCAGTCTGTCCGTGCGTTCGCCGCGGGCAAACAGCTCCTCCAATTCTTCCTTGATCTTCAAAAAGTATGTCTGTCCGTCCGCAACCTTAAACGGGTGGCGTATGTCTTCAGGCTCTTCATTCTTTTCAGTCGCGTGCCCGTTCTCCTTTTCCGCCGCGCTCTCTGTGAAAGCGCCTTCATCTTCAGGATATTCGGCAGCATTTCTTTTTTCATGGCTCTGCTCCTCTGCGTAATAATTTTCCCGGCTCACGGCCTCGTCGTCGTACTTTTGCGGCGGGGGAACGGGGGCCTCGTTCCGGGCTTGGTAGGAGGGGAGTTTTACGGGAACGCCTTCGCCCGACTGCCGCACGAATACGATCTCTTTTTCGGGCATGGGCGGCAGGTCAAACCCGTTCGGGTCTTTCTCCTCCGCCTCTTTTTTCCGCGCCTTTCCGGGCACGATCAGCCCGTCCAACAGGAGTTTTAAGTTATAGGCGCCGCTGCCGAACTGTCCCGCGGCAATGCATACCGCCTCGGTCTTGACAAAGCAGACCAGGGCGCAGAACCCTTTTTCGGGATCGAACCCGCTGTTTTCGGCGCGGTAATCGGTTTTGTCGGGCAGGAGCGTGAAAATGATCCGTTCGCCCTGTTTGTCGCAGAGCACGCAGACATATTTTCCCTGGGAGAGCGGCGCGAAGTTGATGAGGGAGAGCTGCACGGCGGAAAGTTTTCCGTACCGTTCGACGCGCACGACGCCGCTCAGGGGATTGCCGTCGGCGGAAAAGCCGGTTTTGAGTTGTTTGAGGATACACATTCTTTTGATAAGTCCGTTCATGGGCGCCTCTTTTTCGTTTTTTATAAAATTATACTCGCCGTCGGGGAATAAAAACCGTCTGTTTTTGTCCGTTGCTGCCGATTTTTGTCAAAACGCCGCGCGCACAGCGGCGGGCGATAACATGGGTTCCCAAAGGAGCGGCGCCCCTTACATAAAGAAAACAGCCTTCCGGAAGCGGCGCGTGCGCCGCGCAATTGCCCGATGGGTGAGATCGGCGCAAGGCAAAGCCTTGCTTGGAGAGGCTGTTACGCGGGAACGGCGTTCCCGCTTAAAGAATACCCTTCAAACGCGGAGCATCGCTCCGCGTTATATCGCCGAGGGCGATAAAGGCGCAAGCCTGTCGGTTTGCTTGCAGCGTTCAAAAAAACGGGCGGGGGCGGGCGGAGCGTATTTTTCTCCGCACGGGCGTTCAAACGTTTTACATTTCAGGATTTTTATGCTATACTTACAATGCGCAAATAGGGGCAAAAGCGTCCTTTCCGCGCATAATGAGATCCTGAAAAAGAAAAAAATAAATAAAAGTTTATATAAGGAGACAAAAAAATTATGACGGCTTTGACCAACAACAAAAAGGTACTCCAATTTGTCGAAGAGAGCGCTGCCATCACCGAACCCGATCAGATCGTCTGGATCGACGGGAGCGAAGAGCAGAGAGCTGCGCTCAAAGAACAGGGCGTCGCCACCGGCGAGCTCATCCGGCTCAATCAGGAAAAGCTGCCCGACTGCTACCTGCACCGCACCAAACCCAACGACGTTGCCCGCGTAGAGGACAGAACGTTCATCTGCTGCCGCAACGAAGAGGACGCCATGCCCCACTCCATCGTCAAATGGATGGCACCCAAACAGGCGTATGATCTCGCGTACGGCATCGCCAAGGGCAAGATGAAGGGCAAGACCATGTACGTCATTCCCTACTCCATGGGCGTCGTCGGCTCTCCTTTCTCCAAGATCGGCGTTGAAGTCACCGACTCCATTTACGTCGTTCTGAACATGATGATCATGACCCGCGTGGGCAAAATGTGCCTCGACCAGCTGGGCGCGGACGGCGATTTCATCAAGGGCTTCCACTGCTCCTGCGACATCGATCCCGAAAAGAGATACATCATGCACTTCCCCGAGGACAACACCATCATCTCCGTGAACTCCGCTTACGGCGGCAACGTGCTGCTCGGCAAAAAGTGCTTCGCTCTGCGCATCGCCACCTATCTCGGCAGAAAAGAGGGCTGGATGGCGGAGCACATGCTCATCCTCGGCTGCAAGCGGCCCCAGGACAAGGAGACCAAGTACATTGCGGCGGCATTCCCTTCCGCCTGCGGCAAGACCAATCTCGCCATGCTCATTCCGCCCGAAGAGTTCAGAAAGAAGGGCTATGAGATCACGACCGTCGGCGACGACATCGCGTGGATCCGCGTGGGCGAGGACGGCAGACTTTGGGCTGCCAACCCCGAAAACGGCTTCTTCGGCGTTGCGCCCGGCACCAACGAGCACTCCAACTTCAACGCGCTCGCTTCCACCAAGAAGGGCACCATCTTCACCAACGTGGCGCACAACCCCGCGGACAACACCGTGTGGTGGGAGAAACTGACCAAGGATGCGCCCGAATTTTTGTATGACTGGACGGGCCAGCCCTGGACGCCTGCCATGAACAAGGACGGCAAACATCCCGCCGCCAACCCCAACTCCCGCTTCACCGCTCCCGCGGAGAACTGCCCCTGCATCTCCCCCGAGTTCGATTCCAAGACGGGCGTGCCTTTGAGCGCCATCGTTTTCGGCGGCAGAAGGGCGACCACTACGCCTTTGGTGTATCAGTCCAGGGATTGGAACCACGGCGTGTTCGTCGGCTCCATCATGTCCTCCGAAACGACGGCTGCGGCGACGGGCGCGGTCGGCGTGCTCCGTCACGACCCCATGGCAATGAAACCTTTCATGGGCTATTCGGTGGCCGATTACTTCCGGCACTGGATCGACATGGGCAAGAAGGTCGGCGACAAGGCGCCCAAAATCTTCAACGTCAACTGGTTCCGCCAGGACGAAAACGGCGACTTCATGTGGCCGGGCTTCGGCGAAAACATGCGCGTCATCGACTGGATCCTGGACCGCTGCGAAGGCAAAGTGGACGCGCAGGACACCGCCATCGGCTATGTGCCGTATGCCAAGGACATCAACATCAAGGGCACGGACGTCAGCGCGGAAACGCTGGACAAACTGCTCTATGTGGATAAGCCCCGCTGGGCTGCGGAGGCTGAAGAGATCGAAAAGTACTACGACGACAACTTCGGCGACAAACTGCCCAAGGAGATCCGCGCAAATCTCGCAACGCTCAAAGCCAATTGCGCGAAATAATCTGAAAAAACCCGTTCATTCACAATAATCATCTCGTTTGGTCTTCCGCCTTGTCCGTTTTTCCGCAGGGCGGAAGATTTTTTTGCCTGATGTTTTGCCGATATCGCGGGCATGGGCGCCCCTCATTGTGCGCGTGGCGCGCTCATAATATGGGTATCGAAAGGGACAATGTCCCTTCGCGGGAATCATAAGGGGCAGAGCCC
>CAZTND010000069.1:0-5170 GCA_964615285.1 uncultured Clostridia bacterium
AATGCCCCATATATTTCTTTTCTCCTGTATTTGGGCGCAAAGACTATATGATATTCACATCTGTATGTCGAATGTACCGTATGCTTTATTTCATTCTTCATTGGATAAAAACCCCCTGTTATTCTTTGTGATGCGGTTGCCTAACCTTCACTATTATAACATAGAGGTTTTTATTTACCAAAGTATTTTCCTTCCCCCCTCAGTATAACCGGAGGTTTATTCATGCTAAAGCGCCAAAGACAAACCACGCGGCGCTTTTCGGCGCCGCGCGGCTGTCTGCCGCGACAAAATACGGCAAGATATAAAGATAAAGATATAAAGGAAAGAAGATAACGAGCTGTTTTACGATGCATCCCTTTCCCAAAGGACATGCCCGGCAAAACGTTTATTTTTCGTTTTTGTCCTCTTCGGCGACGGACGGATTATAGTCCTTGTGCTCGCCCGTGATGGCAAAGATGACCCATTCGCCGATGTTGGTGGCGTGGTCGCCGATGCGCTCGAAGTACTTGGCGATCATGAGCATGTCGATCGCCTGTTCGCTGAGGTTGACATCGTGGCGGATGAGTTCGACCAGGTCGTGTTTGGCGCTCTTGAAGAGTTCGTCCACCTCGTCGTCCGTCGCGCAGACCTTCTTGGCGAGGTCGAGGTCGGACTTGATGAACGCCTCGATGCTCTTTTTGACCATCTGTATGGTGACCTCCGCCATGCGGGAAATGTGCCCGTAGTCCATGGCGATGTTGGTCTTGCCGATGTGCAGGATGAGGTCGCAGATATCCGCCGCCTGGTCGCCGATGCGCTCCATGTCCGTGATCATCTTGATGGCGGCGGACACGTTGCGCAGGTCGTAGGCGACGGGCTGCTCCATCAGGATCATACGGAAACAAAGGGTTTCGATGTCCTTTTCCTGCCGGTTGATGAGCCGGTCGTTGCGGATGATCTCCTTCGCCTTCTCCATGTCCTCGTTTGCCAGCGCGGCGACGCTGCCCTCGAGCGCATGCTCGATCATGTCGCCCATGTTTTCCATCATGTTGTGGAGCTTGATGAGCTCCTCGTTGAGCCTTGTTCTCATCATCATAATAATTAACCGAACCTCCCGGTGATATAATCTTCGCAGCGTTTGTCCTTGGGGGCGGAGAACACCTGTTCGGTGTCGCCGTATTCCACCATTTCGCCCAAAAGGAAGAACGCCGTCCTGTCGGCGATACGCGCCGCCTGCTGCATGTTGTGGGTCACGATGACGATCGTGACTTCGTCGCGGAGTGAAAGACAGAGTTCCTCGATCTTGCCCGTCGAGATAGGGTCGAGCGCGGACGTGGGTTCGTCCATGAGAATGATCTCGGGCTGCACGGCGAGGGCGCGCGCGATGCACAGGCGCTGTTGCTGCCCGCCCGAAAGCCCCAGCGCCGACTTGTTGAGCCGGTCCTTGAGCTCATCCCACATCGCCGCCTGCTTTAAGGAGCGTTCGACGATCTCGTCGAGCGCGCTCTTGGCGCGGATGCCGAAGGTGCGGGGCGCATAACAGATGTTGTCGTACACGCTCATGGGGAAGGGATTGGGCTTTTGAAAGACCATGCCCACGTTTTTGCGCAGGGCGGAGAGGTCAGTGTCCTTGGCGTAGATGTCTCTGCCGCCGATGACGATCTTACCCTCCACGCGGCACCCTTCCACGAGGTCGTTCATGCGGTTCAGAGTCTTCAAAAGGGTGGACTTGCCGCAGCCCGAAGGGCCGATCATAGCGGTGATCCGGTGCTTGGGGATCTCCAGGCTGATTTTTTTGAGTGCCTGGAACTTACCGTAATAGAGATCGACGTCCTGCACGGAGATGGCGGTGTCGCCCGAAAAATCGAAGATCTCCAGCTTGCCGTCCTTTGCCTTGTGTTCCTTTTTTTCCCGGCTCGGCTGAGCCTCTTTTTTCTTGAAATTAAACATATTTTTTTACCCTTCTGTTATCTTTTCTTCTTCACGCTCTTCTCGATGAAGAACACGATGAGGTTGAGGAGGAACGTTAAAACCAACAGGACGACCGCCGTCGCATAGGCCTCTTCGAATGCCAGCCCTTCCGCGAAGAAGGAATACATGAACACCGTGAGCGTGCTGCCCATGTTCATCGGGTTCAGCGCGGAGGAGACGGACGAACTGGAGACGGACATCATGCCCGAAGTGTAGATGAGCGCCGCCGATTCGCTGACGATGCGCCCGATGGCGAGCACCGAAGCGGTGGCGATGCCGGGGAACGCCGACGGCAGGACGACGCGGAAGATGGTGCGCACCTTGCCCGCACCCAGGCCGTAACTCGCTTCGCGCCAGGTCATGGGTACGGCGATGAGGCTTTCCTCCGTCGAGCGGATGATGGTGGGCAGGACGACGAGCACCATGGTGAACGCGCCCGCGAAGATCGAACGCCCGACCAGTTTTACGAAAAAGAGATAGCCGAACAGGCCGAATACGATGGAGGGAACGCCCGCCAGTGTGTCGGTGAACGTGCGCAGGACTTTGACGACCTTGCTGCCCGGCTTGGCGTATTCGACGAAGTAAATGGCGGCACCCACGCCCAAAGGCAATGCGATGATGAGCGTGAACAGGATCATGTAGCCCGTACTGATGAACGCGGGCAGCAGCGACACGCCGTCATAGTCGTCCCCGCCGAAGAGGAAGTTCCAGCTGATGTGCGGGATGCCGTTGATGAGAATGAACAATATGACCGCCGCCAGCGCGAACACGACGAGCGCGGCGCACACCATGGCGAAGTATTTGAGGATTTCGGGGATGAGCCCCTTCTTTTCAAATACGATCTTTGCGTCCGCATCCCCTTTCAGCACCTTTTTGCCCCGCTTGCCCCTGAACTCCTTGGGCACGAGGTTGATGGAGAGGTTGATGAGGAGGACGAGCACGAGGAGCACCAGGCCCGTGGCGATGAGCGCCGATTCGTGCAGCGTTCCGGTGGAGACCTCGCCCATTTCCCCGACGATGTTGGTAGTCAGCGTGCGGATGGGAATGAACAGCTCTGTGGGAAAGTTGGCCGTGCCGCCCGAAACCATCTGCACCGCCATGGTCTCGCCCACCGCCCTGCCGATGCCGAGGATGAGGGCGGAGATGACGCCCGAACGCGCCGCCGGCAGCAACACGTTGAACACCGCCTGCGCCTTGGTGTTGCCCATGGCGAGCGAACCCTCGTAATACTGTTCGGGCACGGCTTCGAGCGCGTTTTTGGTGAGCGACGTAACCGTCGGAATGATCATGATGGCAAGCACGATGGCGGTGGCGAGAATGCCGTAACCGCTGCCGCGGGGGTCAAATACCGCCAGGTTTCTGACGATGATCTGTATGCCGAAATAACCGTAAATGACGGAAGGAATGCCCGCTAAAAGTTTGACGACCTGGTCGAAAACGGAGCGCAGATTGATCTTATTGATCCATTCGACGCACCCGGAGAGGAATTTATTGCTGCCCCTGTAACGCAGATGAAACTTGTCGGGGCACCAAAAGACCATAAAGACCGCCGTAAACACGCCGATGGTGCCGCCGATGACGACCGCCATCAGGGTGACGACGATCGAGCCGGTCAGCATGGCCAGAATGCCGTAAATATCCGAAACCGACCAGCCCTCTTTGCCCTCAAAGTGCGGCGCCCACAGACCGCCGAACAGAAAATTGAACACGCCGATCTCGCGGAGCGCGGGAATGGAATTATACAAAATATAGCCGATGATGCCGAGCACGGCGACGACCGACATGCACGCGCAGACGATGAAGAGATATTTAGCCGACGTATCCTGTATTTTTGTCTTGCTGAATTTTATCATAGGCTTCTCCAAACAAAGACAGTTCCGCCGCGTTTGGTTGCGACGGAACCGACATTGTCTAAAAATTCATGCGCATTCGATTCTCCGCTCCGTCATTTTTTCATCGGCACGCAGACGGAAACCGAAGCGCACCCGCTCGTTACTCGGCTCTGTCCTCTTCGGGATCGGCCACGGCGATTGCGACGCCGTTCGCGTAGAGATCGTAGAGCTGGTCGAACGTGACCCCGGTCAGCGGGCTGTCCTTGCTGACGATGACGGCGATGCCGTCGGTCGCGATCTGAATGCATTCATACTGCGCTTCGTCGCCGCTCGTGCTCTGCGCCCTCGAAATCATACCGAAATCGGCCGTGCCGTCGGCAAGCGCGTTGGCAGCTTCGCCCGAACCGCTGCCGCCGAAAGTGACCGTGACATCGGGATTCAGCGCTTCATACGCCTCTTTCAGATCCGCCATCAGGGGATCTTGCAGGGAAGTGGAGCCGTGCAGGTAGACTTCGGCTTTCGGTCCTTCATATGCCGCATATTCCTCGACATAATCGGGCGCTTCGGTCACGATGTAGTTTTCAGAAACGATTTCCTGTCCTTCCTCGCTGAAAATAAACGAGAGGAAATTTTTCGCCGCATCGCTCAGCCCGTCATAATCTTTATAGAGCAGGTTGAAAGGGCGGGAGAGCTCGTATGTTCCGTTCGTGACGTTTTCGACCGTGCCGTCGACCCCTTCCACGGCGACCGATTTGATCCTGTCGCCGTTCTCCTCCACAGTCCCCATGGAAACATAGCCGAGGGTGTTGATGTTTGCGGAGACTCTCGTGATGACGTCACCCGTGGAGGTAGCAACGAGCGTAGCGGGCGCAAACTGAGGGACATCCTTCAAAGAATCGCCGTTGGAATTGACGACCAATTCGTCAAAAGCCGAACGGGTGCCGGAGTTCGCTTCACGGGCAACGCCGACCGTGATGTCGTTGCTGTCCGCTTCAGACGCAGGGGTGCAGGAAGCCAGGGCAAAGGTACCAAAGCCGAGGCAGAGTGTCATAGCCAACATTGTTGCGAATTTTTTCATGAAAAAATTCTCCTTTCAAAAATTTTTCTTTTTTCCTTTGACATCTACATCATACCGCAAAGTTGTATATTTTTTCTCCAAATTTTGTAAACAATTCTTCACAGATTTGTAATATTTTTCTTACATTTGTCTGTTTTCGGAAAAAATATATCCTTTTCCGCCCTTGGAGGAGCACTTTGCCCCCCTAACAGCATCGGCCATCCGGGGCAAAAAAATGCGCAGCCGGACAAAAAACCCGAAAAAAGAAAGAGCCGCGGCACTGCCTTTCGGCCTGCCGCGGCGGAAAACGGGATGTTTTTCCGTGTTTTGC
>CAZTND010000070.1:0-5120 GCA_964615285.1 uncultured Clostridia bacterium
TAAAGCAGGGACAAAAACGGGGGAGGTCGCAAAAAAGTCGGGAAAATTCCCTTAAATCGGTTTACTTTATCGGAAGAATGTGCTATTATATTCGGGTAACTTGTACGAAGCGGTGTCGAATCCTCGACGCATCGCCTGGTTCAAGCCGAAAATATTCCATAAGGAGGTTAAACGCAAATGGAAAAGTCCGAAATCATTGCAAAATATGCCACGCATGAAGGGGATACGGGTTCGCCGGAGGTGCAGATCGCGCTTCTGACCGAACGCATCAATCACCTCAACGAGCATCTGAAAGTGCACAAGCAGGACAACCACAGCCGCCGCGGTCTTTTGAAGATGGTCGGTAAGCGCCGCGGTCTCTTGGATTATCTCAAAGAGACGGACATCGAAAGATACAGGGCGATCGTCGCTGCTTTGGGACTGAGAAAGTAAGCGGGAAAAGAGCGGGCGCGAAAGCAAGTCTTCCGCTCTTTTTTGCTGTATGCCGCACACGTCCGAATACCCGCAAAAATGCGGGCATGGGTGGGGGAAAGTGCGGACAAGCCGTGTTTTGGAAAAAATCGGATCTACATGGGGTTTTCGGCGCCGCGGCGTCAAAAACCCGTCGGATCCGCTCGGCCAGGCGGCCCTGCGGAAAAAGAACAAGACAAGAAAATAAGGAGTAAGCAAACAAAAATGGCATCTTTGGACAATTACAGAGAATTCAGGACCGATTACGCGGGCAGGGAACTGATCGTGGAGACGGGCAAGTATATGGAGCAGGCGAACGGCGCGTGCGTGGTGCGCTGCGGGGACACCGTGGTCAGCGTCAGCGTCTGCATGTCGCCCACGGCAAGGGAGGGCATGGACTTCTTCCCCCTCTCCGTGGACTATGAAGAAAAGATGTTCTCCGTCGGCAAGATCCCCGGCGGGTTCAAAAAGCGGGAGGGCAGGGCCGCCGACAAGGCCATTCTGACCGCCCGCCTCATCGACCGTCCCATCCGTCCCTTGTTCCCCAAGGGCATCTTCAACGACGTGGTCGTCGTCGCCACCGCGCTCTCCGTCGACCCCGACATCGCGCCCGAGCCTCTCGCCATGATCGGTTCCTCCGTCGCGCTGTCCATCTCGGACATCCCCTGGGCGGGCCCTACGGGTTCCGTGCAGGTCGGGCTCATCGACGGCAGGTATGTCATCAATCCCGACGAAGAGGGGCGGAAAAAGAGTTCCATCCACCTCTCCCTTGCGGGCACCAAGGACGCCATTCTGATGATCGAAGCGGGCGCCAACGAGGTCTCCAACGAGGAGATGGTCGGCGCCATCATGTTCGGGCACGAGGAGATCAAAAAGGTCTGCGCGTTCATTGAAAACGTCGCGGCGGAAGTGGGCAAGCCCAAGAAGGAAATGGAGTTCTACCACGCCCCCGAAGAGATCGACGCGGCGGTGCGCGCCTATGTCTCCGAAAAACTCGACTGGGCGCTTTCGACCTTCGACCGGCAGGAGCGCCAGAAGCGCGAGGACGAAGTTTCCGCCGACGCGCTCGCGCACTTCGCCGACATCTATCCCGACAACGCCAAGGACATCAAGGACACCATCTACTATTTCACGAAAGAAAAGGTGCGCGCGCGCATCTTCCTTGACGGCGTGCGCCCCGACGGCAGAAAGCTGGACGAGGTCAGGCCCATCTGGTGCGAGCACGGCATTCTGCCCCGCGTGCACGGTTCCGCCGTGTTCACCCGCGGACAGACGCAGACCCTGACCTCCTGCACCCTGGGCATGCTGGACGAGGCGCAGCGCCTCGAAGGGCTGGACAGCGAGGACCACAAGCGGTACATGCACCACTACAACTTCCCCGGCTACTGCACGGGCGAGGCCAAGCCCTTGCGCAGCCCCGGCCGCCGCGAGATCGGCCACGGCGCTCTCGCCGAGCGCGCGCTCATTCCCGTCCTGCCCTCCGAGGATGAATTCCCGTATTCCATCCGCGTGGTCAACGACATTCTCTCGTCCAACGGCTCTTCCTCCATGGCGTCCGTCTGCGGTTCGACCATGGCGCTCATGGACGCGGGCGTGCCCATCACCTCGCCCGTCGCGGGCTGTGCCATGGGGCTCATCAAGGACCCCGAAACGGGTAAATACGTCATCATGACGGACATCCAGGGGCTCGAAGATTTCTTCGGCGACATGGATTTCAAGGTGGCGGGCACCGCCAGGGGCATCACCGCCATTCAGATGGACATCAAGATCAAGGGCATCTCCGAGGAGATCCTGCTCGACGCCATCGCCAGAGCCAACGTCGCAAGGCAGTTCATTCTGGGCAAGATGCTCGAATGCATCCCCGCGCCCAAGAAAGAACTCTCCTACTATGCGCCCAAGATCATCTCCTTCTTCATCGATCCCGAAAAGATCGGCGACGTCGTGGGCAAGCAGGGCAAGGTCATCAATTCCATCGTCGCCGAGACGGGCACCAAGATCGACATCGAGGACGACGGCCGCGTCTGCGTCGCCGCCTATGCGGGCAACATCGAGAATCTGCAGAAGGCCAAGGACATCATCCTCTCCATCGTGCACGAGCCCGAAGTGGGCGACGTGTTCATCGGGCAGGTCGTGCGCATCCTGTCCTCGGTCGGCGCCTTTGTGGAGTTCGCGCCCAAGAAAGACGGCATGATCCACATCTCCAAGATCTCGCCCAAGCGCATCAACCGCGTGGAGGACGTGCTCAACCTCGGCGATACCGTCAAGGTGGAGATCATCAAGATCGGCGAGAAGGGCATCGACTTCAAGCTGCTTGAAAAAATCGACTGAATGCAGGCATGCTCCCGCCGTGCGCGGAGCAATGACGGCTGAAAGGACTGCGCCGCCCCTTTGCGGGACGGCACAGTTTTCTTTTTCGGCGGACGCGGCTGCGGCAGATGCGGCAAACAAAAGCGGCACCATGTCCGCGCCGAAGGGGCAAAACATGGATAAGGAAGGGAATTTTTTATACGGCAGGGGAAACGATGAGGATCATACGAGCGTTAAAGACGGTCAATTATAAATTGTGGTTTGCACTGTTTGTCACCATGTTGCTGCCCGCGGTCTACCAGACGGTGCGCATCTTTTTTCTGGGCGATTTTCCGGACGACAGCGCCATCAACATCGCCGGGCAGCTCTCCTGGGTCAATCTGATCTACGAGGTCATCTATGAGGCGCTCACCGTGCCGCTGTGTTTTCTTTTGGGGCAGTCGCTCTCCGATCAGTCGGCGTTTGCCAACAAGGTGCGCACGGGGCTGCTGGTCACGGCGGCGGTCTATACGGGCATGTCCCTCCTGATGGCGGCATTTGCCGAGCCCCTCGTCGTGCTCATGGCGCAGAACGAATCGCTCATTCCCGAGACCGTGAGTTATGTCCGCCTGGAGGCCGTCGCCATCCTCTTTTCCGCGCTCTGGAAATTCACCACCCTTGTGCTGAGCATGCTCCGCCGCCTGCGGTATCTCTACATCGTCCTGGGGGTGCAGATGGTCCTTTCGGTGCTGTCCGACACCTTTCTCGTCAGCGCCCTGCCCGTTTCCCTGCGCCTCGGCGTCAACGGCATTGCGATCACCGACATCGGCGTCAACATCGTCCTGGTCGCGCTCGCCGCCGTCTTTCTCTGGCGGGAGGGGATAAAGCTGTTCTCCGCCAAGTGGGACTTCTCTTGGCTCAAAGAATGGTTCCGCGTCGGGCGGTTTTCGGGGCTGGAAGGGCTTCTGCGCAACCTCGCCTATCTCGTCATGATCATGCGAATGCTCAACATCATCGAGGAACAGGGCAACTATTGGATCGCGGAGAGCTTCATCACGCAGTGGCTGCTGCTCCCGTCCCTCGCGCTGGGCGATCTCATCAAAAAGGAAGTGGGCGCCCACCCCGAATCCGTGCGGGAAAAGAGTTTCGGTTATTTCACGCTTGCCGCCGTCTTTGCCGTGCTTTGGCTGGCCGGCATACCCATTTGGAAGCCGATTCTGCAATACGGGCTGAACGTCGCCGATTACGAGACGGTGTACTATATCGTACTGCTGGAAACGGGGTTTTATATTACATACATCTTCAATCATTGCGTGATGGACAGCACGTTTTACGGGCTGGGCAAGACGCAGTATCTGGTCGTGCAGTCCATCCTCATCGACGTCATCTATTACGGCCTGATGTTTATTTTGTACCTTGCGGGCATATTCGTGCCCTCCCTTTTGGATATTTGCCTGATGTTCGGCGTCGGCATGCTGCTCAATTTCGTCCCGACCCTCCTGCAGTATGTCCGCATGCTGCGCGAATCGGGGATCCGGATCGATTTTCGCCTGGACGGGACGGAGTCGGAGGATGTCATCGAAAAATATTCGTGGACGCCCGAGGCCGCCGCGGCGGAAGTCCCTGCCGACGGTGAAGGGGAAGGGGCGGCACAGAACCGCCCGGCTGCGGAGAGCGGCGTTGCCCCTCCTCCGGACGGGGAGGGTCCGGCGGCCGGGTCTGAAACTTCTTCGGAAACGGAAAAATGAATCAATGCAACGCCCCGGAGCAAGCCTGCAAGGCCTGCGCCGGGGCTGTGTTTTTTCTGTAGCCAAAAGGGGCGCCGTTTTTATTTTGCGGGCGGGACCGCGCTGCCGCAGTAGGGGCAGATCGCGTCGCGCCCCTGATAAGTGAATTTTGCGCCGCAGTGCGGGCATTCGGCGGCGCGCATCCTGCCGCCCGGCCGGCTGCCGTCGCGGGCGGAAATTTCATCCCCCTCGCGGACATATCCCTCGAGATAGCCCTTGCGGAAACAGTCGGTCAGAAGGAGCCGCACTTGCTTTTCCTTCATGGAGAGCTGGGAGGCGATCTCCCGCACGGAGTAGAGATTTTCCCGCTCCACCGCATACACCACGCGGCGCAGGTTTCTCGTCGCGGCATAGTTCAGCCACAAAAGGGGGGCGCCGTAGAAGCCGATCACGGTGAACACGATGCCCGGGATCATCACGGGATAGATTTCGTTCACCGCGCCGACGGGGATGAGCGGAATGCCGACGGCGAGCAATACGGATGCGAGGATCGAGGCGATCAATTTGATTTTCAGCGTCTTTTCTATCTTTTTCATGCTTCCATTATAATATTCTCCGTGGGGAATGTCAATAGGCAAAATGAAAAAATCCTTTTCG
>CAZTND010000071.1:0-5031 GCA_964615285.1 uncultured Clostridia bacterium
GCGTCACCTTGCCAAGGTGAATGTCGCGGGTTCGAATCTCGTTTCCCGCTCCAAACGAAATTCCGCACTATTTTTTTATTTTTTACATATAATACCGCAAAACGCTTTATGGCGCTATAGCCAAGTGGTAAGGCAAGGGTCTGCAAAACCCTGACTCCCCGGTTCAAATCCGGGTGGCGCCTCCAAAATATGAGCTCCGTAAAACACGGAGCTTTCCTTTTATTGATCTGTTTTCAGCCATCGACATGCCGCTGTGGTGAAATTGGCAGACGCAAGGGACTTAAATTTGAGCATCGGAACGGGAAACTTTCCGCATGAATCGCGTCAAATTCGGTGAAACTCCCCCATCGGGACAACACCGAGCGAAGCCCTTTCGGGAACGTGTAGAGACTTGACGGCGCGGGCCTAAACCCTTTCGGGGGCACGGCAAAGATAAAGTCCGGACTACAACGTCGACCTTGACGGCTATGGCAACATAGAGTAGCGTGAAAATCCCTCGGTAGAAATACCGTACCGGTTCGATCCCGGTCAGCGGCACCAAGTCTTAATAGCTTGAACTTCTTTGTCATAAAGAGAATGTTCGGGCTATTTTGTTATATAGAGGAATTTGAAAGATGCTGAACATAAGTCAAAACCAGCAGTGAACCGGTGGTTTACACAGACCCTGAAATGGTTTTTGCCGGCGCACCCGTCAACGGGTATTGAAATTTGGCACGGAGAGCGCCACGCAGATGGGCTCTTTGGAGAGCTCGGGCGCCGCGCACTGCGGGAACGTCCTTTTTATTTCGTACGCAAAAACATATGCCTCTGCGCGCATACGGGCGGAATTTTCCGTCGAATGCGCCGCCGCACAGATGTGAAACGGCGCATACGGGCGGGGCATGCCCGCATAAACGGCAAAAAAGCGCTCCGCCGCTGCGGAACGCTTTTGACTTTTTGCAATTTTCCTTACTCTTCCTTGAAGGGAAGCAGGGCGACCACTCTCGCGCGCTTGATGGCGTAAGCGAGAGCCCTCTGGTGCTTGGCGCAGGTGCCGGTCATTCTGCGGGGCAGAATTTTACCGCCTTCGGAAATGTACTTCTTCAGGCGCGCGACGTCCTTATAGTCGATGGTCTCCACTTTTTCCTGGCAGAAGGCGCAGACCTTTCTGCGGGGCCCCTTTCTGAAACTCTTTTTAACGGGTGCCTTTTCTTCCATAACGGTTCACTCCTTATTATTATTTGTGTTCCCGCCTTAAAACGGGATGTCGCTGTCGTCCTCGAATGCTTGCAAGACAGGTTTCTTTCTCTGCGAAGGCGCATGGGAAGGCGCGGCGTCGGACGAGCCGTCCTCGGCATTGCTGCCCTTCGGGGACAAAAATTCCACGTCCTGCGCGATAACGTCGACAGCGGTGCGGCGGACGCCCTGGTTGTCCTCGTAATTTCTCATCTGAATGGAACCCACGACCGCAACCTTGGACCCCTTGTGCTGGTATTGCGCCACGCGTTCGCCCAGGTCTCTCCAGGCGGTGACATTGAAAAAGTCGGTCTGTCTTTCGCCGTCGGCGGAAGTGTAATTGCGGTTGACGGCAATGGCGAAACGGCACACGCTCACGCCCGCCGCCGTGGTGGTCAATTCGGGATCTCTCGTTAAATTACCGATCAAAAAAACCTTATTCATCTTATTACCTTCAAATTTTCTTTTCCGTTATGCGATCTTGACGATGGTCTGTCTCATGACTTCCGCATCGATGCCGCAGACGCGCACGAGTTCCGTGCAGATGTCCCCTTCGCCTTCAAACGTCATCAGCGCGTAGTACGCTTCTTTCTTGAAGTTGATGGGATACGCCAGCTTCTTCGTGCCCCACTTATCCGTGGAAACAACGGTGCCGCCCTTCGCGGTGACGATGCCCTCCAGTTTGGAGAGGGTCGCCTCCTTGACGGAATCTTCGGACTCGTTGTTCAGCATGACGAGCATTTCGTATTTGGCCATACTATTTTTTACCTCCCGGTCTTATTCGGCATGCCACCCAAGGCATGCAAGGCTTTGTACTGCGGGGCGTCCGTATCCCCGCGGCTGTCTTTTTATTTTACTATATTTCTTCCCTTTCGTCAATAAAAAAGAGGCGAAAAAGCAAAGTTTTTCCGTCTCTTTTTGTCCTTTTAATAGGGCTTTTTCCCGTACAGGGATTCCATATTGTCCTGATACCGCTTGGCGCGGGGGTACTGGCGCACATCGTCGGCAGCGCGCGCGTCCTCCAACGCTTTGCGCTGCTCTTTGGTCAGCCGGGTGGGGACTTCCACAAACACTTTGGCGTACAGATTGCCCGTCCCCTGCCGCGATGCGATGCCCTTGCCGCGGATGGTCAGGACCGTTCCGCTCTGCGTCCCCTCGGGGATCTGATAGGCAAACGAATCGTTCAGGTCGGGGATGCGCACCGTGCCGCCGAGTGCCGCCGTGGCATACGGCACGGGCAGATCGACATAGAGGTCCATGCCCTTGCGCTGGAAGAGCCTGTGCGGCTCGACGCGGAACACGACGTACAGATCGCCCGCCGGCCCGCCCGTGGCGGAGGCGTGCCCCATGCCGCGCTTTAAGATATAGCTGTCGTTGTCTGCGCCCGCGGGGATGTTGATGGAAAATTTTTCCGATTCGCGGTTGTACCCCTTGCCCTTGCAGACCGTGCATTTTTCGGTAATCTTTTTGCCCGTACCGTTGCAGTCGGGGCAGGTCGTCACGCGCACCGTCCTGCCGAACATGGTGTTCTGCGTGACCCTGACGCGGCCCTGTCCGCCGCAACGGGAACAAGTGGTGTATGCCGTGCCGTTCCTGGCGCCCGTGCCCTTGCAGGCGGCGCAGGCCTTATTCCTGTAATAACTGACCTCCCGCGAACAGCCCTTGGCGGCGTCCATGAAGCTCAAAGACATCTGCATTTTGATGTCCTCGCCCACGTTGTCCTCGGGGCGGGCGGACGAACCGCCCATGCCGCCGCCGAAAAAGGAAGAGAAAATGTCTTCGAACCCGCCGAAGCCGCCAAAGCCCTCGCCCGAAAATCCGCCCCCCATGTTGCCCATGCCGGGATGTTCGAGTTCGTAATCGTAAGCGGCGCGCTTTTGCTTGTCGGAAAGCGTTTCGTTTGCCTCGTTGATCTCTTTGAATTTTTCCGCCGCGTCCTTGTCGTTCGGATGCAGGTCGGGGTGGTACTCCTTGACCTTCTTGCGGTAAGCCGCCTTGATCTCGTCCTCGCTTGCCGTCTTGGACACGCCTAAAATTTCATAATAATTCTTTTTCTCTGCCATAACACACCTGCTCCGTCCGCAAAAAATGCCGCCGCCCGTTCTTGGAAAAACCAGGCATATGCAAGGCGCCATGCCCGCGACGAATGACTTTTTTACGGTTCTTCTTTTTTCGGTATCCCCTCCGTCCTCCGCCGTCGCCTCATGCCCGTACAACGCGGGCATGGGCATCCGCTTTCACGCTTTCGGCGTCGGATTCTTCTCTAACTTGCAAAATTACCCAAACGCCGTTCCATTTGGGTAATTTTGCAAAACTGTTCACTTGCCGCCCCCGCAGGGGGCGGGATAAATTACTGATGGAACTCCTCGTCGCCCGTACCCGCACCGGGGTTCGCCCCCGCGTCCGGTCCGGCTGCGCCGCCCGCCTGCTGATAGAGTTTGGCGAACACGGGCTGTACGGCGTTCATGAGCGTGTCGTACGCCGCGGTGATCCTGCCGTCGTCGCCGCTGTCGAGTTCGGCTTTCGCCGCGTCGAGCGCCGACTGCACGGCGGACTTGTCGTCCTCGGTGAGCTTGTCGCCCGCGTTTTTCAGCGTCTGTTCGACCGAGAAGATGGCGCCGTCGAGCTTGTTCTTGTTGTCGACCTGCTGTTTGCGCTTCTTATCCTCTTCGGCGAAGCGTTCGGCGTCCTTGACGGCCTTGTCGATCTCCGCCTCGGAGAGATTGGTGGAGTTCTGAATGGTGATGTCCGTGGACTTGCCCGTGCCCTTATCCATGGCGGTCACGTGCACGATGCCGTTGGCGTCGATGTCGAAGGTGACTTCGATCTGCGGGATGCCTCTCGGCGCGGGCGCGATGCCGCTGAGCATGAAGTTGCCGAGCGTCTTGTTGTCGCGGCAGAACTCCCTTTCGCCCTGCAGGACGTGAATGTCCACGCTGGTCTGGTTATCCGCCGCCGTGGAGAACACCTGGCTCTTTTTGACGGGGATGGTGGTATTCCTGTCGATGATCCTCGTGAACACGCCGCCCAAGGTCTCGATGCCGAGGGACAGCGGCGTGACGTCGAGGAGCAGGACGTCCTTGACTTCGCCGGTCAGGACGCCGCCCTGAACGGCCGCGCCGATGGCGACGCATTCATCGGGGTTGATGCCCTGGAAGGGCTTCTTGCCCGTCTCCTGCTGCACTTTGGCGATGACCGCGGGCATACGGGTGGACCCGCCGACCAGGATGACCTTGGAGAGGTCGGAATATTTGAGCCCCGCATCCTGCAGCGCTTTGCGCATGGGAACGACGGTGCGTTCCAGAAGGTCGGCCGTCATGGTCTCGAACTTCTGACGGGTGAGCGTCTCGTCGAGGTGTTTCGGCCCGTCCGCGCCCACGCTGATGTAGGGCAGGTTGATGTTGGTGGAAGTCATGCCGGAGAGTTCGATCTTGGCCTTTTCGGCGGCCTCCTTCAAGCGCTGCATGGCCATGTTGTCCTTGGAGAGATCGATGCCTTCTTTGGATTTGAACTGATCGACCAAGTACTGAATGATCTTGTTGTCCCAATCGTCGCCGCCGAGGTGCGTATCGCCGTTGGTCGCCTTGACTTCGAACACGCCGTCCGAAATTTCCAGAATGGAGACATCGAACGTGCCGCCGCCGAGGTCGTAGATCATGACTTTGGCATTCTCTTTTTCTTTATCCAGCCCGTAGGCGAGCGCCGCCGCCGTCGGCTCGTTGATGACGCGCAGGACGTTGAGCCCCGCGATCCTGCCGGCGTCCTTGGTCGCCTGGCGCTGCGAATCGTTGAAGTATGCGGGGCAGGTGATGACGG
>CAZTND010000072.1:0-4908 GCA_964615285.1 uncultured Clostridia bacterium
TTCGGAAATGACACGGAAACGATGCGTTCCGTCGCAAAAAAGCCCCCGCCCGTCGAACGAGTGGGGGCTTCGCGGCGCCTTTCAGCCGAGGTAGGGGTCGCCTGTCATGTCTTTCCGTACTTTCCGCGCGTTGTTCTCGCGCAGGCGTTCCAAAAACGCCGCGGGCGTTTGCCGTCTCTTCATTCGCTCGGTAAACTTCGATGAAAACGCAATGAAGATGAAATAGATATAGGGCATGCCCAAGTTTGTCTCCAAAAGCGAGTTGACGACAAGGGTCAGGATCTTGTCCGAAAACACTTCAAATCCCGCGCTGCGGATGCCGCCTAAAAGGAGCGCAGCTTCCCAGCCGAACTGCACCAGGATACCGATGGCAAGCAGCCATGGAATGTTGACGCGCGTCTCCCTGTCCTTCCGCCAAAGATTCCAGACGATGAGCCCGAGATACCCGACGAAGAGGATGAGCGCCATGTAGCCGTGATAGGCGCCCGTAGTGCGCTGGATGATGACGGGCAGCGCGCCGTAGGAAAATGTATCGGCAAGCAGGGGACAGCATACCCACCAGGCGAGGATGAGCAGCGACCATTCAAACAGATTTCTGTCCTTGGAGATCCACAGCCATATCCAGGTAAAATTGGTAAAGCCGTAACTCATCGACATCCACAGGAGCACCCAGAACATGCTGTATCCGTTGAATATTTCGCGCGAATGGGTGGCAAGGTGAAAAATACCGTAGTCCACGGCCATGTAGACGACGCCGAAAACGAGCCCGACCAGCACGGTCATATATTTCTTTTTCCAGATCAAAAGCCCGGCAAATACGAGCAAAAAGGCGATGTCCAGCCAGATGTACATGGGGTCGAACTGCCGCCTTGCGATGATCTCCGTCATAAATGGTACGCCCTCTCTGCAAACTTTTTATACAGTATAACAAATTATTTCCGTTTGCGCAAGAAAAAAGGGCAGAATCGTTTTCGCCCCGTATAATTATTTTTCTTCGTTGCTTTCCCCGTCCGTTTTTCCTTCGCTGTTCTGTCTGCCGTTCCACGCCGACCGCTCTTCGGGCGTCGGTTCGTCGGCGTCCAGATCATATCCGCAATAGGGGCAGAAATCGGGTTCCGGCAAAGTACGCAAATAAATGTAAAATATTTGTAATATTTATAATTTTTACTCGATTGCAACATCCTTCGATCGCAGAGGGGCGGAAGAGGGCATAAAAATCATTTTTCGCCGATTTTTCCCGCGAAATGCTTTACAAACGGAAAAATTCCCGTTATAATAAGACCATAACATAAAAATAAGGCAATGACGAAGGACAACGCTTTTTTTACGGCCGCCGCGCAGAGAGCTCCCGTTTCGGTGCAAGGGAGAGGGCGGAGAAAAAGAGATATCACCTTCCAGCCGGCGGGGTGAACAAAAAGTAGCCTTGCACGGGTTCGCGGTCCGTTATCCGCCGCGGCAAATGTCGGTTTGTTTTTTGGTGGTATATAAGTCGCTCGTCGTCCAAAACGGCGGGCTTTTCTTTTGCGCCGCGATCGATGTTTTCATAAAAAATCTACGGAGGAGCTGTTATGTATCAAAAAGTGGATCCGTCCATGAATTTTGCGGGACGGGAAAAGGACACGGTGGAGTTCTGGAACGAAAACCGCATCTTTGAAAAGAGCATGCAGGAGCGCGAGGGGGGCGAGGAGTTTTCCTTTTACGACGGTCCGCCCACGGCAAACGGCAAGCCGCACATCGGGCACATCCTGACCCGCGTCGTCAAGGACATCATCCCCCGCTACAAGACCATGAAGGGGTGCCATGCCCTGCGCAAAGCGGGCTGGGACACCCACGGCCTGCCCGTCGAACTCGAGGTGGAAAAGACCCTCGGTTTCAACAACAAACAGGACATCGAAAATTACGGCATCGAGCCCTTCATCAAAAAGTGCAAGGAATCCGTCTGGAAGTACACGGACGAATGGAAAAAGATGTCTGACCGCGTGGGCTATTGGTGCGACATGGATCATCCCTATGTCACTTATCACGACGACTACATCGAATCCGAATGGTGGGCGCTCAAAGAGATCCACAAGAAGGGGCTTCTGTACAAGGGGCACAAGATCGTGCCCTATTGCCCGCGCTGCGGCACGGCGCTCTCTTCGCACGAGGTCGCGCAGGGGTATAAGGACGTCAAGGTCGTCACCTGCTTTGCCAAATTTAAACTGACGGAGAGGGAGAACACCTACTTCCTCGCCTGGACGACCACGCCCTGGACGCTGCCCTCCAACGTCGCCCTTTGCATGCACCCCGATTACGACTATGCCGAGATCGAGTTTTTGCAGAACGGCGAGCATTATATCCTCGCCGAGGCGCTCATTCCGAATCTCTTCAAGGAAGGGGAGTACAAAGTGCTCTCCGTCAAGAGGGGGAGCGAATACGAATACACCCCTTACGAGCCGCTCTATAATTTCGGTAAGGAAATTTTCAAATACCGCGAAAAATCGCACTACATCACCAATGACATGTATGTCACGCTGACCGACGGCACGGGCATCGTGCACATCGCGCCCGCGTTCGGGGAGGACGACCACAAGGTGGGGCTGCATTACAATCTGCCCGTCGTCAACCTCGTAGACGACGGCGGCAAAATGTTGCCCGGCTGCGGCAGATTCGCGGGCATGCCCGTGGTGGAATTCCACGACGAGGTGACCAAGGAGCCGCTCACGGTGACCGACCCCGCGACGGGCGAAAAAATTAAAACGGCAGACGCGGCGGTACTGGACGACCTCAAAAAGCGGGGGCTCCTCCTCAAAAAACAGGAACTCGTCCACAGCTATCCCTTCTGCTGGCGGTGCGACACGCCCCTCGTCTATTATGCCCGTTCAAGCTGGTTCATCAAGGTGACGGCGGTCAAGGACAGGCTCATTGCCGCCAACCGTTCAGTCAACTGGATGCCCGAGACCATCAAGGAAGGGCGCATGGGCAACTTCCTCGAAAACGTCATCGACTGGGGGCTCTCCCGTAACCGCTATTGGGGCACTCCCCTGCCCGTATGGGTGTGCGAGGACTGCGGCGAGATCCACGTCATGGGTTCCAAAGCCGAACTCAAAGAGCTCTGCCACGTCGAAGGGGACATCGAACTGCACCGTCCGTACCTCGACGATCTTACCTGCGAATGCCCCAGGTGCAAGGGCAAAATGCGCCGCGCGCCCGAGGTCATCGACTGCTGGTTTGATTCTGGTTCCATGCCCTTCGCGCAGTATCACTATCCCTTCGAGAATAAGGCGCTCTTCGACGAAACTTTCCCCGCGGACTTCATTTCCGAAGCCATCGACCAGACCCGCGGCTGGTTCTACACCCTGCTCGTCATCTCCACCCTGCTCTTCGACCGCGCGCCATTCAAAAACTGCATCGTCCTGGGGCATGTCAACGACAAGGAGGGGCGCAAGATGTCCAAGCACATCGGCAACGTCGTCGACGCGTGGAGCGTTCTCGACAAGCAGGGCGCCGACGCGGTGCGCTGGTACTTCTACACGGCTTCCGCGCCGTGGATCCCCACGCGCTTCGACGCCTCCCTCGTGTCCGAAACGCAGCGTAAATTCATGGGCACGCTCTGGAACACCTATGCCTTCTTCACGACCTATGCGGACATCGACGGCTACGACCCGTCGAAATATGATTTGAAAAATTGCAAACTCTCGCTCACCGACCGCTGGATCCTCTCCAAGCTCAACACGCTGGTGAAGAACACGGACGCGGGACTGGAAAAATACGAGATCACCGAAACGGCGCGCGCCATTCAGGATTTTGTGGACATCCTCTCCAACTGGTATGTGCGCGTGGGGCGCGAACGCTATTGGGGCAACGGCATGACCGAGGACAAGATCGCGGCGGAGACCACGCTCTATACCGTCCTCGCCACGCTGACCCGCCTCATCGCGCCGTACACGCCCTTCATGGCGGAACAGATGTACCAGAATCTCGTGCGCAATTTCTATCCCGACGCGCCCGAGAGCGTGCATCTCGACCGCTATCCCGTCGCCGACGAGAGCTACATCGACGAGAAGCTCGAGGCGGACATGGAGTTGATCGAAAAGATCACCGTCCTCGGCAGGAGCGCGCGCAACGCGGGCAATCTTAAGATCCGTCAGCCGCTCTCCGCGCTGTACGTCGTGTCCGACAAACCGATGGCGCTCAACGAGGAAATGCAGGGCATCGTGCTCTCCGAACTCAACGTCAAGGAATTCCGCACGGCGGCGGACGCCGACCGGTTCGTCAGCTATACTGTCAAGCCCCAGCTCAAAACGCTGGGCAGGAAGTGCGGCAAAAAAATTCCGCAGCTCACCAAATTCCTCGCCGAGTGCGATGCGCGCGCGGTCGTGAACGCCGTCAGAAACGGCGGGAGCTATAAAGTCGACCTCGACGGCGAAGTTGTGGAACTCCTCGAAGAGGACCTGCAGATCTTTGCGGGCAGCGCCGCGGGGTACGTCTCCGCCGCAGACGGGGGGCTGAGCGTCTACCTCGACACCGCGCTCACCGAGGATCTGCTCGACGAGGGCACCGAGCGCGAGCTCGTCTCCAAGATCCAGACCATGCGCAAGGAAGCGGGTTTTGAAGTCACCGACAAGATCAAAGTGTACTTCGCTTCGGCCGGAGGCAGGGCGGAAAAGGCGTTGCGCCGCGCGCGCTTTGCGGGCGATGTGCTTGCCCTGTCCGTGACCGAGGGCAGCATGGAAGGCTACACCAAGGAGCTGGACATCAACGGCGACAAAGCCGTCGTCACCGTCGTCAAGGCGTAGTTTGGTTGTAGTGATTTCAGTTTCATAGGCAAATATCGATCGCCCTGCGGGAAACCCGCAGGGCGATGTTGTAATGATGAATTGTCAAGTTAAGTGCAACAGTTGGAGAGATTTAGTTCAAACAAATCTT
>CAZTND010000073.1:0-2307 GCA_964615285.1 uncultured Clostridia bacterium
GTGGCCGCTGCTGTGCTGTTTTCTTCTCTTGACTCTCTTGGGGATCAACATTACTGTTCGCCTCCTTCAACGCCCTTACGGGGCTTGCCGAGTACTTCGCCCTTGTAGATCCAGCACTTGACGCCGATCATGCCGAACGTCGTGTGCGCTTCCGCGAAACCGTAGTCGATGTTCGCACGCAGGGTCTGCAGGGGAATGGAGCCTTCATGATACTGTTCGCTGCCGGCGATCTCTCTGCCGTCCAGACGGCCGGAGACCATCATCTTGATGCCCTTGACGCCGCTTCTGACGCTCCTGCCGATCGCCTGTTTCATGGCGCGGCGGAAAGACATGCGCTTTTCGAGCTGCTGCGCCACGCTCTCCGCGACGAGCTGCGCGTCCTGATCGGGCTTGCGGATCTCCGTCACGTTGATGACGATGTTCTTGCCGCCCGTGAGCTTGGCGAGACTCTTCTTGATGACCTCGATCTCGCTGCCCTTCTGGCCGATGAGGATGCCCGGCCTGCCCGTATAGATGGTGACCACGATCCGCGCCGCCGCCCTTTCGATGGTGATCCTGCTGATCGCCGCGGCATAATATTTCTTTTTCAGGAAGGTGCGGATGACGTTGTCCTCTTTCAGAAATTTGGCGAAATCTTTCTTATCGGCATACCACTGCGTATCCCAATCCTTGATGATGCCGACTCTCAAACCGTGAGGATTAACTTTCTGTCCCATCTTACTTATCTCCTTCGAAGTTCTTTACGTCCAGAATGACCGTGATGTGGCTGGTCCTCTTGAGAATGGCATGCCCTCTGCCCTTGGAGACGGGCTGCATCCTCTTCAACGTCTGCGCGCCGTCCGCAAAACACTCGGCGACGTACAGGTCGTTCCTGTCCATGCCCTGGTTGTGTTCGGCGTTCGCCGCTGCGCTCAAAAGAACTTTTTTCACGGGTTCCGCACCGGATTTGGTGCAATAGGTCAGGATGGCCGCCGCTTCCGACACGCTCTTGCCGCGGATGAGCGCCAGCACCGTGCGCACCTTATAGGGAGAGATGCGGATGTATTTGGCGACCGCGTAAGGGCGTTTGTCCTTGTTCTGTTCGATCCTTTCGGTCTTTTTATTCATATTGCCTGCCATACTTCACGGCCTCCTTACTTCTTACCCGGCGTGGTCGTCTTTGCCGTATGACCGCCGAACGTTCTCGTGGGAGCGAACTCGCCCAGTTTGCAGCCTACCATGTCCTCCGTGACATACACGGGGACGTGCTTCCTGCCGTCGTATACCGCGATGGTATGACCGACCATATCGGGGAAGATGGTGGACGCCCTGGACCACGTCTTGATTACCTTCTTTTCGTTGGCCTCGTTCATCGCCTGGATGCGCGCCAGGAGTTTGGCTTCGACGTAAGGGCCTTTCTTGATGCTTCTCGACATTTGATTTTCTCCCTCCGATTAGTTGATTCTCTTCAAAATGAATTTGCTCGTGCGGTTCTTGCGCTTTCTGGTCTTATAACCGAGAGCGGGTTTGCCCCAAGGCGTGCGGGGACCGGGATGGCCCACGGGCGCCTTGCCTTCGCCGCCGCCGTGCGGGTGATCGCAGGGGTTCATGACCGCGCCGCGCACTTCGGGACGCTGCCCGAGGTAACGCGCCTTGCCCGCCTTGCCGAGGGAGATGATCTCGTGCTCCACGTTGCCGATCTGACCGATCATGGCGCGGCACTTCAAGGGCACCAGGCGCATTTCGCCGCTGGGCATCCTGAGCGTCGCATACTTGCCTTCCGCCGCCATGATCTGGGCGGAGATGCCCGCGCTGCGCGCGATCTGCGCGCCCCTGCCGGGCTGCAGTTCGATGCAGCAGACCATGGTACCGACGGGGATGGAAGAGAGGGGCAGCACGTTGCCCACTTTGATGTCGGCTTCCGCGCCGCTGACCACCGTGTCCCCCACGTTCAGCCCGACGGGAGCGAGGATGTAGCTCTTCGCGCCGTCCGCATAGACGATGAGGGCGATGTTTGCCGTGCGGTTGGGATCGTATTGGATGGACGTCACCTTTGCGGGGATGCCGTCTTTGGTCCGTTTGAAATCGATGATGCGGTATTTGGTCTTATTGCCGCCGCCGCGGTGCCGGACCGTGATCCTGCCCATATTGTTGCGGCCGCCCGTGTGGCGCTGGTCGCAAAGGAGCGATCTCTCGGGTTTGTCGCCGGTGAGTTCTTCATGCGTCGAAACGGTCATGAAACGGCGGGCGGGAGAGGTCGGTTTATATCTTTTAACAGCCATTTGTTCTTTCCTCCATTCCTTAGGTTAAGACAGAGACGCGAAGAAT
>CAZTND010000073.1:2317-4765 GCA_964615285.1 uncultured Clostridia bacterium
CTCTTTTAGCTGCACGAACGCCTTTTTGGTCGCGGGGGTGTACCCTTCGTTCCTGCCCATTCTCTTGAGCTTGCCCTTGCGGGAAACGGTGTTCACGCTTTCCACTTTGACACCGAAGAGCTTTTCCACAGCCTCTTTGATCTGCGTCTTGTTGGCGTCCTTCGCCACGATAAAGACGTACTTTTTGGTGGGCGTTCCGTTCTTGTCCGTCATGCCGGAATATGCCTTCTCGGTCAGAACGGGCTTCAAAATAATATCTTCCGCCAGCATTATGCGTAAACCTCCTCGATTCTCTCCACCGCGCCTTTCTCGAATACGACGACGGCGTTTGCCACGACGTCATAGGTATTCAGCTGTTCGACGGGCACGGTCGTGATCTCGCCGATGTTGCGCGCCGCCAGGATGACGTCCTCGTTGCGGCTATTCATGACCACCAGCGTCTTCTTGCCGAGATTGAGCGCCTTCTGGAAAGCGACCATCTCTTTGGTCTTGGGAGCGGAAACTTTCAGCTCGTCCACGACCACCATTTCGCCGTCCGCGACCTTCTTGGAGATGGCGGAGAGCAATGCGCTCCTGCGCGCGGAAACGTTCATCTTCTTGGAATAGTCCCGGCTCTTGGGAGCAAAGACCACGCCGCCGTGCCGCCACTGCGGGGAACGGATGGAGCCCTGACGGGCGCGGCCGGTGCCCTTCTGTCTCCAGGGCTTGATACCGCCGCCTGCGACTTCGCTTCTGGTCAGCGTGCCCTTCGTGCCCTGCCTCTGATTGGCGAGATAGGTGACGACCGCCTGATGGATCAGGGCTTCGTTGTATTCCACAGCGAACACGTCGTCGGCAAGCGTCATCTCGCCGACCTCGGCGCCTTTCATATCGTATACTTTAATATTCGGCATCGTTCTTCACTCTCCTTATTTGCTCTTGACGCTGGTCGCGACCGTCACAACGCTGCCCTTTGCCCCGGGAATGGCGCCCTTGATGAAGAGCGCGCCGCGCGCCGCGTCCACCTTGACCACTTCGAGGTTCTGGATGGTCACGTTCTCCACGCCGTACTGGCCGGGCAGGTTCTTGTGCTTGAACACGCGGCTGGGGCTGGAGTTGGCGCCCATGGAGCCGGGTTCCCTGTGCACGGGGCCGACGCCGTGGGTCTCTTTGAGCCTGTGCTGGTTCCAGCGCTTGATGACGCCCGAGAAACCGTGGCCCTTGGTGACGCCCGAAACGTCCACCCTGTCGCCCGCGGCGAACACGTCCGCTTTGAGCACGTCGCCCACGGAGAAGCTCTCCGCGTCATCCACTTTGACTTCCTTCAACACTTTGTGCGGCTTGACGCCCGCCTTTTTGAACTGTCCCAGTTCGGGCTTGTTGAGCGCCTGTTCCTTGGTCTCGATGAAACCGAGTTTGAGCGCGGCGTAGCCGTCCTTTTCCACCGTCTTTACCTGTACGACCGGGCAGGGACCCGCCTCGACTACCGTGATGGGAAGCATCTTCCCGTCCGCCGTAAACATCTGGGTCATGCCCACCTTACGGCCAATGATTGCTTTATTTGCCATAAATAAAGTTCACCTCCGAAAAAATTTTTTTATTTCTCTACGATACCTGCCCTTGCAAGTATCCGTATCGGTCAGAGTTTGATCTTAACGTCCACGCCCGCGGGGAGGTGGATGGAGTCGAGCAGTTTCGCGTTGGGGGAATAGATGTCGATGATCCTCTTATACGTTCTGAGCTCGAACTGCTCGCGCGAATCCTTGTATTTGTGGGGGCTCCTCAAAATGGTGACCACTTCCTTTTCGGTGGGCAGCGGAATGGGGCCGGAAATTTTTGCCCCGCTCTTCTGCATGGTCTCCACAATGCGCTTCGCCGCCTGATCGACGAGTTCGTGTTCGTATGCCGCCAACTTGATCCTGATTTTCTGTCCTGCCATATTTCTGTCTTACTCCTTGAATTTTTTTATACTAACTTTGTTTTATCCTGTCAACATATCCGTGCGTATCGCGTCTTGACGTAAATAAAAACGCTCGTTGTCCCGGCGTCTTTGCCAAAACTCGGTTAGTCGCAGAAGTCTCGCTTCCACTTTTGTCGGCGTAAATTATCTGCCGAGGCGGGTTTTGGGAACCTCGGATTTGCAGTAACTTCACGCTTCAACCCTATACGCATAGTCAGACAGCTTATTCATTATAGAGGAAAGTCAACGCCTTGTCAAACGTTTTTGTATGCTTTTTTCGGATTTTTTCGGTTTTTTGCGCCTTTCGTGCCTTTTATGCCCCTTTGCCCGCCCTTTTATACCTCTTTTCACGCTTTTTGACCACGCCCCGCCTCCTTTTCCGTCATTTTCCGCCCGTTTTTCGCCCGCGGACGTCTTTTTGAAAACTTTATGCGGCTTTGCACGGGCTTCGCCCGCCCGTTTGCCCCTGCCCGCGGCTTGCGGACGGCCTCGAGCCGTCTATATATTAT
>CAZTND010000074.1:0-4651 GCA_964615285.1 uncultured Clostridia bacterium
TTGAAGCCGCCGCAACCTGGAACGAAGAGGGTGTTTTTTCGGCGGATGCATACCTTTTTCAGAACTCGTCCTCCGTGCGTTGCGGTTTTATTCGCGACGCGGATTTTTTAGAAGGCGCATACGGATATGATTGCTATGTGTGCTATGTGCCTTCGGTCAGTAGTTCTGAATATATCTCCGAGGGAGCTTCCGCGGCGGAAAATATTGCCGCTGTGCGTGAATATATCTCTGCCAATAAAGACACAATTACAGGGGACAAGCTTTCCATCAGTTGGATATCGGAGAGTTTTTTGATAACGAGCGGCGTCGGCGAGGAGCGGCAAAATTATTTGGACGGCTTTGGCGTTCTGCTTGCCGCCGTCGAAAAGCTACCTTCTTTCTTCGGCGGGGAGGCGGACGTGGACGGCTCCGGTTATACGTTGACGTACTCGATACAAGAATGCGCCGACCTGTTGGCGGAAATTCTGAACGGAATTCTGGAAAAGGTGGACGCCAATCCGGAAATGACTTGCGAAGAGTTTTCAGAGCTCTCCGAAATTGTCAGTCTGACTTCTTATTTGTTTGCCGACGATAAGGCGCCGGACATGCAAAAGCTGTTTAAGGTCGCGTTCAAGTGCCTGTTTGCGGAGGGCTTTGCGGACGAAATATCGCTCGAAGCCCTCGCGGCGGTCGATTTTGACGGGATATTGCCCGAAGCGCCTGCGGGGCGTTCGGCGGGCGGCTATCTGCGCGACTGCATTGCGGCGTTGCCGCAGATTGTCGAGGACGTCGTCGCGGCGATGGGAGAAACGGAGCTGGATCGGGAATGGCTGACGCCGCGTTTCTGGCTGGAAAGCCTGTTGTCCGTCTTTGGCTGCAACGTGGCGGAAGAGGAAACGCTCGGCAGTGCGTTTACGGAATGGTATGACGCAAAGACGGCGGCGTGGGAGGCATACGACAACGAGGAATGTTTCGTGCTGTATTTCGACGAGGACAAAACGCCGACGGGTTTGGGCATCTATTTGTCCGTCGAACAGTGGGAAGAGATCGGAGCGCTTTCGATGAACGTCCGCCTGAACTTTCATTACGAAACGATCGAACTGACCGATTTGACGGGTATCAGGTATCTTGCCGGGTATCAGAATGTCGACGGGACGTATGAAGAATTGGTGTATGGATTGCCAGATACGGTTACTATGCGCGCCGTCGTCGGTATAAACGGAGATTCTGTTACCGTCAGCCTTTTTGACGAGACGAGGGAAGAGCTTCTTTGGACAACGGAAACGGAAAAGGTCGATTTAGCGGAGGGCATTTCAGACACCTTCCGGTACAACGGAATCCTTTATCAGGTTGAAATCACTGCCTCCTCGGGGGGTTCGGGGAGATGGATTGGAAGAGATTATTTGAGGGAGGATCAGTACATGTATTTATATCACATTTATGTGTCTTTGCGGGACACGATCAGCGGCTCCGGGGGAAGCACCGCCATATGGCCCTCGATAGAATATTTATACGAAATAATTCATTAACAAAAAAGCCCCTTCTGCGGCACAGCGGCTCGCGGAAGGGGCTTTTTTTGCAAAAAATTCAAAATGCATCCCGATGCACATGTCGGACGGCATGGGGAAAAGGATAAGTTCTTTGGGCTCGGACAGAGGCAGGGAAAAGGCAGGGGGAAGCCCTTCAATCCTGCTTTGCCTGTTGCGCTTCCGTTTCTTTTTCCCGTTCCCCGTCCGTTTTTTCTTCGGCGGAGAGGCCGATCGCCCGATCGACGGGCAGGCAGAAGGCGATGCCCTGTCCGGGGGTATTCAGCCCGACTGCCTTATAGAGGGCGTGCAGAATGTCGTCCCGGATGGCGGCGGGCACGATGATCATGACCATCTCCTTTTCGGGTTGCACGGTAATGTGAAAAAAGCTCTCCGCTTCGGGATTGGCGGTGCCGCGGGCGGGCACGACCGTGCCGCCGCGCGCGCCGAATTCTCTGGCGGCGTCCATCACTGCGTCGGAAAATCCCGCGTTGACGATGCAGCAAATCATTTCATGCTGAAATTCCATGTTATTTCTTCTCCTCCCGCGCCATGCGGTGATTGCTCAAAAATTGGTAGATCGCCACGCCCACCATGCCGGTCAGGGGCACGGTATAGGCAATGCCTTTGCCGCCGCGCACGGTGCGGAACTTTTCTTCCAGCACGTCCAGCGCTTCGTTTGCCCGATCTTCGCGTACCAGGTTGAAGATGATCACCCGTTCGGAATCCTCCAATCCCAGCATGTGCCGCGTCTCCGAGGTCGCCGTGCCTTCGCCGAGCATGCACAATTGCATGTTGATCTCAAACGATTGCAGAAGGTCTATGTAAAATTCCGTCTTGTTCTTGTTGACGATGACGATCAGCAGTTTGAGTTTTTTCGGCGTCAGTTTTGCCGTGACGTTCTCCCGTCGTTTTTCAACGCGCTGTCTGATTTTGCCGCGTACCGATACGCGGCGGACGGTCTCTTCTTCCGTCCTCTGTTTCTGTGTCGAAAGGGTGTTTGTTTCGGTCATGGTGTCCCCCTTACATGAAGTTGATGATCTGTTCGTCGTCGGCGTCCAGAATGCGTTTCATGGCAATCTTTTCGCGCACTCTCTGCGTGACGACGGCATGGAAGCCCAAAAGCTGAATGGTGATGAGCGGCGTCATGGCGACCATTGCCACCACGCCGAAGGCGTCCGCCATCACGCTCTCCGCACCCTGCAGGGTGACGCATGCGCCGATGGCAAAGGGCAGGATGAAGGTGGACGTCAGCGGGCCGCTCGCCACGCCGCCCGAGTCGAAGGCGATCGCCGTGTATATCTTGGGGACGAAGAAGGAGAGCCCCAGCGAGAGAAAATATCCCGGCACGAGATAGTAGAGGATATTGAAGTCAAAGACGATGCGCAGCATGGAGAGCCCGATGGAAATGCCCACGCCGATCGAGAGGGCGATGAGCATGGAGCGGCGGCTGACCGTTCCGTTCGTGATGCCTTCGACCTGTTTGTTCAGGACGTGTACGGCCGGTTCGGCGAGGACGACGACGAATCCCAAAACAAAGCCGAAAACGACGAGCAGGGCGGGGTTTGCCGCCAGTTCCGTCCCCATTTTATAGCCGATGGGCATGAACCCGACGGATACGGCGGTCAGGAAGATGACCAGCCCCACAAAGGTATACACGATGCCCACGGCGATCTGCAGGATCTTGCGCTTGGGCAGTTTCAGGATGAAGATCTGTATCAGCGCAAAGAAGAGCACGATGAGACCGAGCGCCAGGCCGACTTCGCCCATCACGTCCAGAATGGTCGCGGGCAGTTCGGAAATGGCGGTCAGGGAATAATCGGGCAGTTCATAGCTCATCTCCCCCGAGGAGACAAGCCCGAGGATCATGACGGCGAGGATGGGGCCGATGGAGCACATGGCGACCAGCCCGAAACTGTTTTCGCTGGCTTCCTTGCCGCCGAGGGACGCCGCCACGCCCACGCCGAGCGCCATGATGAAGGGGACCGTGATGGGGCCCGTGGTCACCCCGCCCGAGTCGAAGCCGAGGGCAAGGAAGTCGGATTTATCGAGCACGACCGCCAACGCCGCCAGCATGAAGAGGAACATGTAGAAGAACATCAGGAGGGCGGACAGGCTCTTTTTGAAGATCATGCGCAGAATGGAGAGGACGAGGAAAATGCCCACGCCCACGCCCACCGTGATGATGAGTGCCGTGCCGTCGATGAACCCGGAAACCTGCGTGGCGAGCACGGAGAGATCCGGCTCCGCCACGGTGATGAGCACGCCCATGGCAAAACAGACGATGAGAAGCAGTTTCATGCTGCCCGAACGGGTCAGTCCCGAGCCTGCCTGTTCGCCCATGGGGGTCATGGCGAGGTCCGCGCCCAGATTGAAGAGCCCGATCCCCAAGATCAGGAAGAGGGAACACACCAGAAATGTGCCGATCTCTTCGGCGGACAGATCGATGAGAGGCGTGAAATTGAGAATGACGACAATCAGGCACACGGGCAGGACGGACGTCAGCGCTTCTTTGAGTTTTATCAGCAATACTTTCAGCAAAAATTAGTCCTCCCTGTATTTTTCGGCGGCATACGTCGGCCGTTCGGCATTGTAAGCCGCCGGATAGAGTTCATTTTCATTTTAGCGTAAAAATCGCCCGAATGTCAAGTTTTTCATGTGAAAAACATGTAAAATCGGCGATTTTTGTGTATTTGCATTGCTTATAAAGAGGATAATTTTTTTCCATAATTTTATACCCCGCATCGGCTGTCCCGTTTTTCAATGCAACCGCGGAACCGCTTGCGAACCGCCCGCAAATCAAACAAAAAAACGCCCGCAGAAATGCGGGCGTTTTTGTCCGACGGCGATTATTTGTTCGCCATCATAAAGTCGTAAATGTTGCCGAGCAAATCGTCGGAAATCACCGAACGGATTTTGCCGAGATAGACGAAGAGCATGTCGAAGAAAGAGGAGTTGTCGCCGCCGATATTGTAAGCGGGGAGATACTCGGGGGCGTTGCCCTGCAAGAATACCTTTTTGAACTCCCGCTTGCCGGCAGGGGTAAGTCCCTGCAAGAATGCGTCGGCGTCTTCCCCTTCGATGGGTTCGCAGGGTTCCTCTTCGGGTACAGGCGCGGGTACGAGTGCCGCGACGGGTTCGGGCGC
>CAZTND010000075.1:0-4572 GCA_964615285.1 uncultured Clostridia bacterium
GGCGTCCTCCAAGGTCACGGCCTTGCTCTCGCTGATGGTGGAAGAACCGCTGCCGATGCCCTTCATCAGGAACCCGTCGAAAGAGGCGGCGTCCGTAGGGTCATAGGCGCTGAATCCGAAGAGATTGACTTTCAGCTCGTCCTCTTCCAAAGGCAGAGCCGTTTCGCCGTCTTCGTCCTCCTGATTTTTCAACAGAACAACGCTGTCTTCCGCAAGCATCCGCACGAGCGCATCGCTTTCTGCCAACGCCTGCTGCGTCTCTTCCCCGCTGAAATCCACGCCGTTCCCGACGAGAATGGCCGTGATGGCTGTAGAGAACAGATACGCCGCAACGTTTGCCGCAACGAGAACAATCACGAGAAGCGCAATCACCGGAAAACCAATCGCTCTTTTCATTTTAATTGTCATTCAACTTTATCTCCTTGAAATAATAATGATAATTTTTACGATACCATAGACGACCCATGTCCCGATCGTCTTTTTCTGAAACACACTGTTTTCACTTCCTGACGATATATACCGCATCGCACGCGCGATCGGGTTTCTATCGTTTCATTGTTTCACGCCGCCCCGTCTTGTTTCACCTCCTTCCGAAATCGTGCCGTCATCCTCCCGTCTGAAAAAAGCAAACTTTTTTCCAAACCCCTATTGACAATCAAAAAAAGATATAATATAATAGAAAACGTGCCGTAAATGCATTATTTTTTCAAAAAATAATGTGTTGGAAAAAAGTTGCTTTTTTTATACTTTATTTTGCCCCGTATTGCGCCCTATTCGTGGTATTCTATCTATATGAAATCATTTATTTCAAAAGGAGAATATCAAATGGCTACATACGGTTATGCACGGGTATCGGCGCAGGATCAGAACGTCGCGCGGCAATTGGACGCGTTTGCGGCATTCGGGTTGGAGAAAAAAAATATCTTCGTCGACAGAAAGAGCGGCAAAGATTTTGAACGGGAAAATTATCGGAAATTGATGCGGAAACTGAAAAGGGGCGACCTTGTTATCGTCAAATCGATCGACAGGCTCGGCCGCAACTACAACGCAATCATCTTTGAATGGAACAACATCACCAATGAAATCGGCGCGGACATTCTGGTGCTGGACATGCCCCTGCTGGATACGCGCACGAAGGCGGAAACGCTGGTCGGAAAGTTCATTTCCGACATTGTCCTGCAAGTGCTCTCCTTTGTCGCCGAAAACGAAAGGACGAACATACGCCGGCGGCAGCGGGAGGGCATTATTGCCGCAAAAAAACGCGGCGTCCGTTTCGGCCGCCCGCAAAAAACATATACCGACGCTTTCGTTTCCGTCGTCCGGCAATACGCCGATCGGAAGATATCGCTCAACGACACCCTTTCTCTTTCGGGATTGAAGCGGTGCAACTTCTATTATCACATGAAAAAACTGCGTTCGGAAGGCCGGATATAGCAAAAGGCCCCCATCCGCTATGATATGCCCCCAAAAGTCGGATAGACTTTTGGGGGCATATCATTTCTCTTCGGGATGTTTTGCCAGGCACCGAAAAGGACCCACGGCCGTTTCGGGCGTGAGTCCTCCGACAAGGTGAGCGGTCGGGCGAAAAAAAGCGACGGCGCACTAATGCCCCCGCAGCAAATTTCTGACGCAGGAAAAGGTGATCTCGTATATCGTCAGGAAAACATATTCTGCCTTTGCGTTTTTCATCGCTTCCCGCTGCTTTTCCGTCACATAGGTATAGGGATAGATCCCGAACATAAACGGGAAGAAAACATAGATGAAATTCTGCACTTCGTTCAAGCCCGTCGCGGGAAAAAACTTTTCCAGGCAGCGCGTGACGAGCTGCAGCGATCTTCCGTAAGAGCACTTGAATTCCGTAAGATTTTCGATGCGGCTGCTGCTCTCCATGTCGTAGTGATTCATGGACATGAGCTTCAGCAGGCGCTCCCGTTTTTCCAGCGAATGCGCGAGTTTATCGGCAAATTCTTCTGCGGACAGGCGCTCGTTCTCCTCCAAAATCGCGGACAGGTCGTCGTTCCAGCGGTCGTACTCCCGCTCCAACAGCGCGAGAAATATCTCTTCCTTTGTCTGAAAATAGTTATAGATGGAAGTGCGCGTGAAGGAAGTCGCCTTTCCTATATCTTTGAGCGTCAGCTCTTTGAAACACGTCGTTTCATACAACTCCGCACAGGCGTTTATGATCTCTTCCCTTCTTGCATTTGTCTGTTCTTGTGTCACTTTGGGCATGTACCACCTCGCAAAACGTCAGTCCACTCTATTATAACCATTTGCTAACGCCGTGTCAATGATTATGCCGGCGAAAGAACGATTTCCGTGCCCGGCACGTCGAGCAGCGCCGTGATTTCGCCCGCCGTCAGCCCGCTCATCCGCCCCAGCCTCGTGTACGACCAGGTGTTTGTGCCATAGAAAAGAACGATGGAGCGGCTTGTATAGAGCATGATATCGCCAGCCACCGCCTGCATGCGCGTATCTTCCGACGGAAGGCTCTGCGGGAGCGAGCCGACCTGTTCAAAGCCGCCGTAACGGCTCGTCTGAACGGTGATCGCCCCTTCCGCCGCCAACAGAGACGCCAGTGCCTCTACGGACGCGTTATCCTCCCACGCAACATCGATTTCCCGTCCGTTGACTGTCAGAATGATCATATGTTCCTCTCCGGCCTCCTGCCGTCAGACGTTCCTGCCGGGCCCGACGGCCCCGATCCCGGTAGTTCTTCGGAAAGCGGCGGGTCGCCCTGTGCGCCCTCCGAAGCGATGCCCGCGTTGCCGCCCGTACAGCCGGCAAAGGACAACGGCAGGACAAAAGCAATGACCATGACCGCCGCCGCGAGCAGGAACATGCGACGAAACTTTTTCATAACTGTCTTGCCCATGCCGCGGCGGTGCCGGGCGTGACCCGCTTTCCCTCCCGCCAATGCGCCGCAGGGCACAGCGCCTTCATCCTTGCTTCCGCGCGTTCGATGCCGCTGCCGCCGGACGTGGCAAACGGAATGACCGTTTTGCCCGAAAAGTCATGGCTTTCGAGGAACGTATCCACGATGCGCGGCTCGACATACCACCAGACGGGAAAACCGAGCAAAATATTGTCGTACCCGGCAATATCTGTATTCTCCGACATTGCGGGGCGGTTGTCCGGATCTGCCATTTCAAGCGAGCTGCGGCTCTTCTTGTTCATCCAATTCAGGTCGGCGGCAGTATAGGGCGCGACGGGCCTGATCTCAAAAATATCCGCGTGCAGTTCGGCGGCGACCGCTTTTGCGGCCGCTGCGGTCGTGCCCTCTGCGGAAAAATATACTATAATGGTCTTTCCTTGCATGATTTCACTCCTTTATATCACTATTTTTATATCACTATTCGATCATTCCGATCTCTGACAGCCATGCGGCAACGCGCGTTTGCGCGGAAGAGAGCTGCGAAGACGTAAAATGCAGGTTGCCCGCAAAATCGATCTGCGCTATCCGTTCGGTGTTGCCCGTGTTGGAAAAATATACGACGAGAATATCGCCCGTTTCCTATTATAGTGGTTCTGCATGGAAACAAACGGCGTAAAACCGTTGTCACGGGCGCAAAGCGGATATTCTTTGGTGAACGTGCCGAGAATGCTTTCCGATGCACCCATGCCATAGACGACGGCGCTGTCCCACAGGTTGAAGCCATGTTTCATGGCGGCGTCGAATACGGGGCGGAGTTCCTTTACGCCGAGATGGTTGCCGAAAATTTCGTCGCCGCCGGCACTCCCCACGCCCCATGACCAGGTTCCGAATGCAATTTTAGGGTATTTCTTTTCCATGATGATGTTCTCCTTACTATTTGAGATTTTTGCCAAGCTCGTAGACCTGCCGGATGTGACCGGAACTTGCCGTCATGGCGGGCGTCCCGCATCCGCCGCCCAGAACCATGCCCATGTCTTTGAAATCGAGATAGCGGACGAGCGTTCTGTAATGCGCTTCTATCGCCGCAAACGTCCAATCATCGTCATTCCACGCCACGGCAAGCAGCGCCGATCTCATATGCCTGCGCGTCAGGCCGGCATTGAACGCGCAGAAGCGGTCGATGAGCGTTTTGAGCTGCGCGCTCATGCCGTAATAATACAGCGGGTGGCAAAGACCACCATGTCGGCGCTTAAAATTTTGCGGCGGATGCCGTCCATGCCGTCCTTTTGTTCGCATGGCCCTTCATATCCGCAATGCACGCAGCCGGTGCAGGGATGAATATTTTCGTGCGCGACATACACTGTTTCCAGGGCATGCCCGATGATCCCCCATGTGCGCAACGAGCGTCCAGGTGGGTTTTTCTCCGTTCATTGCCCCGATCACCGCGACGGGCATGGGGGTACAGCGCAAGCATAGATCCTACATTCTTTTTCATACAACTTCTCCTTACGGTTTATTTCTGCGCGGCATCATTTTTTAATACTGACACTGTGTCGGTAACTGTATTGTATTATAAAAATGACACAATGTCAATTATTTTTTGCATGTTTTTCAAAAAAATTTTTTGAAGCGGGCGCATCCGGTGCATCAAAAAACCGCCCCTGTGTGTTGACCGAACGAAAACACAAGGGCGGTTCTTA
>CAZTND010000076.1:0-3796 GCA_964615285.1 uncultured Clostridia bacterium
CCCGTAGGAGTTTGGACCGTGTCTCAGTTCCAATGTGGCCGATCACCCTCTCAGGCCGGCTACCCATCGCAGGCTTGGTGGGCCGTTACCTCACCAACTACCTAATAGGACGCGAGCTCATCCATATCCGATAAAATCTTTAACCACTGAGAGATGCCTCTCTATGGTGCCATGCGGTATTACCGGCCGTTTCCAGCCGCTATTCCCCAGATATGGGCAGATTGCTCACGCGTTACTCACCCGTCCGCCACTGATGTATTGCTACACCCGTTCGACTTGCATGTGTTAAGCACGCCGCCAGCGTTCATCCTGAGCCAGAATCAAACTCTTAAGTTTAATTGCTTAAAGTCCGGAAATTACTCCAGACGGCTCTAACTAAAATTAGTTATCTTTGCTGACTTGTTTTTGAGTACTTTAGTTCTCAAAAGATTTTGACAGAAACTTTTTTATTGCATAATTTGCTCATAAAAATCATTTCTTTCTATTCTGTTTTTAATCTTCTTGAACCGAGCAACAGCCCGGCGCCATCGCCCTCGCGGGTGTGAGCATTAGACATTCTATCATATCTTTTTGCTCTTGTCAAGCATTTTTTAAGACTTTTTCGAACTTTTCACGATTTTTTGCTCGTTACTTCGCCCAAAATGCGGTCTCTTCTTGCGACAGCCTGTACATCATACCACAATTGCTGATCTTTGTCAAACGTTTTTTTCGACTTTTTTCAAAGTTTTTTCAACTTTTTCCAAAGCCGACCGTTTCGGCAATTTTGCGATACTGTTGCGGGCGCCGCGCGTTCCGCTTGCGACAGCTTGCCTATCATATCACATACGGCCGATGAAAGTCAACCGTTTTTCGACGATTTTTTTAAATTTTTTTTGACTTTTTTGAACACACAATATCTTGTATTTTTCACAGATCTATGCTACAATTTTTAAGGATCGCAACCAACGAAAAACAAGGAGGACCGCCATGTTCAAGATCTTGCGCATCATTTTTACGATCCTCAGCGTCGCATGCGTCGTGCCCGTGGTGTTCCTGGGGATATACCTGGGCATCGGCTGGGCGATTTTGTGCGCCCTGGCCGCCGCAGCCCTCTTCGGGCTTGCCGCGCTGTTCAAAACATTGCAGCGAAAACAGGAGGAGCGGGAAAATCCCCCTCCCCCGCCGGGAGACTTCTTCGCCCCGGCGCCGAAGCGGGAACCGACCCAAAGCGATAAAGACGGCGCAAACGAACCGTGACGGCCGCCCGATGGGCGGAAAGCGGCGTCCTTTTATCCCGCCCCTATAATATTATATATAATAATGTAAAGAGAATACCCGCAGACAGACGAAAGAACGGCAAGCCGCAGTGACGGCCCGCCGTTTTTTTATGGAAGCGCAGAGGGCGAAGCCCCTTGTAAATCAAATGGCCTTTTTCAAGCGACGCGTGCGCCGCGTCCGACGCGGACACGCCCTCCCGCATCAATCGCCCGTCGGGCGATAAAAAATAGCGCAAGGCTTTGCCTTGCTTTAAGTGTCCGATTACCAAGGGGTTTCACCCCTTGACCTCACCAAAGGGACAACGTCCCTTTGGAATCCCATATTGCGCAAGGCTTTGCCTTGCTTTAAGTGTCCGATTACCAAGGGGTTTCACCCCTTGACCTCACCAAAGGGACAACGTCCCTTTGGAATCCCATATTGCGCAAGGCTTTGCCTTGCTTTAAGAGAACCATCGACGGGCGGAACGCCCTCGGCAAAACTGCCGAAGCGCGCTCAATCGAACCCGAACAATTCATTGGGCGTGATGTCCAGCCGGCGGCAGAGATAGACGATCTTCTCGTAATCGAGCTGTACCCTGCCCGTTTCATATTCGCTGTAATCGGACTGATATTTATGCAGTTCCGCCGCTATCTGCCGCTGCGTCATGCCCTTGGCCTTGCGCGCCAGCCGCAGATTTTCCCCGACGATCTTAGCGATTTCCATATCCCTATTCTCCGTTTTTTGTAAAATTATAGGATATTATCCTATAAAATTCTTGACTTATAGGTTTTTTTCCTATATAATTATTTCCATAGAAAAAGTTTCCCGAACGAAATATCCGGGAAACCAGGAGGATATAGAAAATGTTTTGTAAAAACTGCAGAAGAGAACTTCCGAACGGCGCCGTCGCGTGCCCCTATTGCGGGACGCGCACGGGAAGAGGCGGAAACGGGGACAAAAGGAGTGCGGGATATGCCGTGCTCGGTTTTATCTTCCCGATCGTCGGGTTGATTTTGTATCTTGTATGGAAAGAAGACTACCCGCTGCGAGCGAAGAGCGCGGGCAAGGGCGCGCTGATCAGCGTGATTTTATCCGCCGTTCTTGTCGTTCTCTATTTTCTCCTCATCGGCGGGGTGATAGGGGCGATATTTCTCTGATAAAGAAAAAAAGCAGGCTTTGCGCGCGGGGCGCGATTTTCGGAGGCCCGCAACGTTTCCGGCATCCTTTTCGCCCTTGCCTTTTGGCAATCGGCGACGGATACCCCTAAAATAACGATCTAAAAAAAACAAGCGGCCGCCCGTAAAAGCGACCGCTTGCTGCGTTTTTATGTGAAATTTTAATCGTAGAGGCGGCTCATCGGCTTGTCCATATAGATGGTGTCGATGGCGCGGGAGAAGATGTCCGCCGTGGAGAGGATCTTGAACTTTTTGAGCATCTTTTCGGCGGGGATGTGGATGGTATCGAGAAAGACCACCTGATCGATGACCGAATTTTCCAGCCGTTCGATGGCGGGGCCGCTGAGTACGCCGTGCGTACAGCCCGCATAGACCCCCGTTGCGCCTGCATCTTTGAGCGCCTGCGCGCCCTGGCAGATGGTGCCCGCCGTGTCGATCATGTCGTCGATCATGAGGCATTTTTTGTCCTTGACATTGCCGATGATGCTCATGACCTCCATGACGTTGGCCTTGGGGCGGCGTTTGTCGATGATGGCGAGCGGGACGCCGAGCGTTTCGGCGACCTTACGCGCGCGTTTGACGCTGCCGACATCGGGCGAAACGACGCATTCGACGTTCCCCTTTGCGGCAAAATGATCCATTAAAATGGGAGAACCGTGCAGGTTATCGACGGGAATATCGAAAAATCCCTGGATTTGGTCGGCGTGAAGATCCATGGTGAGAACCCTGTCCGCCCCCGCACCGGTGAGCAGGTTTGCCACCAGTTTCGCCGTGATGGGATCTCTGGCGCGCGCCTTGCGGTCTTGCCGGGCATAGCCGAAATAGGGCATGACTGCCGTGACGCGGCCGGCGCTGGCGCGCTTCATGGCGTCGATCATGATGAGCAGTTCCATGAGACTGTCGTTGACGGGCAGCGCCGTGGACTGAATGATAAAGACATCCCTGCCGCGGACAGATTCCTTGATGTTGCAGTTGATCTCGCCGTCGGAGAAGGTGTTCAGCTCCATGTCGCCCAGCCGCACGCCGAGTTTTTTGGCGATCTTTTCCGCCAGCGGGCGGTTGGCATTGCCTGTAAACAACTTGATTTCCTTGAGATTCGTGATCATTTCCGATTTGTCACCATCCTTGAAAATTTTATCTTCCGGTTCCCATTTTCCCGCTTTTATTCTTTCATCTTTGCCTCAGCCCCTCTATTATACAACTTTCCGCCCGTTCCGTCAATCGTTTATGCAAAGCATTCGCCGATCGGCAAAAAAGGATCGCGCGGGGCGGCACGCACGCACAACTCGGGGTTCCAAGGGGTGAGCTACTCGAAAAACGATCAATGATCGTTTTTCGCCCGAGAAGTGACCCTTTGGTGGGGGCAAGGGGCGAAACCCCTTGAT
>CAZTND010000077.1:0-3506 GCA_964615285.1 uncultured Clostridia bacterium
TGAAATCCTGCCAGACGGGGTCGTCGTAAGCCACGCCCTTCATGTCGGTGATGTCGAAGAGCATACCGTCCGACCGCCCGGTGACGACTTCCTCGTCGTTGTTGAGCACAAGTTCGGTGCCCGATTCCGCCGCGCCGTAGCCGCTGTCATAGGACGTCGTGCTGTTTATCAGAGCATCGGGCGCATTGTAGCCTGCGTTGGCGCGGTTGCCGACCGCCATGAGCGTGGTCAGTTCCGACCAATCGCCGTCCGCACGGGTGAGGATGGGCGCGGCGGAAGTGTTGAACCGGCCGTCCCCTTCCGTCACGAAGTCGAACTGATTGGTAGCGACGATCTCGTCGGAGGGGCGCTTGCCGTCGTTCTCCTCGTTGTAGATGACCGTTTCGCTCTGATGGAAAGTATACGTCTGCTCCTCGCTGTCATGGACGAACACGGTGTGCGCGTCCGAACGGAGGCTGAAAATGTAGTCGCCCTCTTCGATCACGTAGCTCTCGTTGTTTTCATAATCGTAAGAGGCAAGCTCTTCGAAATCCATCCTCAGTTCGAGGGTCTGGCTGGCATCGGGTTCGAGTTCGTCCGTCTTGGCAAACGCGGCGAGCACGACCGCGGACTTTTCAATGCCGCCGTTGGTGTAGGGCGGCGTGACATAGATCTCCACCGCGTCTCTGCCCGCGACGTCCCCCGTGTTGGTGACGGTGACGGAAAATACGATCTCCTCGCCGTCCCGCGTGACGGAGTTGAGCTGCTGGTCGAACGTCGTGTAGCTCATGCCGTAGCCGAACGGAAACTGCACCACTTCCCGATAGGCGGCCTCTTCCTCATCGGTGTACACGTTGTCCGTGCCGATGAAGCGGGTCTCATAGTAACGGTACCCGACGTAGATGCCCTCCTGATAGTACACATAGTGCAGATAGCTGTCCGTCGTCGACCCGAAGAAACTGTAAGAAAGCGGTACATTTTCATAAGCATAGTCCCCGAAATTGTAATACGAAGGGGCGCTGGTCAGGTCGTACGCATATGTATCGGGCAGGTGTCCCGAGGGATTGACTTCGCCCGCCACGATGTCCGCGACGGCTTCCAGCCCGGAGCCGGGCGCGCCCACCCAGAGGCAGGCGTCGATGTCGCCCGTCGCGTTCGGGTTGGACAGAGAACCGTCCTCGTTGTCGATGAACCCCAATTCCATGGCATGCGAGGAATTGATGATGACGATAACCGTTTCAAACAGGCTCTTTGCCTGTTCGATGAGCGCCTTTTCGTTGGGCTGCAATTCGAGGTAATGATAGTCGGAAGAGCCGCCGTGCGCGGACATATCCATGGGTTCGTCGTCCCCCTCGCCGCCGACGCGGGTGATGACGACCGCCGCGACGTCGGAAAATGCCGCCGCCTCCGTCCAGATATCCGCATTGAAAGCGGTGAATTCGGACAGCGCCGGCTCGGTGACCGTGAAGTCGCGGCTGTTGAGCCCGATGATGCCCTCTTCGTCGTCGGCTTCATAGACGCTCAGGTAGAAATCGACCATCCCCTGGTTGACTTCGAAGCCCGCCGCCTCGAACGCCTCGGTGAACGTGGGGCATTCGCCCGAGGTCGCGCCCGAGCCCGCCGAAGCGTACATCGGGTTGATGCTGCCGTCGCCGAGGAAGGTGATCTTCTTTTCGCTATCCTCTGAGATGGGAAGCGCGTTGTTGTCGTTCTTCAACAGAACGGTACCCTCCGCCATGATGTCGTAAGAGAGTTGCTCTCCCTGCGCGCCCGCCTCTTCCGCGGTGAGATCGGTCGCGGTGTTCGTCGATTTCGACGTGTCCTTGAAGAACAGCGTGATCGTCGTGAAATAGCGGGAGCAGAGCACGTCCGCCACGATGATGAGCGCGAGCAGGACTGCCATGACCGCAATGCCGATAACGCCGTATCTCTTTTTGATTGCCTTCATTCCTGTACCTCCAAGATTTTTTCCGACGTTTGCCGTCGGTGTGAGGACAGTATAAAAAAATACGCATCGAAAATCAATACGTATTTCTCAAAAGGTCTTTTGCCTGCCTATTCGGTTTTTTCCTGTGCCGCCCCGTCCGCAGCCGGGGCGGCTTCCGCCGGCGGGGCGGGCAGAAGGATGTCGAGGTAAAATATGTCGTCCTCGGTGTGCACGCGCATCGCCCCGCCGTATTTTTCGGCATTCATGCGCATGCTCTTCATGCCGAAGCCGTGGACGTCCTTGTCGCCGTGCGTGGTGAGCGGCAGGCCGCCGGCATATTCGAGCCTGGCCGCAAAATAATTCTCCACGTGGATGGAGCACATCTTTCCCGCGCGGCGGACGATGAGCCCGATGACCTTTTTGGCGGGATCCCCGACGTGCGAAACGCCCTCGATGGCGTTGTCCAGCGCGTTGCCGAAAAGCGAATAGACGTCCTCTTCCTGCATTCCCGCTAAAAGTCTGCCGTCCGCAAGGCAGGTGAACCGGATGCCGCTATGCTCGCACAGGAGACTCTTTTCGGTCAGAACGACGTCGAGCGCCTTGTTGCCCGTGCGGAAGAGGGAATCGTAATCGGAGATCATGTTTTCCAGCTTCTGCACGTACTCTTCCGCCACCGCCCCCTTGAGCGCGGCGAGCTGGTGGCGCATGTCGTGGTACTTGACGTTGAGCGCCTCGATGGTCTTGCGCGAAAAATCGTACTGCCGCGCTTCCTCCCGCCGGATGCGGCGGATGGTGTCGTAGTCCCGCCGCAGCCCGCTCTCGGAGAGGTTGCCCAGTTGCAAAAGGAGGATGAGCACGCAGCAAACGATGGCATACAGCCGGCAGAGGAGGCGCGCGAACACCGCATCCTCCCCCAGATACCCCATGCCGATGCTCAGCCCCAGCGTGACGAGCAGGACGAGCCCCGCGGGGATGATGATGCGCTTGTTGTCGAGCAGGAGTTCGTCCGCGCGGACCTTGCCCGTAAAGACTTTGTAGACGTAGGTATACACGGACACATAGATCAGAATGCAGAGCGCCACGGCGATGACGCCCTGCCAGACGACCGCGCGGTCGAGCCAGTCCGTCAGGACATCGATGAGCTGGAAGCAGAGATGCTGCGTGGCGTAGGTCGCCGTGCCGATGAAAAGCATGTTCCATACATTCTGGCGGAAACAGAAAAAGAACAGCGCCAGCATTAAAAGGAAGATGAGCCCGAAAACGGAAACCGACAAAAAGGCGTCGGACATATCCGTCATCAAGAGCAGATAACACACGGCAAAATAGACCAGGCTGCCGAACGTCAGGCGCAAGGCGAACCGAGAACGGCGGGGCAGAACCGAACAGAGAAGCAGGTCGGCGGCATACAGCCCGAGCACGAATTCATCCACCACAAATTCATATCCGAATAGAAAGCCCATACAGCTACCCTACCCCCCCCCCGAGATAGGCGGAGAGCTTCTCTATGAATTCCCGGCGCCGGCGGCGGCTGATGAGGAGATTTTCCCCGTCCACGACGACGTAATCCCCTTCGATCCTGTCGATACGGTTCATATTGACG
>CAZTND010000078.1:0-3037 GCA_964615285.1 uncultured Clostridia bacterium
TTGAAAGTACAGTCCATATTGAATTCGTTCTGATTTTTATTCCCTGTGGGCATTGATATCATGAACAAGTATCGGAAAAGGCGCTGCGCGATCGGAATTGCCGAAATTTTTTGCCTGTCAAGTAAAAATGCTTGACAGGCGTTTTTTTTTCTGTTACAATGGACGGCAAAGACAGGGGAGGGCGATCATGCAACGCACGGTCATCAAAGCGGAAGAAGTCAGACAGCTCATGCAGAAGGACGTGAAGTTTCTGCGGCTGTGGGACTTATACGGCGGTCTGTTGACCGATAACCAGCGCGAGATCACCCATCTCTATTTCAATTGCGACCTTTCCCCCGCGGAGATCGCCGAGACAAAGGGCGTTTCCCGCCAGAGCGTTTCCGACTGCCTGCACAAGTGCAGAAAACAGCTCGAAGAGGCGGAGGAAAAGCTGCATTTTTCCAAGGCACTCGACGAGGTGAGCCTCGCCTATTCCCTCTACATGACGCGCGTCAGGCGTTGGGCGGAGGAACAGAAGAAGGCGCATCCCGAATGGGAAGAGGCGCTCTCCGCGCTCGAAGACATCACGGGCGGGGAAGAAGAGATCATAGAAATCGAGGAATAAGGGGGCAGACATGGCGCTGTTCGGTTCTCTCTCGGAGAGATTGAATCACATATTTTCCAAACTGACCAAGCGCGGCAAACTGACCGAGCTGGAGATCAGGACCGCCATGCGCGAAGTGCGCGTGGCGCTCCTCGAAGCGGACGTCAACATCCGCGTGGCGAAGGACTTCATCGCCGGGGTCTCCGAGAAGGCGGTGGGGCAGGACATTTTGCAGTCGCTCAACCCTTCCCAGCAGGTCATCAAGATCGTCAACGAAGAGCTCATCGCGCTCATGGGTTCGACCAATGCCAAGCTGGAGGTCAACTCCAGGCCGCCGACGGTCATCATGATGTGCGGCTTGCAGGGCGCGGGCAAGACGACCCTCTGCGGCAAACTTGCCATCCTTCTCAAAAAACAGGGCAAGCGGCCCCTGCTCGTCGCGGGGGACATCTACCGCCCCGCCGCCATCCACCAATTGCAGGTGGTGGGCGGTCAGGCGGGCGTCGAAGTGTTCGAGCGCGGCACGCAGGATCCCGTCAGAACGGCGAAGGAATCGGTGGAATATGCCCGCAAAATGGGGTACGATACCGTCATCTTTGACACGGCCGGCCGTTTGCAGATCGATGAAACGCTCATGCGCGAGCTGGAGAACATCAAAAAGCAGATCGAATTTACCGAAACGCTGCTCGTCGTGGACGCCATGACGGGACAGGAAGCCGTCAACGTGGCAAAGACCTTCAATGAGCGGCTGGAGATCACGGGCGTGGTGCTCACCAAACTGGACGGCGACACCCGCGGCGGCGCGTGTCTGTCCGTCAAGGCGGTCACGGGCAAGCCCATCAAGTTCATCGGCGTGGGCGAAAAGCTGACCGACCTCGAACCGTTCTATCCCGACCGCATGGCGTCGAGGATTTTGGGCATGGGCGACGTCCTGTCCCTCATCGAAAAGGCGCAGCAGGCGATCACCGAAGACGACGCCAGAAAGATGGAAAAGAAGCTCCGCGAAAATTCTTTCACCCTCTCCGACTATCTCGAACAGTTTGAAATGATGAAGAAGATGGGCGGGGTGAACGCGCTGATGGGCATGCTCCCCGGGGCAAAGATGAAGATCCGTGAGGAGGACATCGATGAAAAGAGGATCGAGCGCACGCGCGCCATCATTCTTTCCATGACCCCCAAGGAGCGGGAAAACCCCGGCATCATCAACTCTTCCCGCAAAAAGCGCATCGCGCAGGGCAGCGGCACGCAGATACAGGACATCAATCAGCTCCTGCGGCAGTTCGATCAGGCCAAACAGCTCATGAAGCAGATGAAGGGCGGCAAGGGCAGGTATCGCCTGCCTTTCTGACAAAAGGGCTGCAAGGCGCGGGGCATGCCCGCGGCAAACGGGGCAAAGATATAACTTTCGACATTGAAATTTTTAATGAATATATACGAAATCCGGAGGTAAAAAATCATGGCAGTAAAGATGAGACTGATGCGCATGGGCGACAAAAAGAACCCCATGTATCGTGTGGTCGTAGTGGACAGCCGCAAGGCGGCGACGGGCGAGTACATCGACTGCGTGGGCAAATATCACCCCACGTCCAACCCCGTTTTCCTGGAAATGGAGGCCGAAAAAGCCAAGGATTGGCTTTCCAAAGGCGTCCAGCCCACCGATACGGTCAAAAATCTTCTCGTTAAGGCGGGCGTTGTGGAAAAATCGGACAAACTCAGCCCGTCCAAGACCAAGGGCAAAAAGTCCAAGAAGTAAGAAATATCGGGCGATAAGGGAGGGCTGACATGCTGGAACTCATCAGATATATCGTCAATCAGTTTGCCGAAAAAAAGGACGAAGTGGAGCTTCTGACCGAAGAGAAGGAGCGCTCCATTGTCGTGACCGTCGTGCTCGATCCTTCGGACATGGGTAAGGTCATCGGCAAGCAGGGCAAGATCGCCAAGGCGCTGCGCACGCTCGTCCGTGCCGCCACGCCCCGCGACAGCAAGAAATACGTCGTCGAAATCCAGGAACGCGGCGCCGACGCGCCCACGACCGAAGAGGCGGAAGAAACGCAGTATTGATTTTTATCGTAAACATAAGGAAAGAGGGTGCGGCCGTTGCCGGACTCTTTTTTTGTGCTTTTTTTCCGTCACGGGCATTGACAAAGGGAAATATCCGTGGTATACTGTCCGTGTACGGTCGGTCGAGGCGGGCATATTCTATTTGCCGCAGTGCGCGAGGGCAGCCGCGGCTTCCTCTTCAGGAAGGGAAAGTTTGCAAAGATGCTCGGGCCGGGCGTCTATTATACATTTGGCAGCAGCCGCATCGACGTCGCGCCCGTCGGCAGCGGCAAGGTAGAGGTAAAGGGCAAGGACGTCCGCCTGTTTGCGGAGGACGCCGATTTTCGCGCGCAGACCGTGGAAGCGACCTCGAATAACGGCGAAGTGCTGCTGCACTTTGTGGACGGGGTGTTT